>NZ_JAVRHN010000008.1:0-241416 GCF_031846645.1 Autumnicola psychrophila
GAAGTTACTGTGACTTCCGAAGCAACTGACAACTATTTGGCTGCATCAAAAGAAGTGTCTTTGGTGATCGAAAACGCAGAAATCACAGGATTGGCTTTTGAAGGCGCTACTTTCACTTATGATGGCACTGCACACAGCATCGCTGTCAGCGGCCTTCCAGAAGGTGCTACCGTAGCGTATGCCGATAATGGTCAAATTAACGCCGGCTCCTATATAGTAACTGCTACTGTAAGCCAGCCTGGGTATGCAGATCAAGTGCTCACTGCCAATCTGTTGATCAACAAGGCAGCACAGAACATCACTTTTGATGAAATTGCAGACAGAAGCCTTCAAGGCGATGATTTTCAATTAATGGCGACTTCTACTTCCGGATTACCTGTTATTTACACCTATACGTATGAGACAGAAAATCCTGCTGCTACAGTTGGGCCACGTGGTTTTGTAAGATTATTGCAGGCAGGGCAAATAGCCATTACCGCAGTTCAGGAAGGAAATAATAATTATGAAGCGGCAGCGCCTGTTACCATGCTCCTCACGGTTCGCAATAGCGAAGGGCGATTAGATACTGTTGTTATTAACGGTACTACATATACCAATCCTTCCGCTGAGATTTATTATCTCATTGGTTGCAGTGGTGAAGAAAATGAAGTTGAAATTCAGTTGGAACCAAATCCTGGTTCTTCAGTAGACCAGCAAGAAATCTTTACAATAGCAACACCGGCTCCAGGATTTTATTATCAAACTGTCACTGTAACTCCAGAAGATGGAAGTATCACCAGATCCTACAATATCACCATCGAAAAGAACTTCAATTTTGAAGATATCGTGGTTCAGAAATTTAATAACGTATTGCTTGTGAACAACAATCCGGAAACCAATGGTGGCTATAAATTCGTGAGCTACAAATGGTTTAAAAATGGATTATTAGTTGGAACAGACCAATATTTTTCTGAAGGTGATAATGCCAGCGATCAGCTGAATTCTGAGAGTACTTACTCTGTAGAAATGACAACAGAAGATGGAGAAGTACTAAGAACCTGCTCCACTTCCATTCAACTTAGAAGTTCGTATAAGGTAGTACTAACTCCCAACCCAGTGAACGCAGGAGAATCATTAGAGCTTTTTGCTGATTATCCTAAACAAGAATTGGAGACAATGGAACTTGCAATACATACGCTTAACGGAGGTCTTGTAAAACGACTAAGTTCAAATAGGAAAATCACCACGATTGATTTACCAGTCAACATGCAGGCAGGGGTTTATATTCTCAGCATAAGAACAAGTAAGCGCAATAATTCTGTGAAATTTATTGTCCGCTAATTCAACCACTGCAGTAATTTAAACTATCAAATAAAATATAATGAAAATCAATAATATAAATATTTACCCGAGCAAAACAAAAGTGAGGTTATTACTGGTCATGCTGATTTCCGGGGCCATAGGGACTTCCCATGCTCAATCTAAAAACGAAGTTTCTTTCTCCCTCGAGGGCTTATTCTCTAAACTTGACTATGAAGTACTAGGGCAGAAAAACGATATGGAAAACGGATTAAACTTTGGTGTAGGCTACTCTTACTATCTTTCTGATTATTGGAGTATTGGTACAGGTGCCGAGCTTCAGTACACCGAAGGCTCTGCTTACCTTTCATCTATAGAAGATGCTTACACCTCCTTAGATATGGAAGGCGAAGAATTTGAGTTTCGCTACCGCGCTGAAGATTTCTTTGAGTATCAGTATGCATATTTCCTGAACATACCTCTTCAGGTTCAATACGAAACCCAGGGAATCACCAGGTTCTATGCAGCAGGAGGTTTGAAAGCAGGCTTTGTTCTTCAATCAGAATACGAAGCACAGGCTTCTTCTTTAACAACCAGTGGATACTATAAACAATATGATGCAGAACTTCGTAATCCAAGATTTGCCGGATTTGGAGAATTTGGTTCTATGGATACATCAAGATCAGAACTAGGACTCAGAACCAATTTCATATTAAATATGGAAGCAGGAGTCAAATTTATGCTGGAAAATGATAAAGCTCTTTACATGGGCTTGTTCATAGACTATGGTCTAAAGGATGTAAAGCCTGAACAAAACCAGCAGAATCTTATTGCCTACAATACTGAAGATCCAACGAATTTCATGAATAGAAGTCTACTTTCGTCGGCAAATAATACTGACTCTACTGAATATGTGGAAGAAGTAAAGACATTGGCGTTTGGCCTGAAAATCCAATACGCACTTCAGTTCTAACACTGGTAGGAATTTAGTTAATGTCAGCCTCTTTATTAAAATAAAGAGGTTGTTTTTTTATATAACTAATTCATCTATTAAACATTTAACTAGTCCAAAAAGTGGACTTTTAATGTACTAGTGGCGGACTAGCTTTGAACCGGCTCTGGGATATTTCCGGGGCGAAGTAAATTTTTTCCGGGGCAAGCCCATGGAGCGCTCTGGGGGTGATAGGATTGTAACGAAAAAAGCGGTTAGTATAGCACAAAGAAATTACGAAGAATTTACGGTATGGGTCCATGATCTTTTTTAACGAAGGGCCATCCCTGAAATGAAGAGGAGCGGAATGAAAGGGAATGTGCTGAGGATATATCACTTTTATACCGTTCACCTGATGTAAAGGAAACGATATGATTAACTGAAGATCATCCTGGAGAGTTTGTCCTTTTTCTATCCATGGAACCTAATAGGTTAAGATTAAGGTGCCTAGGTTGGTGCACGCTATATGGAGGCGCTTCGAAACCGCAGGAATAGAGCTGAAATTAGAATTATATACACTCTAGCCTCTTTATTTGAATTTTTTTTATTCTCTTTTACCCTCTTGAATAGAAATGGAATTAGTTTAGCAAGATTGAACACCAAAATTTCAGAGATGAAAATTCACATGAACTTTTCACGAAATAAAATAGATTTTTTTTCTGTTGTACATGGAAGAAAATGTATAAATGAAAAAATCCTTATCTTTAAAGAGTACAGATATCCAATTACTTTACTACATTTTAATTCTAATGTGTGTTAATCGTGAGTTCAAAAAATCGGATTCACGAAAACCCTTGAAAATACAGGTGGTTTCAGAGCCTTATAAGCGTCCTGTCATCCCGACAAAGAAGCCGTCTCGTTTACTAAAATGAGGCGGTTTTTTATTTGGAATGTAATTGACGATTAAGCTATGATTTGTCAGGTCTTCCTTCCTGAAAAAATTGGTGCCCCATAGTTAAGGGAGTTTGTAAAATTCCAATTACTTTAATTGAAGGATTCATTTTAGACTTCCCTCTATAAATCCTCCAATATGTATCCTTTTCCGTGAATATTTATAAGGTTTATTTTTGGATCAAGCCTTAAATATTTCCGCAATTTAGACATGTGTACGTCCATGCTACGCCTGTTAAAGTAATCGGCACTTCCCCATAGTTCTCGTAAAACCAGTTTTCTATTCAATAACCGGTTCTTTTTTTGACATAAAAGGCGCAGTAATTCAGCTTCTTTTTCAGTAAGAATAATGGTTTCATTAGAGGAAACCAACCTACGACTTTCCCAATCAAATTCTAAGACACCTATTTTATAGGTAGTTTGTTGATTAATTTGTTGCTGACTTCTTCTTAAAACGGCTTTTATCCGGGCAACCAATTCTTCCTCATCAACTGGTTTTATAATATAATCATCTGCTCCTTTTTGAAAGCCTTGAAGTTTGTCAATTTTCATCGACCTCGCCGTTAGAAAAATAATGGGAATATCAGGATTTAATTTTTTTAATTCAGTTGCGAGCATAAACCCATCCATTTTTGGCATCATTACATCCAGAACACAAATGTCAAAAACTTCGTTTTCAAAAGCTTTCTGTCCCAATAGGCCATCACCTTTTAAGGAAACTATAAAATTATTCATTTCCAAATAGGTCTTTAGAGCATATCCAAGGGTCTGATCATCTTCTACCAATAAGATTCGAGGATTCATCTATATTAATTTTATTATTAGTGTAAACGGGAAAAATAATTGTGACCGTACTTCCCTGGTTTTTTTTGCTCTGAAAATTTATCTTTCCTCCATGAATTTCTGTCATCATTTTTACATAGCTCAACCCCAAACCAAAACCCTTAATATTGTGCAGGTCCCCATGGCTTACCCTATAAAATTTATCAAAAATATATGGTAAATTTTTTTCCTCTACTCCTATGCCTTTGTCTGTAATTTTAAGGATAATTTCACCTTCGGAATTAGAAGTAGAAATTGAAATTTTAGGTCCATTTTCAGAATATTTAATGGCGTTGTCCAAAAGATTGTCGATAATACTGGCAATGTGGACGGAATCTCCTAAAATTAAGAAATCAGATGCTTCCAGGTTACAGGAAAGTGTACCCGAAGCCGACTCAATAATAAGTTTATATATTTCTTTTTTTTGACGTATCGTTTCATGTAAATCCATAACCACAAGTTTTACATCCGGATTTGTCCTTTCCAAATCCGTCAATTCCAATACTTTCTCTATTTTACTTTTTAGTAAGTGATTTTCTTTCTCTAAAAGAGCTAAGTTGTATTTCAATTCACTTTCAGAAAATTCCGAATATTTTTTTTTGATTATTTTATAGATGATAGAAGAAGCAAAAATAGGGGTTTTAAGTTCATGGGTTAGGTTATTGATAAAATCGGTTTTTAATTCTGACAACTGTTTTTGTTTTTTTAACACTAAGAAGGTACTAAAAAAGCTACCTAGAAGAATAACTATCAAAATTATCGTAATGATAAGAATAGAATATATTTGGTAAAGTATATATAGGGATTTGTTGTGAAAAACCAGACCAAAACGGAAGACACCCTCTCCATACATCTCCTTAATTCTCCATCCGGCTTTGATGGAATATTCCTGAACATCCGGTTGTTTGATCTCTTTGGCTGAAGCAAAGACAATGGTATCTTCATAGCGCTGATAAAAGGCAAAATCGTAATCTAGAAAACCAACGCCCCTTTTAGTCATAATACTGTCAGTAAAATGCCGAATTTCATCTGTAAGCGCTGTTTCAATGGAATCTTTTTTTGATACGGGCTTAACCTTGTTGCCAATCAGATCAATAACCTGGTTACTTAACAATTCATCATCTTCTATTCTATGATGCATATCCAATAGAACATCATCTATTTCTTCATTAAAATTATGCTGTTGGATATCTACTTCCAGTTTAATAAGATGGTACTGAACAAGCAGAAGGCCCACTAAAGAAACAAAAATGAGTATAGTTATTATATAGATATGATCCTTAACAAAATCTATCCACTTATTCAAGAACCTATTAATCATACATAATAATAGTTAAAATATGTTGGATTTTATAGCCGCTTCACCTTTCCTTAACTTTCTTAACCTTTCCTTTAGGCAAATTAACCCTTTCAAAGCCCATTAGCTCTATTTTCTGTGGTTATTTTGATCTATGGAACGGTTCGCTGGGTTCTGAATATTTAGATATTCTGGGGATTGAAGCTAATGGATTAAATGCTTTTAAGAATCCGGGAGTGGGGAGGATGGAAGTCGATATAAACTTGATAAGCGCGAGTTTAATAGCACTAAAAGAAAAATATCCGATTTTATAGAAGCAGGTCTGGAGAATCCGTTCAATCCTAATAACGAAGCAATAAAAACATAACTTACATTGAATAATATTAACTTAAAATATATCGAAATGCAAATCTATGTGAAAACTATACTTCTTGCGCTGGTTGCCGTTATGGCATGCAAACCCTTAGCTGCCCAGGAACCGACTTCCTCTGAAACTACCGCCAATGAGCGTTATCGCGTTATCATTACATCTGACTTTCCACCATTTCCGGTGACCAATAGTGACCCTGATGACGTGCAGTCGATCGTTCGTTTCTTGCTTTACTCCAATGAATTAGATGTGGAGGGGTTAATTGCATCCGCCGGTACATTTGATATGGTTGCGGAAAAGGAAAATATCTTGGCCGCTCTTGATGAATACGATAAGGTTGACGAAAATTTACGAAAGCACGATGCCAAATACCCTACGGCCGATGCCCTTCGGGCCATTACCTATGAGGGCAAGGGCAATAACAACGGTATTAAAATAAAATGGGGATGTGACAAACAACCCGTTGAAGATATAATTGGAGAGGGTAAAAGTAGTGAAGCTTCAAATGCCATCATCGCCGCTGCCGACAAGCCCGATTCACGGCCAATATGGATCGGTGTATGGGGTGGCCCCAGAGAAATTGCCCAGGCCATCTGGGATGTCAGGAATACGCGAAGCGAAGAGGAACTGAAAACTTTTATCAGCAAGCTAAGAGTCTACTTGATCGCATGTCAAGATGCTTCGCATGAATGGCTCATGAACGAATTCCCGGACCTGTTTATTATCGAATCCAGGAAAACATACCATGGTATGTTTCACAGTGACAGTAAAGAATGGGCCCAGGAGAACATTATCAACAATCATGGGCCGCTTTGTGCCATCTATCCGCCAGAAGCCATGGCGGGCCCCGGAGTTATCGAGGGAGACACGCCCACTTTTTTGCATCTGATCAGTGCCAATCGGGGTATTAATGATCCTGAAGACCCAAGTCAACCCAGTTGGGGCGGAGCATATGTTCGCAAAGAAGGTACGAACCACTGGGTGGATGGACCTGGTGCGTCTACTATTTCAAAATGGAAAGATGACTATCAGGCCGAATTCAAGGAACGGGCAGACTGGTGTATTGAATAAATTGGCTTAGGACAAGTATTTTTTATTTTTGAAAAATATATATAATGTTAAAATATTTAATGAAAGCGTCATTTCATGGAATGGATTAAGAATTTTCTTGCTGTTCATGGAACCATCATAATTGCCATATTTTTCACATCTTCTGTTTTTGCTCAGGAGATCACAATCCGTGGGAAAATATTAGACGAGAAAGGAGCACCTTTGGAATCTGCGACCATTCACCTGGAAACAGTAACTGACAGCGCCATGGTAGGTTACGCCCTTTCGAAAGAAAATGGTGAATTTCAACTAAAGGGCACCACTTCCGAAGATAAAGGAAATCTTTTCGTTTCCTTCGCAGGTTTTAGCCCTTATAAATCTACTTTAAAAATAAAGAAGGAGGTGAATATTGGGACGATAAAGATGAAAATAGAGGAAAATACACTGGAAGAAGTGATGATAACCGCAACAAATCCTCCTGTAAGAATTAAAAAAGATACAACAGAATTTAATGCAGATTCGTTTCAAACCAGGCCGGATGCCAATTTGGAAGAAATAATGAAGAAACTTCCCGGTGTGGAGATAGATCGTGAAGGGAATATTACCATCAACGGAACTCCAATTTCGAGAATCATTGTGAACGGAGAAGAATTTTTTGGAGATGACCCGCAAATCGCGCTAAAAAACCTTCCGAAGGAGATTATCAATAGAATCCAGATCACCGATACAAAAACCGAATCCCAGGAATTCACCGGAGAATCGGGAGACTCCAACAATAAAACTGTTAATATTACCATTAAAGAAGATAAAAATAAAGGATATTTTGCCCGTGCTACGGCCGGCTATGGCACGGATGACCGATATGAAGCAAGCGGAATTTTCAATTATTTCAATGATGAATTCAGGACAAGTATTCTGGCTAGTTCCAACAATATTAACAGCTCAGGTTTTAGCTACGACGAAACCTTTGGTATGATGGGGCGCAGTGCTGTGAGAAATGACGGGGGAAGAGGGATCACCAAATCTGAATCTGCCGGTATCAATGCTGCCAATGAATGGAACAATATATGGGGGGTTGAAGAAGTGGAGGCTAGCGGAGACTATTTTTACGGAAGGAATGATACCGAACGTCGCTCTGCCACCCAAACTGAATATCTAATCCCCGGTTCCAGATACTTCAAAAATTCTGAAAGGGAGAGCAATAACCTCAATGACAGTCACCGTGCTAATGTGGAATTTGAAATAGAATTTGATACGCTAACTAGGCTCTCCATAGAATCTGATCTAAATACCAATTTTGGAGAATCTTACAGCGAGAGTTTTTCCGAATCTTTAAATGAAGATGGAGATCTCATTAACAACACTACAACCGATGAAAATGAGTCTGGTAACGGCTTGGATTTGGATAATGAAATTGATTTTACAAGACGCTTTGGTGCTAATGGTTCTTTCTTACATTTAGAATTTTCAAATAGTCATGAAAGAGAGAAAAACGAGAATGTTTACTATTCAGAAAGCATTTTCTTCCTGGAAGATAACGACAGTATTGCCATACAGGACCAATATATAGATGAAGAAGAAAAGGAAGATCAATATTCGGCTGAAGTAAGGTACCGCCTTGCCTTATCTCCGTTTTTTGACCTCGATGCTTCCTATGACTTTGATTACAGCTACGCGACCAATCAAAGATATGTCTATGAATCTGATGAAGAAAACGCTGCCGATTACACCCGAATAAATGAATTGTTAAGTAATGATTTTAAAGTTTTAAGCAAAAGACATTCCCCGAATATTGGCTTTAAATATGAAAAAGATGCCTGGGAAATTGAGACTGATCTTGGTCTTTTATATGCCGAACTGGAGAATACTAACCTTTTCCAGGAGACTTTCCTTCAAAACAACTACACTAATTTAAACCTGGAAATAGAAATTGAACATGAGGAGGAGGGAAAAGATCGCTATTCTATAAATTATGAAACCGAAGCAGATATTCCCTCCATAAGACAGCTTCAGCCAGTGGTGGACCGCACCGATCCTCTTGATATTATTATAGGGAATCCCGATTTAAGGCCTACCTATACCCACGACATGGATTTGAGATATCGTAATTATGATTACGACACGCGCAGCGGGATCTCCAGCTGGATATCTTTCAATCTAATTCAGAACGATGTAGTTTCCGTAACAACCATTAATGATAACCTGGTGAGGACCACCAGGTTCACCAATATTGACGGGGGCATGAATGCTAATGCAGGAATATCCTACAGTAAGCAAATAAAAAAAGAAATCAGCCAGTTCAGATTTAGAGTAAGATTAAACGGATCTTACGACAAAAACCTGGGTTTTACAAATGCTACAAAATTTCAGGCGGAGCGGTTTTCCTTTAGTCCGAATTTACGGTTCACCTATTCCATCGAAGAAATTTTGGAAATAAATCCCGAATATGAACTTTCCTATCAAAGCTCAATATATGATATTAACAGTGACAGGAATCAGAAGTTTATAAATCACAGCGCCGGTTTAGAATTCACCACTTACTGGCCTGAAGATCTAATTTTTGCCAATGATATTTCTTACCGTTACCTTGAAAACGTGGCACCGGGATTTGATAATTCCATAATTTTGTGGAATTTAAGCCTGGGCTATAAATTTTTAAAAGATGATGCTTCGGTAAAGATAAAGGTTTATGATCTGCTGGATCAAAATGTAGAAACAAGAAGGATTATTGAAGAAGATTACATCCGGGATTCCAGTAGTTTGATCTTAACCCGCTACGCAATGTTCAGTTTCACCTATAAACTTAGCAACATTGGAGGTAGAAACTCTATGGAATAGTAACTTAAAATCAGGGGAAGGGTACAGTGCATTATACTTTAGTACTGAAAGTAAAATAAATAAGTCGAATTTAAAGGACATGGCTAAAAGAAGGCTTGGGTTTTTCCTCCATCCATTGAAGAATTGTTTCCTTAGGAGCTGCGGGTTAGGATTGCCAATGAATTATTTTATATGCTGAAAAATCAGAGATTGATTTTTTAGACGAGGACCTTCTGGAAATCCTTCGGATGCTAGTGCAACTAATTCTGACGAATCCAATGTGGAGGCTATTTCTAATCTTCCCGATCCTTTAATCTATTACAATAAGTCCATTACAAATAGAAACATATAGTTAGTCTCCCTCCGCAATGGCGAAGATGATGCAATCATAAAGTTTTCTTTTTTTATCTGGTACAAAACCTCGTTTTTTAGTGGTGCTTCAAAAAATCATTTTCCAGTATAGACATACAGACCCATCTACTCCTAAAAGATGAACCAGTCTGGGGCAATGGTACACGAATGCGAAAAGCGGTAGGCAACAGGGATCCCCTTGTACTCTATAAACCTAAAGTTCTTAAGATTATAATTTTAACTAGTAAACTGCTTATAATGATCTACTATATAATTACCCAAGTTTTTTGTCTTGTGGACGAGTTTGCATAGAATATGATCAAGTCAACGAGAACCACTTATTAGGCAACCCCTCTAAAGTCATTACCATTGCCATTATCTTACAGTTTAGCGGTTTCAGGGCGTTCAATCATTTTTATCAGTATTATGTGAAGGTGCATTATGTAAGAACAATCGCATAAAGCGAAAAAAGGTGTTCGAACAATATGAAGAATTCACTGATGACACTCTCGGACAAAATACTGCTGAGAAAGCGTTCTATTATAGAGACTGCAAACGATGAAAGCAAAAATATAAACCAGATCGAGCTCTTAAGGCACAGAAGCTTCGGCAACTTTATGACAAACCTTATCCGTGGGAAAATAACTTACAGTTTCCTGCCCAAAAAATCATTAATCAAATTTCAGACTCTTCAAAAACAAAAGCTGGTTATTTTAATCGAACTCAAATTTTAACCTCTTATGGAAAATAGATAACAATGATAGAAAATTAAGCGCATTTCTAGAAAGCTATTAATTATTTGTGTTTCCACTATTTTCAACCCTAATCTTGGTTTAACGCGAGGCAGGTAATAAATAAAGCGAAAAGAATTAAATTTTTTTTAAGAATATTTTTGTTATTGATAATTTGTGAATATATTTACGTAATCGATTACATTGTTAAAGGTTTATAAATTTGTTTCTGCTTTTTTTAGTGAAAGACTGTATTATCGAGTTGTATTAAAATTTATTTAACAATTAACGAAATCGTTTTCGACCAAAGGACCTTGACTAAAACGTATTCACATTATTTAAATGAAGTATTTATGATGAAAAAATTACACTACAAATTATGTTGTCTTTGTAGGACTACATTTTCGGAAGGGAAGCATAACGGTATATCTTTGGTGATCTTACTTGTATTTTTTCTTATAGGTTCAGGTAATCCCCTTTTTGCTCAAACTACCCCGATAACGGGAACAGTAATCGCTGGAGATGATGGAAGCCCACTTCCCGGGGTTACGGTTTTAGAACAAGGAACTTCTAACGGAACCGTGACAGATTTTGATGGTGAATATTCTCTGCAGGTTTCAAGTGAAGATGCTATTTTAGTTTTTAGTTATGTTGGATTTCAAACTCTTGAGGTTGATTTAAATGGGAGAAGTGTTATTGACGCATCACTGGAGGTAGATTCAAATTCTTTGGATGAGGTCGTGGTGGTAGGTTATGGTACTACCAGAAAATCAGACCTAACAGGGTCAGTGGTTTCTATCTCTGGAAATGACTTGACCGAGCAGGCAAAATCTAGCGTTGCAGAGACCCTGACAGGGAGACTTGCTGGGGTGCAAGTGCTTTCCACTGAAGGTTCGCCAGATGCTGAAATTAATATCAGGATACGAGGTAATGGTTCTTTAACCCAAGATAGTTCGCCATTGATAATTGTTGATGGTTTCCCTGTTAATAGCATGAGCGATATTAGCCCTACAGATATTGCAAGTATTTCAGTGCTCAAAGACGCTTCCTCTACCGCTATTTATGGTTCAAGAGGAGCTAACGGAGTTATAATTATCACTACAAAAGACGGAACGAGCGGGAAAATCAGTGTGAATGCCAATACTTTTTATGGATTTCAGAAGATTGCAAATACTCTTGATGTTCTAGATCCGGAGGATTTCGTTAAATGGCAATATGAATATGCACTGCTCGATGATCCGGAAAACCTGGATTCATATGAAAGATATTTTGGACTTTGGCAGGATTATGATCAATATGTCGGTAAGGAGGGCAATAACTGGCAAAAACAGATTTACGGTAATATGGGCGAAGTCCAGAGTCATGATGTAGCAATTAGGGGCGGATCGGAAAAAGCCAGCTTCAACTTTAATTATGCTCATTATGATGTAAACACTATAATGATAGGTTCAGATTTTAAAAGGGATAATTTGTCTTTGGCTCTTAAAAGTAAACCTGGCGAGAAGGTAGATTTGTCTTTTACAATAAGGTATTCTGATACAGAGATTCACGGGGGTGGAACTAATGAGCAAAATGAGATTTCTTCTGCTGATTCCCGATTAAAATATAGTGTCCAATATTCCCCAATCCCAATTTCCGGACTTACAACCACAAACACAGACCAAGCTTTAGCCGGTTATTTGGTTAATCCTTTTGTGGCCACTGCTGACAATCAAAGACAGCAGCTAAGGAAGAATTTTAATATGTTGGGAAGTTTTGGCTGGGATATAATAGATAATCTAAGGTTTCAGTCTGATTTTGGTCTTGACAACCGTATTGATCAGGATTATCGTTATTACGGACGCTCTACTTATTATTCAAGAAATAGACCATCTGCAGAAAATCAAGGCTTGCCTTCATTGGTTTATAGCGATAGAAAGCGTGAAAGTTTTAGGAATGCCAATACATTCAATTACGATTTTAATAATTTCCTTAATGAAGATCACAATATTAAATTGCTGTTGGGTCAGGAGATGATTGTAACCCGGGATAACGATGAAACTTCTGAAATTCAGGGTTTTCCTCAAGATTTTGGTTTTGAAACCACAAGAAAATTAACTACCCAGGGAACACCACAAAGCGTGGATAATTTCTATAGACCTGATGATAAGCTATTGTCTTTCTTTGGACGTGTTAATTACGATTATAAAAGTAAATATTTAGTTACAGCGACTTACCGTGCAGATGGCTCCAGTAAATTTCTTGGTGATAATCGTTGGGGATATTTCCCTTCTGCAGCGGTAGCCTGGAAATTAAAAGAGGAGAATTTTCTAAAAAACGTGGAATGG
This sequence comes from Autumnicola psychrophila, assembly GCF_031846645.1. Taxonomy (NCBI): domain Bacteria; kingdom Pseudomonadati; phylum Bacteroidota; class Flavobacteriia; order Flavobacteriales; family Flavobacteriaceae; genus Autumnicola; species Autumnicola psychrophila. Next base: position 12,926 of record NZ_JAVRHN010000008.1, read on the forward strand.
TTGGATGCCCTTAAGTTGAGGTTAAGTTATGGGGAGGCTGGTAACAATAATATCCCGGCGGGACAAACCGTGCAAAGCTTTCAATCAAACACAACGACCTATCTTAATGAAATCCCAACTTATTGGTCTGCTTCTAGGGTCTTGGCCAACCCGGACCTAAAATGGGAAACTACGGTAACACAGAACGTTGGTCTTGACTTTGATATATTTGGCGGAATTTTAAATGGTAGTTTTGAAGCATATAAAAATATAACTACAGACCTATTACTTGCATTTCGTACCCCGGGATCTGGATATGAGTTTCAGTACAGAAACCTTGGAGAGATTCAAAACACAGGTGTAGAAGGCTCAATAAATATTAACGCAATTGCAAAGGCAGACTATGGTTTAAACTTATCTCTAAACGCATCTGCAAACAGGAATAAGATTAATTCCTTAGGTTCTCTGGAAGATTATCAGGAGTATTCTGGCTGGGCCTCTTCCGAAATTGGAAGTGATTATGCTGTATGGGTTGGACAACCTGTAGGGGCGATGTTTGGCTATCAAAATGATGGGCGCTATGAAGTATCAGATTTTGATTTCGATGCCACGACAAATGAGTATACGCTAAAACCAGACGTGGTAGATAATAGTGAACTTATTGGTGAAGTAATGCCTGGTTCTTTGAAGTTAAAGGATATTAATGACGATGGAGTCGTGGATATTAATGATAACTCCATTATTGGGGATGCCAATCCAGATTTTACCGGTGGTTTTGTGCTGGATGCTTATGCCTACGGCCTTGATTTTTCCGCAGCTTTTAATTTTAGCGTGGGGAACGATGTTTATAACGCTAATAAGGTGCAATACACCACAGCCAATGAAAACAGTCAGTATCGAAACTTAAGTACGAGTATGGCAGATGGAAGCAGGTGGACGAACCTAAACCCTGAAACCGGTCAACTTATAACTGATCCAGATGCGCTAGCAGCTGCAAATACAAATACCACGATGTGGTCTCCTTATATGCGAAGTTATGTATTTAGTGATTGGGCGGTAGAAGATGGTTCTTTTCTTAGGTTGAACACTCTTACTTTGGGTTACACCCTGCCTTCTTCATTTCTTTCTAAATATAATATTACTACACTTAGATTTTACACAACGGCAAATAATGTGTTTATCCTAACCGATTATTCGGGTCTTGATCCAGAAGTGTCCACCAGGAGAAGTACCCCGCTTACCCCGGGAGTGGATTATTCTCCATTCCCCCGAAGCAGGCAAGTAGTATTTGGCTTAAATCTTAATTTCTAAAATATTTAATGAAAATGAAAAACTTAATAAAAATCTGTACGATATTTTTTATGACGTGCCTGATGATATCTTGTGAGGAAGATTTTTTAGATGAAGATTTTCTTGATGCTCCGGCAAAATCAACCCTGGATGAATCTACTATTTTTTCTACAGTGGGCTTAGCAAAAGGTGCTGTTGATGGTATCCTCGAGCCTATGGGTCAAACGAACTCGTATCGTGGCCGGTTTATTCCTTTTTATGGATTTAATACAGATGTGGAATATCATTATCGAGCAGGTAATGAAGGCTCAGATGCCGATTTACTATACTACGACGCGAAACCAGGAAATTCCAGAATGAATACTGACAATAACGCTTGGGCCATGATGTATCAGGGGATTGAGCGGGCAAATATTGTAATACGAGGTCTAAGAACTTTTGGTAATCCTGAACCAGGTACCGAATTTGGACAGCTTTTGGGAGCGGCACTTACATACCGGGCCGTGTATTATGCAGATCTTATGAAGACATGGGGGGATGTTCCCGCCCGTTTTGAGCCTATAACATCTGAAACTTTATATTTGCCAAAAACAAGTCGTGATACAATTTACAAACGCCTTATCGCTGATCTTGGTGAAGCTTCAACATTAGTGGCATGGCCTAATGAAAGCCCGGCTACTTCTACCGTAGAACGTATTAATAAAGCCTTTGTAAAAGGCTTTAGGGCTAGACTTGCTCTTGTGGCCTCCGGTCATCAACAATACCCCGACGGGGTAAGGAGAAGTAACGACCCAGATCTTTCTGTACAGAATATGTATCAATTGGCACTGGATGAGAGTAGGTCTGTCATTAATAGTGGTTCTGCTTCCCTTGAACCTTCATTTGAAGGATTCTGGAAAAAATTTAATCAGGAAAATGTAAATGCAGGTGGGGAATCCTTATGGGAAATTCCTTTTGCTGATGGGCGCGGAAGGGTTTTGTTTTCATTCGCCGTTCCCCATAATAGTGTAGATCAGTTTACCGGTCAGCCCAGGGGTGGTGATGCAGGTCCAACACCTACAGTTTATTACGATTACGACGAGAGCGATATGAGAAGGGATGTAACATGTGTACCTTACCAATGGGGTGCCGCAGTGGATGGAATTGCTCAGCAGGAACTTACGGGTATTGATACCTGGTACTTTGGGAAATATAGATATGAATGGATGAACCGTTATGTGACTTCAACAAATGACGATGGAGTAAATTGGATTTATATGAGATATGCCGAGATCCTACTAACTGCAGCTGAAGCGGCTAATGAACTGGAGGGGCCGGCAGCAGCAGCACCATATCTTAAAGAAATTCGTAGAAGAGCCTTTCCTTCAGATCAGCACAGTGAAAAGGTAGATGCTTATGTGGATGCACTTGGTTCTAAAGAAGAAATGTTCAATGCTATTGTAGAAGAGTACAAATATGAATTCACTGGTGAGATGGATCGAAAAATGGATCTCATAAGGTGGAATCTTCTAAGTGAAAAATTAGATGAAGAAAAAGAAGAATTGACCAATCTACAAAATAGAACCGGAGATTATGCAAACGTACCTACCACATTATATTTTAGATATGACGAAGATGGGTATACAATAGATATCTATGGTTTGGAAAGAGGCGAAACTTCAAATCCCGGTCCGGAGTACTCCGCTTTTCCCTGGGATCAGCCATTAGATGAAATTATTAATACAATTTACAAACCAGGAGTCAATCCAGACGATAGGCAATTTTGGCCAATTTGGCAGGTCTTTATCGATGCCAGCAATGGTCAATTAGTAAACGATTATGGGTACTAGAAAGAAAATTAATTAATACGTTATGAAAGTAAAATATATATTTAAAAGTTTACTAATAGCTATTCTACTGGTGGTAACCTTTACCGGTTGTGACTATGATAAAGAACTTATTGAAGAGCTTCCCGTAAACAGAGAATTCGCTCCGGTAAATCTGTCAGCGTTCGTAAGGAATCAGGTAAATGTAGAGCTAAACTGGACAGTTAATGAAAATGCCAACAGCTATATTGTTGAGTTTGCGAATGATTCATTACAATTCAACAATATTGTAAGAACGGTTGAGGTGAATCCGAATGAATTACCGGTTCTTGTACCCTTAGAAAGTGAAACTTTATATTCAATTAGGGTAAAGACCATTAGTGATAGAGGACTCGACGATTCTTCATGGGCAACCACTACGACCCGAACTTTGACAGAACAGATTTTTATTGAAGGTGAAGATGGCGATATTAAGTCTGGTGAAGCCATCTTGAGATGGGTGCCTGGCAGCGAGGTTACTGAAATTAGTATAAGCCCTGGAGATATAACCTATACGATTACTGCTGAAGATAGAGCCGCGGGAATCGCTACTGTGACCGGTCTTAGCTCAGAAACAGATTATACAGCCACCTTGCTAAACGGTAGTCAGATTAGAGGCGTGAAAACCTTTACTACTGGAATCGATATCGGAGATGGTAAACTAGTTACTCCGGAAGATGATCTGTTGCAGATGATCACAGATGCAGTCACAGGAGACATTCTTGTACTCGAACCGGGTGATTATACAGCCCAAACTGGAACGGTAACCTTGGATAAATCTTTAACCATTAGAGGGTTAAGAAGTTTCGATAAGCCACTTCTTCAACTTAATTTCGAATTGGTCGCCGGAGCTGATGACGTTGAATTGATCGATCTGGACCTGCAGGGTCTTGGTGAAGGATCATCAGATCTTTCAGATGCTGTAAGGTACACTGGTCCAGGAAATTTCAATTCTCTATTGATAAGTGGTTGTAACATCCATGATTATGGACGTTCCTTTATTGCCGGTAATGAAACTGATGCCATTTTGCAAACACTTACTGTTGAAAGTAGTATAGTTTACGACATCTTTACTTCAGGAGGGGACTTTATAGATTTCAGGAATTCTGATGTACTTAACTTAAATTTAATCGAAAGTACATTCTATAATGTTGCTCCGGGACGTGACTTTATAAGAATGGATGCCAGTGGGACCTCTAATGACACGGGCGTAACTTCCAATATACTTATAGATAGCTGTACTTTATATGCAGTTGCTGATGACGATAGTAGAAGGATTTTATATGTAAGATTTGTATCCAATGATGTAACCGTTAGAAATACAATTATTGCGAATACTGAATCTGAAGGTTATGCAGATAGGGAAGGAATAGATGAATCTCCAGATTTTAGTAATAATAATTACTTTAACGCACCTGGCTTTCTTGATACATCTCAGTACATTTTTGATGATAGTAATTTTTTCAACTTAGATCCGGAATTTGCCGATCCATCATCAGGAGATTTTACCATCTCAAATCAAACACTTATTGACAATCAGATAGGCGATCCTCGCTGGAGATAATATGGTTTTAAAGCTAAAATAGTGATAAAGGGGTATGTGTTTTAAGAACATATGCCCCTTTATTTTTAAAAATTATTATGCAATAGGGATTTCGATAAAAGCTTATCTTAAAAAAGGACAATTATTGGGATAATTGGAGAATAGGCGCCTAGGGAACAATAGATGATCAAGTTTAAAGAAACCTGGTCCTGGATTAAAGTAAATTAAAAGCTTACATGGAAGATTAAATCTTCATATAAATACATTTTTAATCAAATTAAATCTTTATGGAATGATGAAAAAATTACAATTCTTAGGCCTGTTCCTCCTGCTGGGAGTTTTACAGGGCTATTCACAAGAAACCTCAGGAAAACTTCCAGATGTTTGGGATTTTGGTGCCACACAGCTTGATGAGTCTGAGTATAATAATCAATTGTCGGAAGAAATTATCAATTCCTGGTATGATGCATCCATAACCCCGGGAACCTCGGGCATTAATTTACCAGATTTCGCGGTTGGAGACCTTAGCTTTACAGGAGGTGGGAGTGACCGCCTGAGAACCAGCAATACAAATCTTACCCGTTATGATGACAACATTGATGAATCTGAAGATTTTAAAGGAAGGGTTTATATCAATTCATCGGGAGCTACAGGCAGGTTTCTCAGCCTTAAATTGTCTGAAGGTGATGAAGTAACAATTTGGGCTCTTTCTCAGGAAGGTGACAGTAATATTCATTTTGAAAATGCTGCAGATTCAGAACAACAGAATGATGTAGTTGCTGTTGGAGAAGAAATTACCGAATTAAAATTTACGGCAGAGACTTCCGGCACTTATAATATCTATGACGATACCGGGAAACCAAGTTATTTTAGAATCGTACGTGAAAGTAATACGATGAGTTCAGAATCAGGCAGTGATCTTACCGATGCTTGGGATTTTGGTGCCACACAACTTGATGAAGCTGAGTATAAAAATCAATTGTCGGAAGAAATTATCATTTCCTGGTATGATGCATCCATAACCCCGGGAACCTCGGGCGTTAATTTACCTGATTTCAAGGTTGGAGATCTTAGGTTTACAGGAGGTGGAAGTGACCGCTTGCGAACCAGTAATGTGAATCTTACCCGTTATGATGATGATATTGATGAATATGAAGATTTTAAAGGAAGAGTTTATATTAATTCATCGGGAGCTACAGGAAGGTTTTTTAGTCTGGACTTGACTGAAGGTGATGAAGTAACAATCTGGGCTCTTTCCCAGGAAGGTGACAGTAATATTCATTTTGAAAATACTTCAGATTCAGAACTTCAGAATGATGTAGTTGCTGTTGGAGAAGAAATTACCGAATTAAATTTTACGGCAGAAACTTCCGGAATCTATAAGATCTATGACGATACCGGGAAACCGAGTTATTTTAGAATTTTACGAAAAAGTGCTAACAATGCTACGGTAAGCGGTAATGTAGATGTTACTGCAGCCTCAGATATTCCTGGTGATTACAGCATAGTTTTTACCAATGAAAGTGGTGATACCTGGAGTTCTTCAGTTTCTGAAGGTGCTTATACGCTGGACCTTCCTGCAGGTTTTACCTATGACATTTCTCTTGAAGGTGCCGATGGTTATTCAATTACCGGTAGTTCTAACATAGAGATTACAGAAAATACTGCTCTGAATCTATTGATTCAAAAGGATGGAGCTGCAGGAAATGGACTGGCAGATGTCTGGGATTTCGGTGCTACTCAGCTTGATGAAACACAATTCAAAAATCAATTATCCGAAGAGGTGATCAACTCTTGGTATGACGAATCCATAACCCCGGGAACCTCAGGCATTAATTTACCCGATTTCACGGTTGGAGATCTTAGCTTTACCGGGGGTGGAAGTGACCGCCTGCGAACCACAAATATCAATCTTACCCGTTATGATGATGATATTAATGAATACGAAGATTTTAAGGGAAGATTATATATAAATTCATCGGGTGCCACCGGCAGGTATTTTAGCCTTGAACTGAATGAAGATGACGAAATTAGCCTTTGGACACTTACTCAAAATGGTAATGGTAATATCCATTTTGAATATGTAGCAGATCCAGAACTTCAAAATGATGTAGTTGCTGTGGGGGGAGAGCTTACAGAAGTCAACTTTATGGCTAAAACCGCAGGTACTTATCATATATATGACGACACAGATAAGCCAAGTTACTTCAGGATTGTACGCAAAAGTGCTACCTATACAACATTAACAGGGAACGTGAATGTGGCAGAAGCTGAAGGTATCCCCTCAGATTTTAGTGTCGTATTCACTAATGAACTTGGGAAGACATGGCAACTTCCTTTTACCAATGGAGGTTCATATAGTGTAGTTCTTCCTGTTGGATATCAATATGAGGTTTCTCTTGAAGGGGCTGAAGGTTATTCTATCGACAGTAATTCTAGTCTGGAAGTAACAGAAAGTACTTCTTCATATGATATCGATATTGTAAAAGATTTAATATATGTAGAAGGCCTGGCCGATGTATGGGATTTTGGAGCAACCCAACTGGACGAGTCTCAATATAACAACATGCTGAATGAAGCTAGAATAAACTCCTGGTATGATGAATCGATCACGCCGGGAACCTCAGGCCATACCTTGCCAGATTTCACAGCTGGTGACCTTAGTTTTACCGGAGGTGGAAGTGATAGGTTAAGAACAACCAATTTGAATCTTACCCGATATGATGATGATATTGATGAATATGAAGATTTTAAAGGAAGGGTTTATATCAATTCCAGAGGTGCTACCAACCGTTTTATAAGTTTGGATCTAAAGGAAGATGATAAAGTAACTCTTTGGGTGCTTGGTCAGGATGGGAATGGTGAGCTTTACTTTGAGAATACAGCAAACCCTGAACTACAGAATGATGTTGTAAGTGTGGGTGGTGAACTTCAGGAAGTGAGTTTTGTGGCAAATGCAAGCGGAACTTATCATATTTATGATACGGCCGATAAACCAAGTTATTTCAGAATTATTAGAACACCTGCCACTTATACCAGCCTATCAGGAAATATAGATCTAACTGAAGCGCCGGAAATTCCCGACGATTATTCAATAGTATTTTCAATTGAGGAAGGTAAAACCTGGAACTTAACACCAACCGATGGTTCCTACCAGATTGAATTGCCAACCGGCTTTGACTACAACATTGCTCTTGAAGGAGCTGATGGATATGTAATTTCAGATGGTGCTTCGGTAACTATAACTGAAAGCACAGCTACCCATGATATTACTATAGAAAAAGTCGAAATTTATTCTGTTACTGGATCAATTGTTGGTCTGGATGAAAATATTGAAGATTTAGCCATAACATTTACTCCAGATCCGGGTGCGGGTGCACTATATGTTCCGAAGCCAATGATTGATACAGATGCGGGAACCTATTCTGTAAACCTTGAACCAAATGTTCAGTACACCATTGAAAGTGAAGGTGTAGATGGATATTATATTCCAGAAAACACGCTGGAAATAACAGGTGAAAGCACAAGTGATATCGTTTTTGAAGCTGAACCTGATGGGCCATTTGGAGATATTGATGGAGACGGAATTCTGAATGCTGATGATAATTGTCTCTCAACTCCTAACCCAGATCAGGCAGATGTTAATGAGAATGGAGTTGGAGATGTCTGTGAGGACGATGATGAAGACGGGATCATCAATTATGAGGACGATTGTCCGGATACTCCTGAAGGTTCCATTGTAGATGTATTTGGTTGCGAGATTTTTGATCTTGCGGCAGATAATTTTAATATATCTGTATATGACGTAAGTTGTAATGGAAAAGATGATGGCTACATTAGTATTAGTGCAGTAGATACGAATTATGCGTATAATGTAGCTGTATCTGGTACGGGAACCGGTACTGCAACTTTATCTTCTTCAAATGGATTTTCAGCAGATATTGAAAATCTTGCGGCAGGAAGTTATGAGCTATGTGTAACCGTTGATGGACAGGACAATTACGAGCAATGTTATAATGTGACGGTAGAAGGACCAACACCTTTAGAGGCCTATTCTTCTATAAACAATGCCAGTAATTCAGTAACCTTTTCTCTGGATGGGGCTGAAGTTTACACGATAGAACATAATGGTGAAATTACCACTACTTCGCAATCCAGGGTAAGCTTAAACCTCGAAAAAGGTAGGAACAAATTTATAATTTCTACAAACTCTGAATGTCAGGGCACATTTTACAAGGAAGTTTTAATGTCTGAAGAAGTTGTGCTGTTTCCAAATCCAACTAAGGGTGACCTTCAGGTTTATATCAATGGAGCAGATACTAATGTAAATGTATCGCTGATGAATCTTAGTGGAACGAAGTTTATTTCAGAAAAAATGGAAATTCCTTCAGACAGGGTCATCCATCTTGACCTGACCAATTATAGAAACGGAGTGTATTTCCTTCAATTGAAATCAGCTACGGTAAGTAAAACTTTAAAAGTTATTAAATCATGAAAAACTCTATAAATATACATTACAAAGCGCTCATAATCTTTGTCTTGGCTGCATTAGCAGTGTCATGTTCCAGTGATGATGATGCCGGGGTAACTAATAATGCAGTCCCGGGAGCGGCCAGTCTGGCACTTCCGCAGGATAATACAGAATGTGAAATAGGTGATGTCGTAGCCAATATGGCTGAAGTAGCTTTTGAATGGAGTGAAGCCAGTGATGCCGATTTCTATGATCTTGTAATTACAAATCTGAATACCCAGGAGATTACGCAGAGGCCTAATTTAAATGCTACTGCAATTGTAGTTAGACTGGAAAGGGGAAATCCCTATACCTGGAGGGTTGTTTCCAAGAATGATGGAGAAGAAACTACCGCTTCAGAACCTTACCGGTTTTATGTAGCCGGCGAGCCCGGATCTAATAATGTTCCTTTTCCTGCATCATTAATGTCACCTGCTTCCGGAGCTATGGTGTCCCCTGTTGATGGTAAAGTGACTTTAGAATGGGAAGCTGCCTCGACTGATACCGATGGGGATGTTTTGACCTATACGTTATTTTCAGATACGGTGGATGGCGATCAGGAACCGCCAGAAGAATGGAAAGGTATTACCGGGACTTCCATGGAAGTAGAGGTAGATCCTAACAGTATTTATTACTGGCATGTGGAAACCACAGATAGTAAGAATACAGCTATAAGCAATACCTTCTCCTTCAGAACAGGTGAAAACACCTCTTCTGTACAAGGGGAAATAGTGAGTACTTCTCAGGAAATTTTAGATGCTATTGCAGCGGCTGTTCCGGGAGAAAACATCTATATCCGCGGCGGAGATTATATGTTTGATTCCACTATAGAAATTAGTACCAGTGGTAGTGAGGGCAATATGATTTCCTTATTGGCACATCCTGAAGATGAAATCAGGCCAAGATTCGATTTTTCCTCGATGGCTGAGAATTCATCTAACCGAGGGATAGAATTAAATGCTGATTACTGGCATATAAAAGGGATCGATATATATAATGCTGGCGATAACGGGATGTTTATTGAAGGCCATGAAAACCTGATTGAATTCTGTACCTTTTCTGAATGTTCAGATACCGGTCTTCAGTTAGATAATGGTGCCGCTAACAACACTATCCTGAATTGCGATTCCTTCTTTAATGCCGATTCCACACTTGAAAACGCCGATGGCTTTGCAGCTAAACTAAACGTAGGTACAGGAAATAAATTTGTAGGCTGTAGAGCATGGCAAAACCTGGATGACGGATGGGATGGTTATTTAAGAGGAGCTGATAATGTAACTACCACTTATGAAAATTGCTGGGCTATCCAAAATGGCTATTTAGAGGATGGCTCCCCAAGTGGAGGTGATGGTAACGGTTTTAAAACCGGCGGAAGCGATGATAAGGACCTAAAGCATAATGCAGTTTATGTGGATTGTATCGCAGTAGGAAACGCAGCTGATGGTTTTGATCATAACAGTAACAGGGGAGATGTGTCCCTATATAATTGTTCCGCCTATGATAATGGAAACAATTATGGCTTTGGTAGTACAAATTCTCTTGAGAAACTCGTAATCAAAAACAGTAATGTGCTTGGAGAAGTTGGTAGTATTAATGCTACAACACTTGATGTTACTAATAATAGTTGGGATACGGAAGGAGTTGAAAGTTCAGTGGATGACTATGTAAGTATAGATTATTCTGAACTAACAGCACCAAGAAATGCCGATGGAAGCCTTCCGAATGTAAGCTTTTTTCATCTTAAATCTGATAGCGATTTAATTGATGCAGGAGTAGATGTAGGATTACCTTATAACGGTTCAGCACCAGATCTTGGAGCATTTGAGTTTTAAATGAAATAAATTAAAAATAAGAATTTTAATATTCTTATGTTACAAAGCATATTTCGTTTTAATCAGGCGCCGTCTTGTGAATTTTTATTAACTCACAAGACGGCGCCTTTTAGTTCATGAAGTTTACTGCGAATCGGATTATTTCCTCCTTCTTAATTAAACCTCAAATGAATTATCTAATCATTTTAAATAGGTTGAAAGTATAGAGTAGAGGCCTTCACGGTAATTGCTTCATAGCACGATAATGTATGAAGCTACAACCCATTTAGCGCTCCGTGAAGAAGAATTATAATGGATTGTCTCTATTTCCTTCTGAGCTATAAGCCACCCAGCTAATTTTTTACCATCATTTGTTAAACATTTACTTATAGTAATAATTCAGGTGGCTAAATGCTATAAATATCAGTTTTTAGTTAAAAAATTTGGTACTTAATAATTTATAAATATATTTAAGCAATCGATTACATTGTTAAAGTTTTAATAATTACTGATCTTATTTACTTATTTCAGAGCTTCAGAGAACATTTTCTGAAAACTTTCTTAGGAAGAAATTAAGGAGAGTAATTTTATTCTAATTTCAGTGTGATTGGCTAAACTGACTAATTAAAAATTTTTAACGAAACTAATTTATGACAAAATTTTTTAGAAAAGTACTAAAGTCCAGGAGGCCCTTGTTTATACTATCGAAAGAGGTTTCCAACTTTAATGTAAATAGTATATGGCAGACTATTATTTCGAGTCGCAGGACTGAAATTCTTTTTTCAATTAATACTTTAAAAAAAATATCATGAGAAGAAGAACATGGATAGGGCGGGGACATGAAATTGTTTCCTTAGTTTTGTTTTTGCTGTTCCTTGTATCCGGATATACAATGCAGGGACAACAGAGTTTTACGGTTAGTGGAACAGTGATAGAAGCTGACTCCCAGATGCCACTTCCTGGGGTAAGCATTGTTCAGAAGGGAACTACTAATGGTACGGCGACAGATTTTGATGGAAATTTTTCCTTAACTGTTCCGTCAGATGCGGTTCTTGTTGCTAGTTATGTAGGATATCGCACAGAGGAAATTGAGGTGGACGGCGAGGAAGTTCTTCAGATTATATTAAGTCCTGATCTTGAGGCTATGGACGAAATCGTTGTAGTCGGGTATGGTACTTTAAAGAAGACTGATTTAACAGGTTCTGTGAGTAGTGTGAGTGCTGAAGATTTAACAGAAAGAAATTTAACAAATCCGCTCGAGGCCCTTCAAGGAAATATGCCGGGTGTTCAAATAACAACATCCACAGGAAGAATCGGGGATGGTTTTGATATAGTTGTCCGTGGAAAGAATTCTATGAGTGGCAATGTGGAGCCGTTGTATATTGTTGATGGAGTTCCCGCTAATGACATTGATTTTTTAAATCCGCAGGATATCGAACGTATAGATGTGCTTAAGGATGCATCTTCAACAGCAATCTATGGTTCTCGTGGTTCAAATGGTGTTGTTATAGTCACCACCAAAAGTGGTGCTTCTGCTAGACCAGGAATTAATGTGTCTTTTGAAAATTTTGTTGGTATCAAAGAGGTTGCCAGGCTTCCGGAAATGATGGATCCTCAGACGTGGTGGAGGTATCACCAAACAGCTTACCTCGCCGGAGCGTCAATAGATCCTGAAACGGGGGAGGTTTCTCCTGAAACTCTTCGAGATGGTGTCTCGGCAGGAGGTAACAACCCAGAGCTTTTCAGAAGGGCAAATGATAACGAATCCTTCGATTGGTATGATGCTGTATTGAAAAGTGGGATTCAGCAGAACAGTTACTTAAATATTTCCGGTACAGGTGAAAGTGGTGTAGGTTACAACCTCGGTCTTGGATATCAGAAAGAAACAGGAAATATAGAAAATGAATCACTGGAGAAGTATTCATTTAAAGCCGGCCTTAATCATCAAATAAGTGATAAAGTATCTGTAGGGGCTAATATGACAGTGGCTCTTACTGAACAAAATTTGGGAAGTGATCTAGCCATGAGAGAAGCTTTCAGGCTGAACCCGTTCTTGAGTCCTTACGGAGTAGATGGGGAACTTTTTCCTCTGCCTGGAAAACTGACAGATGAAAATGGAGATTGGCTTATAAATAAAACCAGTACATATAACCCAATTCTGGAAATCAATAATTCTACCGACGAGATCCGCAGGTGGAATCTTATTGGAAACACCTTTTTCCAGTATGATCCTATAGAATGGTTATCTCTTAAGACTAGTTTTGCTGTAGGTTTGGAAAACAATAGAAGGGGGCGTTCATGGGGAGCAATGACAAACAGAGGGGTTAGTAATAATGACTTACCTTCTGCCGATATCGAACGTCTTGAGAATTTCAATTACACCTGGGATAATCAGTTTAATATAAATCATACTATTAATGAAGACCATGCTTTTAATCTTCTTGGATTATTCAGTATGTACTCTAACAGAATAGAAAGCTCCTTTGGCAGCTCAAGAAATATGCCCTTTGAGACCGGATTTTATAATATTGGTAGTGGGGAACAAAGCACTTTTAATGTAGGATCAAATTTTATTAAGCAGACGCTTACTTCTTATGCTCTACGTTTAAATTATGGCTTTTTAGATCGTTATCTAATCACTCTCTCCAATAGATGGGATGGTTCCTCATTGCTTTCAGAAGCAAATCGCTGGGATTCGTTTCCTTCCGGTGCTATTGCCTGGAGGATTAGTGAAGAAGCTTTTATGAGGAATCAGGAAACGATTAGCAACTTAAAGGCGCGTTTAAGTTATGGGTTTACAGGAAATAATATTATAGACCCTTATTCTACTATAAACATTTTAGATAGACAAACCTATTATGATTTTTACGGAACTAATGCAAACGGTTGGATTCCTGCAAATATTGCGAATTCTCAACTTGCATGGGAAAAGACCAGAGAAGTCAACTTTGGGGTAGACTTTGGATTTTTTCAGAACCGTGTAACGGGAAGTGTGGATGTTTACGATAGGTTATCTGATGATTTATTGTTGGAGCAACAGCTTCCTCTGGAAACCGGCTGGGAATCTATTAGCGCTAACGTAGGATCTGTAAGCAATAAAGGAGTAGAAATTGCCCTAACAACCAGGAATGTTCAAAATCAATCCGTTACCTGGACTACCTCTTTTACTTTTACAAAGAATACCAACAGCGTAGAATCTATTTATGGTCAGGATGAAGTGGATGATATAGGAAATAACCTCTTTATTGGAGAATCTATCGATGCTCATTATAATTACAGGTTTAACGGAATTTGGCAGGCAGACGAGGCTGATGAAGCTGCATCTTATGGAATGGAAGAAGGGCAGGCAAAGGTAGTAGACGTAAACGGAGATGGAAGATTTACCCCAGCGGGTGACCGTATCATCTTGGGATCTTCAGATCCAGGATGGTCAGGAAGTTTTTTCAGCAGTTTAAAAGTAGGAAACTTCGATTTATCGGCTTCAGTTATCACTAATCAGGATGTTTTTGTTTTTAGCCCTTTTCACGCAAATTTTGCCGATGTTTACGATAGGGGAAGACAAAAAATGGATCTCAACTGGTACATTCCTGAAAACAGTGCGGGCTTACCTACACAGTACTCCAACACTTACCCCCAACCGCGTAACGAAGGACCCTTCTGGAGAGATGAGGATATAGGTTATTATAAAGATGCTTCCTTTGTGAAAGTAAAAAACATAGCCTTAGGTTATAACTTCTCCAGCGATGTCAATGAGCGTCTTGGGATTAGCAAGTTAAGAATATATGGGAATGTTTTAAATCCATTTGTATTTACAGATTATGAAGGATATGATCCGGAATGGGCTTCAGCCGGTCTTGGAATTGGCCGGGTAAGTTCTGTTACTTATCAATTAGGTTTTAGTTTAAATTTTTAAAAGTAGGAATGATGAGAAAGATATTTTTAGGTATGGCAGTGTTGAGCTTTTTATTTAGCTCCTGCGAAGACTATCTTGAGGAGGAAAACCTTTCCAATGTTACGGGAGAAGAATTCTATGTGACTGAAACAGGTTTTGAAAGCCTTATAAGCGCCAATTATTCCCAATTGAGGGAAATATACGGAGGAGATGCTTTAATGTTTGTTGCAGGTACTGACCTTTTTGCAGAGGGAAGAGATCCTGCATTCATTGGGCTAAGTAGGTACACTGAACTTAATCCTCAATCTGAAGGGGTAGAGCATTTATACAATACTGGTTACAGAGCGATCCAGGTCGCAAACATGGCGCTTCATTATGCAGAAATAACTGAGCAAACTTCGCAATTGGATACTCGTATTGGTGAAATAAAATACCTGCGCGCCAATGCTTACTTTTTATTAGTACAGACGTATGGAGGAGTAGGGCTTGTTACAGATTATATTTCTAATCCTGTTTTAGAGTTCGAAAGAGATTCGGCTGAAGCGGTTTACAACTTTATAATTTCAGAATTGGAAGAATCGCTTAATCTAGTGGAAGAGGGAGCTTATAACGGAAGGGTAAACAAACGTACGGTAAGACACTTGCTTGCAAAAGTATATTTGACTCGTGGTTACGAAGATTTTGGAGATCAGTCCGACTTTACAACAGCTGCGAATTATGCAGATGAGGCCATCGCTGGCCAAGAGCTTACCATTCCTTTTGAGGAATTATGGTGGCCGGGAAATGAGGAAAATGAAGAAGTTATCTTTTCAGTACAATATGATGATTCCTCAGTAAGCCCTGATCTTGATAATCGTGGTCATAATCAAGCCAATTACTACAGTAGTTATCTTGGAGGACCTGAGGTGGCAGAAGATGCGCCTTATAGAACAAGTATTCTTTCCCCCACGCAATTTGCTATAGATTTGTTCACGGAAGATGATGCAAGATGGTACGCTACTTTCATGTACGAGGTATTTGGGAGGTACTATGACTATTACGATGTTGAAGATCACGATGCTTTGGTTGTGGAACACTACTATGAGCCAGCGTGGGCAACTTCTGCGGCAGAGAAAGCAGCATACATTGCCAATCACCCTGAAGCTACTTATCACGAGTATGGTACGTATGCACCGTTCTTCAATCCTTCTAGTGATTTCTCAACTATACCTGTAAGGAAATTTGATGATCCGACCTCTCCTTTTGGTGCGGGAACCAGCACCAGAGATATCATCTTATCCAGATTGGCAGAAACCTATTTAATCGCTGCTGAAGCCTATCTTCAGGCAGGGGATGCGGCAACAGGATTGATGCGATTAAATGAAGTTAGAGAAAGGGCTGGAGTAGAACCTGCGGTACTGGCAGATTTTGATATCGATTTTATTCTTGATGAAAGGGCCAGAGAGCTTTTAGGAGAGTATCATAGATGGTTTGACCTGAAGCGAACAGGCACCTTAGTGGAAAGAGCTGCTGCTTATCATTATTTAATTGAAGAAGGAAATTTTGTTGGGAATGGAGGGGAATTGAAGATTTTAAGACCCATCCCTCAGTCGGCAATCGATCTTAATCAAAACCAGGATTTTCCACAAAATCCAGCGTACGAATAGTAATGTTTATTAATTAGTTTTGAGTTAATGTCCTGAGCCCGGTTATCCGGGCTCAGGATTTTTAAATAAAAATCAGAAGTTTATGAGAAATTTTTTAATCCTATCAATAATACTGTTTCTTTCAAACTTAGTGTCCGGGCAACATGATGATAACGCCCGAAATGATGGCATTCAAGAGATTGTAGAAAGAATAGAACTTCCTACAATTCCCGAATTTTCTGTTTCTGTACTGGATTTTGGTGCTAAAGGGGATTCTTTAGCCAATAATAAAGAGGCTTTTGATAAAGCAATGAGCGCTATAAAGAAAAATGGTGGAGGAACCATTATTGTGCCTAAAGGCGTTTATACCATTAACGGACCTATACACTTTGTTAGTAATGTGAACTTAAAATTAGAAACTGGAGCGAGATTAAAATTTGGCTCTAATCCCAAAGATTATCCGCTGGTGCTTACCAGTTGGGAGGGTACTATGCTCTACAACTACAGTCCTATGATTTATGGAATAGATTTAGAAAATATAGCTATCACGGGGAAAGGGACAATAGATGGAGAAGCAAAGGATTCCTGGGCAAATTGGAAAGAGCTTCAGGAAGAAGACCAGTTATTGAGCAGGGAAATGAATCATAAAGGTGTGCCTGTAAAAGAAAGAATATTTGGGGAAGGACATTTTCTGAGGCCACAGCTAATTCAGTTTGTGAATTCTGAAAATATCTTAATCGAAGATATTACGATAGAAGATTCACCATTTTGGTGTCTGCATCTTTTAAAATGTAATAGTGCTACATTAAGAAGTCTAAAATATGATGCTCATAATTATAACAATGATGGTATTGACCTGGAGTATTCGCGGGATGTATTAATAGAAAATGTAAAGTTCGATAATGGTGACGACAATCTTGCTATTAAGGCTGGAAGAGATCACGAAGGTCGTTCAAATTCAGATCAGGCTTCACAGAATATTGTTATGAGAAATTGTCTTCTGAAAGGTTTGCACGGAGTAGTCATTGGAAGTGAAATGTCTGCAGGAGTGAAAAACATTTTTGTCGATAACTGCAAGGCATGGGGTGACTTAAAAAGAGGGATATACTTTAAGACAAATCCTGATAGAGGTGGATATATGAAAGATATCTATATCAGCAATATTGAACTGGGAAGGGTAGAAGACCTTTTCTTTATCACTGCAAACTACCATGGAGAGGGTGAAGGTTTTAATTCAAAGATCTCTGATATTTTTATTAATAATGTTTCATCTGAAGAAGCTACGGGAACTGCGATAGTGATTGAAGGATATAAGGACAGTAAAGTTGAGGATGTGAAACTGACCAATATTAACGTAAAGAAGGCAAATAATGCCATTACCATAAAAAATACTGAAAATGTGACTTTTGAAGGGGTGATTATTGGAGAGGAAGCGGGAGTGCCGACTACTGCGACTAAAGAAGAGGTAACCAAATTTTGATGCCTTCGCTGGGTACGAGAAGTATTTTATATATGTTTTATAGATGAAATGACCCGGTTAAGCCGGGTTTATTTTTTTCTTCACCCGTGGGAATTCAGGAAAGTAGGGTCTCTTTTGGTCTTACAACCTGATATTTGAAGCTGTAGACTAGCGTTACCGATTCTCAGCCTGCACTTTCAAAGAACTTCTATCAGAAGAATCTCTCACGAATAATCCAGGAGGGAGTACCACTTTCTTCTCAATAGTTAAAGTTTGATTTTCCTGTACCTGTTCTAAAAATACCTGTGCAGCAATCTTTCCCATAAGCTGCGGAGTCTGATCTATAGAGGTTATCGGTAACTCCATATATTTAGTAAATGGTTCGTTACTAAAACCTGCAACACACACATCTTCAGGGACTCTTATTTTTCTGTTCTTAAGTTCCTGAATAGCACCAAGGGCAACATAGTCACCGGCAGCAAAAATAGCATCGGGTTTTATTTCCAGATCCCATAACTGGGCAACAGCCTCTATCCCAGATTCAATTTTACTATTAGCTTTAATCACATACTCCGGCACATATTCAAGTCCGTGCTCTTCAAGTGCGGCACAGTAACCTTCGTGCCGATATTTGTAAATTTCGAGATTGCTCTCCCCAGATAAATGAGCAATGCGTCTGCAGCCTTGCTGGATGAGGTGTTCTGTAACCATAAATCCTGCCTTAAAATCATCTATAACTACTGAACTTACGCCTGGCATTTCCATTTTCCTGTCAAAAAATACAAGAGGCGTATTTTCTTCAAGAACTTTCTTTATGTGATCTGAATTCTGGGTAGTTTTTGACACAGACATAAAAATACCATCAATTTGGGTATTTAAAAGAGTATTTATTTGTTCCACCTCATTACCAGCTTCTTCATGAGACTGGCAAATAATAACGTGATATCCGTGTGGTCGAAGTTCTTCTTCAATTCCTCTAATTACAGAGGAAAAGAAACTACGATTAATATAGGGAACGATTACGCCTATATTATTTGTTCTGCCACTTTTTAAAGCCTGTGCGAGACGGTTTTGTTTATAGTTCATTTCCGCTGCAGTCTTGGCAACCAATTCCCGTGTTTTTAAACTTATTTTTGGATTCTGGTTCAGCGCCCTGGATACCGTCGCGGCGCTTACATTTAATTTTTTTGAAATATCGTATATAGTAACTTTTTCTTTTCCGCTCATTATTTTGTTAAGGTTGAAATAGATTCGCTTAAATTAGACAGCTGGAGAAAATTAATCAGCTCGTTAGTATTTAGATAATTACCTCGCCCATGCTAGAATTGCCGTCAATTAGTAATTTATAATTTGTTTAAAAATAATGATTTTTTTGTGTTAATGAGCAAAAACATATATATTAACGCAATCGATTACAAAATTTTTTACGCCTGGTTTTCGGTTGAATTTCAAGAATGATGTGAAGATAATAAAAGATTTAGTTATCAGTGGGAAATGAAAGACGTTCATCTTAAAGGAAACTATTCACGTGCAACGTTCTAATAAAATTAGTTTAAAACATATGAAGAAAAAATCCTTAGTATTTTTTTTCCTGATTGTAAATGTGGGTTTATTTGTTTTTGCCGGTGTTCGGACTAATAATAACTGGTTGGGCAGTAAAAACCTTCAGTCTGTTAATAGTTTTATTCCTAAAAGTGAATTTCACTTTTTAGTAGCTAAAGATGGTTCTGGAGATTTTATTACTGTTCAGCAGGCAATAAATGCTGTTCCCGATTTTAGAAAAATTACAACCACAATATATATTAAAGAAGGAGTTTATAAAGAAAAGCTCATTCTCCCTACATCCAAAACAAATGTTACTTTTATAGGAGAAAATAAAGAAACTACCATTCTTACTTATGATGATTACTCAAAAAAACTCAATAGGTTTGGGGAGGAAATGGGCACAACTGGATCTTCTTCCTTT
Source organism: Autumnicola psychrophila (assembly GCF_031846645.1). NCBI lineage: Bacteria > Pseudomonadati > Bacteroidota > Flavobacteriia > Flavobacteriales > Flavobacteriaceae > Autumnicola > Autumnicola psychrophila. The sequence goes on from NZ_JAVRHN010000008.1 coordinate 32,845, forward strand.
TTTGTTTTTGGCAGCGACTTTACAGCCCGAAGTCTTACTTTTGAAAATACTTCGGGTCCTGTAGGACAGGCAGTAGCAGTTCGGGTGGATGGTGATCGGGTAATTTTTGAGAATTGCAGGTTTCTTGGTTTTCAGGATACATTATATCCACATGGGCGCAATAGCCGTCAATATTATAAGAACTGTTATATCGAAGGTACGACCGATTTCATTTTTGGCTGGTCCACAGCGGTTTTTGAAGATTGTGAAATCTATTCCAAAGATGGAGGTCATTACATCACGGCGGCTTCCACTGACAAGGATACTCCTTTTGGATTTATTTTTATAAACTGCAAACTCACTGGCGATGCTTCCAAAGAAGAAGTTTATCTAGGTAGGCCCTGGCGTGAATTTGCACAAACGGTATTTCTTAATACCAGAATGGGAGATCATATAAAAAAAGATGGCTGGCATAACTGGAATAAACCTGAAGCTGAAGACAACGCTTTTTATGCCGAATTTGCTTCCGAAGGACCGGGGGCAGCTGCGGAGGAGAGAGTGGAATGGGCACATCAACTTACACCCCAACAAGCTAAGAAATATTCAGTGGAAAATATTTTAAAAGGGGAGGATAACTGGACCCCAAATAAGAGTAAGGAATTAAATAACTAAAAGTTTTTTATAAAAATTTTCACCTAAAAATTAATTTTACCAACTATGAATTTAAACAAATTTAATTACAAAGTTTTACTTATATGCCTGCTCCTGGGAGGCTTATATTCCTGTAAAAACAATTCAGGAGAAAAAGAAACTGCAGCTGTCGAAAATTCCGAAATAGCAGATCCCTGGGATGAGGCAGATGAGATCATTAAGAATATTATCGTCCCCACGTTTCCTGACACTACCTTTAATGTTCAGGATTATGGTGCGGTAGCAGATGGGACTACAAACAACTCTCAGGCTTTTGCAGATGCTATTGCTGCATGTAGTGAAGATGGGGGCGGGAAAGTTATTGTTCCTTCAGGAAAGTACCTATCAGGTCCTATTCATCTTAAAAGCAATGTCAATTTTCACTTAGAAGACGGTGCAGAAATCCTTTTTTCCACCAACACAAGTGATTATTTACCTGTGGTACATACTTCCTACGAAGGGATGGAAATGATGGATTATTCACCGCTTATCTATGCCTACCAACAAGAAAATATTGCGGTTACTGGCAAAGGAACTTTTAACGGCCAGGCCGGTAATGATAATTGGTGGCCATGGAGTGGCGCAGAACGCTATGGTTTTAAAGAAGGGGACCAAAATCAGCGTGATGAGCATAATTTGCCCAGGCTGAGCAAAATGGTAGAAGACGGAGTTGCTGTTGAGGACAGGGTTTTTGGAGAAGGTCATCAGTTCAGGCCTACATTTTTTGAACCTTTTGAATGTAGTAATGTCTTAATTAAAGATGTAAAATTCATTAATGCGCCGTTTTGGGTTATGCATCCAATAAAATCCAATAATGTTACTGTAGATGGAGTGACCGTGGAGAGCCACGGGCCTAATAATGATGGTTGTAACCCGGAGTACAGTAAAAATGTGCATATCAAAAATTGCCTATTTGACACGGGTGATGATTGTATTGCCATAAAATCTGGACGTGATAATGACGGAAGACGAGTTGGAATTAAAAGTGAAAATATCATTGTTGAAGATTGTATTATGAAAGACGGACATGGCGGAGTGGTAATGGGAAGTGAAATCTCTGGTGGTGTGAGTAATGTTTTTGTTAGAAACTGCGAAATGAACAGCCCAAATCTAGATCGTGCTATCAGGATTAAAACCAATACCAGGCGTGGAGGAACTATAGAGAATATTTATGTAAAAAATATCGAAGTTGGACAGGTAAAAGAAGCTGTTCTAAAAATAAATACTCATTATGCTATTTACGATAATCAGGAAGGGGAATTTATGCCGGTAATCAGGAATATTTATCTTGAAGATATTAATGTTGAAAACGGAGGAGAGTATGGGATCCTGATAAGAGGAAGGGAAGAATCACCTGTTGCAAATGTGAATCTTACTAATGTTCATATTAAAAATGCTGAAACTCCTTTGTTAGTAGAAAATGCCGAAAAAATTTCTTTTGAAAATGTCACTATAAACGGGAAGGAAATCACTAATTAGTGATTTAAAACTAACAGTTTTAAATCAGCAATTATTTAACTTCTGAAGCTGGAGAATTATGTTTTTTTAGTGATTCTCCAGTCTCAGAAAATATATTAAGTTTTAAAAAAAAACAGTTGTTAAAAACAATTATAATGAATATTCTCTTTTTCAGAAGAATTTCCCTTTTCTATTTTTTATGTTGTTTATTTCTCTTTTCCTGTGCTAGTTCATCAGAAAAAGCTGAGATATGGAAAATAAATTCTGTTAGTGAAATAGGAGGAAACCCCACAGATGTAGTTGGAAATCCTAATATAGTCAAGACGGAAGCAGGAGGAGCAGTGGAATTCGACGGTAAAAAAGATGGTTTGTTAGTAGATAAGAATCCCATTGTCGGTTTGAATAATTTTAGTATTGAAGTAGATTTTAAACCTTTCAATGGCTATCCCGAAAATAATGAGCAACGTTTTTTACACATCCAGGATCCTGAAAACGAAGCCAGAAGAATTTTAATTGAGCTTCGGCTTAATTCCAGGAACGAATGGTATGGCGACTGGTTTATAAAAACAGAAAATCAAGATCTCGCTCTTATAGACTCTACATTAACTCATCCTGTAAATGAATGGGCCACGATAAGGCTAACTTATGAAAATGGGCAAATGAAGGGGTTCGTCAATGGAAAGCAGCAGCTAACCGGCGATATTGAATATTTACCTATAGGTGAAAACGGAAGGGTTTCCATTGGAACAAGAATGGATAAACGATCGTGGTTTAAAGGACTGATAAAAGAGGTAAGATTTTCAGAACAAGCTTCAACTTAAGGATGTAGCGGGATGAATTGTTTCTTGTATAGATTTTTATAACAATTGTTAGGAATAATATATCTTTTCTGATAATTTTTTTGCTTTAAATAGCTCAATAGTGTATGTTTGTGTAATCGATTACATTACAGTAGGTTGTAATTTTTTCGCAAACGATGTAGCTTTAGTATTGACTTCGCACTAAACCAGCGGACGTTGTATTTACAATTTTTTAATATCTTATGTTATGACAATAAATAAAATCATCCCCTCAATTTGGCAGTTATCGGCCTTGTTAATGGTATTAATCTTCTCCGGGACCACCATTGGATGTAAGGGTAAAGAAGATGCTTCAGATAAAGCAGAATTAAAGGAATCAGCAATGGGTGCAGAGGATCAGAAAAGATACTCCGCCTGGATGGCAGATTCAGAAATAAAAAGAAATCCTGAAGGATGGACACTCGATTTTAACGAGAAACCTAAATGGGAATATACCCATGGTCTTATTATGACAGCAATGGAGAAAGTCCATGAGGAAACAGGAGAGGAAAAATACTTGAATTATATTAAGAACTTCGCAGATTTTATGGTAGAAGAAGATGGAGACATTAAAACCTACAAAAAATCTGATTATAATATCGATCGTGTGCAAGGCGGAAGATTTTTAATTGGGCTTTATGAAGAAACCGATAAAGAAAAGTACAGGCTTGCGATTGAAGAATTAAGAGATCAAATGCGTGAACATCCCCGCACCTCCGAAGGCGGATTCTGGCATAAGAAAATTTATCCTTATCAAATGTGGCTGGACGGCTTGTATATGGGATCCACCTTCCTGGCCCGTTATGCAGAAGAATTTGACGAATCTAAACTTTTTGATGATGTTGCCAACCAATTTTACCTCATAGATAAATACACCTATACTGAAGATACAGGACTTTATCATCACGCCTGGGATGAAAGTAAAGAGCAGCGATGGGCAGATCCTGAAACCGGTCTTTCCTCAAATTACTGGGGACGGAGTATTGGCTGGTTAAGTATGGCTGTGGTGGACGTTCTGGATTACATGCCAGAGGATCATCCAAAAAGAGATGAATTGGTGGAAATAGCTCAGAAAATTGCGGATGGGATCGTAAGATATCAGGATGAAGATACAGGCGTCTGGTACCAGGTGCTGGATCAGGGAACCAGAGAAGGAAATTACCTCGAAGCTTCTGCATCCAGTATGTACGCTTACTTTTTGTTAAAGGGAGTTGACGAAGGTTATCTTGACGCAAAGTACAGGGAAGATGGTATTGAAGCTTATGAGGGTATTCTGGAGCAATTTATTAGAAAAGATGATGATGGAAGCATTAGTTTAACTGATGTAAATGGTGTTGCTGGTTTAGGAGGTGATCCTTATCGTGATGGTTCCTATGAATATTATGTGAATGAAATAATCAGGGACAACGACCCTAAAGGTGTAGGGCCATTTATTCTTGCTTCTCTTGAATATGAAGACCTGAAACAGGAATAAAGCTTTATTTTTATCAAGAATCACCAAAATATAAATAATATGAAATTTAAAAATGGAATTGTACTGGTAGCTATCACTTCTGTAATGGCTTTTTCCTGTAAAGACAATAAGGAGCAACCGCAAACAGAACTTCAGGAGGAAGCTGTTAAAGAAGCTGATCGTGAGACATATGCTGAACTTTCTGTTAAAACAGGAGGTCAATGGGAAGGAAGAGAATACAAAGGAGGAACTTTTGAAAATGTTCAGGAAATAACACTACCTGAAGATCATACGGACCATTCTTATTATATCCGCTATGAAGGGCCGGGATGGGAAAATAGTCAGGTAGGTTATAGGTTATATCTGGATTGGAGAAATGCCATTGATATCTTCGGAAAAAAAGTAGATTCCCTGGTGTTGCCTTATGTTGGACAGGATAATTTTGACTCTTACCATGAAGAAGCACCGTGGGGTCAGGATATTCTTAAGGCTGGTAACTCCCTTGGAATTGGTGGTTACGGAAGATATATGAATGATACCGTAGCACATTTCAGAAATGTGCAAAGTACCCATGCAGAGGTAAGTAATTCAGCGAATAGCTCTTCCGTAGAAATAACTTATGAAGGTTGGGAAACTGGTGACAAAGTAATCGACCTCGACGCGAAACTTGCTATTTATCCAGATGGCCGTTACACCCGGGTAGAGCTATCTCCTTCCGAAGAAATTGAAGGCTTAACTACAGGTATTGTGAAATTTGAGGATGTTCCGTTGATGCAGAAAGAAAGTGAAGCCGGTAACTGGGCTTACATTGCCACTTACGGTACCCAGACCTTGGTCAATGATGAAGATAAACTGGGAATGGCTATTTTTTATAAAAAGAACCAGTTGGAGCAACAATTAGAAGGGCCAGATGATCATTTACTGGTTTTCAATTCCACATCAGATAAAGTAACTTATTACCTTCTTGGTGCCTGGGAACAGGAAAAAGGAGGAATCATTAGTGAAGAGGCATTTATTTCGAATCTCGATGAACTGCTGAACAAGTTAGATTCTAACGATAATCTTCAATAGCAATGATGAAATTTCAGAAGAATCAAATTCGGTTTATATTAATATGTTTCGCTTTAACAACTATAATTAGTTGTAAAAATGCTGAAAAAGAGGAAGCTGATGAAATGGCTTCTGTAGATAAAATTGTTCCTGAAGACTTGAATTGGTCAGAGAGAATGTTGCAGTCTGAAATGTATCGCTTTCCTGAAGCTTCCAAACTGGACTTTCGTGAAGAACCAGGATGGAGTTATACTAATGGTCTTGTTTTGAAGGCAGCCAAAGAAGTTTATCAGGAAACCAATGACGAAAGATACTATGGCTATATCTACGATTATGCTGATACTTTGATTACAGATGAAGGCGATATCAGAACCTATGATTTAACAGATCAGAACCTGGATATGCTTAATTCTGGGAATACGCTGCTTTTTCTTTATTCGAAAACCAAAGAAGAACGTTTTCTGGAAGCTTTGAAGTTATTACGAAGCCAGATAGAAACCCAGCCACGAACAAAAAAAGGCGGTTTTTGGCATAAACAGCGCTATACACAGCAAATGTGGCTGGACGGGCTCTATATGGCCCATCCTTTTTATGCCCACTACACTCAAACGTTTAGCGAAGAGGTAGAAGCAGAGCAAGCCTATAATGATATTGTGCACCAGTTTGATCTTGTTCAGGAGCATATGAAAGATGAAGAAACTGGTTTGCTTTATCATGGCTGGGATTCCAGTAAACAACAAAAATGGGCAGACAAAAAAACAGGGACTTCTCCTAACTTCTGGTCTCGTGCAATGGGCTGGTACGGTATGGCCATGGTAGATGTGCTGGATTATCTTCCGCAAGATCATGAAGGCCGTGACAGGATCATTGAATATCTGAACCAGTTTGCGGAAGCTATTACAAAAGTTCAGCATAAAGAATCCGGACTTTGGTACCAGGTCCTGGATCAGGGCGACCGTGAAGGTAATTATCTCGAAGCTTCAGGTTCTTCTATGTTTAGTTATACCCTGGCTAAGGCTGCAAAGAAGGGCTATATCGCTCAAAAATATATGGAGGTGGCTGAAAAGGCTTATGAAGGTGTTCTTAATAACCTTGTTACTGTGGAGGAAAATGGAGTGGTCAATTTAAACCAGGTTTGTGCTGTGGCAGGTTTGGGTGGGGATCCATATCGCGATGCTTCTTATGAATATTATATTAATGAAGAAATAAGGAGTAACGATCCAAAAGGAACAGGGCCTTTCATCCTGGCCAGCCTACAGTTAGATAGATAAAAGGAATAAAACAATGAAATTATTTTCAGTACTTCCTTTTTTATTCATCACTTTGAGTGTTTTAGCTCAGAATCCCGATACTTATAAATCTGAGGTATGGGTTTCAGACAACCAGGATGGAACTTATACCAACCCAATTCTTTATGCCGATTATTCCGATCCAGACGTGGCAAGGGTGGGTGATAATTATTACATGACCGCTTCCAGCTTTAATGCCGCACCGGGTTTACCTATTCTGCATTCCAAAGATATGATTAACTGGAAAATCATCAATTATGCTCTACCAAAGCAGGTGCCCGAAGAAACGTTTGCTGTTCCGCAGCATGGGAATGGAGTATGGGCACCAAGCATCCGGTCCCACAATAATGCACTGTATATTTATTGGGGGGATCCCGATCATGGCATTTATATGGTTAAAACCGATGATCCCTATGGTAATTGGGAGGAGCCGGTACTGGTTATGGAGGGCAAAGGACTTATAGATCCATCTCCGCTTTGGGATGATGATGGCAAAGCATATCTTGTTCATGCTTATGCGGGGAGCCGTGCGGGAGTGAAAAGTCTGCTTTCAGTAAATAAAATGAATGCTGAAGGAACCAAAGTCCTTGATGCCGGTCAACATGTTTTTGATGGTCACGATGATCAACCTACAGTAGAAGGAACCAAATTTTATAAAAGAAACGGTTACTATTACATCTTTGCCCCTGCCGGCGGAGTTTCCACAGGATGGCAACTTATACTAAGGTCAAAAAATATTTACGGCCCCTATGAAGAAAAAGTAGTGTTGGAACAAGGTAGTACCGATATTAATGGTCCGCACCAGGGCGCCTGGGTTCAAACGCCTGAAGGAGAAGATTGGTTTTACCATTTTCAGGATGTGGAAGCCTATGGGCGCATAGTGCATTTACAACCCATGAATTGGAAAAATGACTGGCCGGTAATGGGCGAGGATAAAGATGGAAACGGAATAGGAGAGCCGGTGAAAACTTATAAAAAGCCAAACGTTGGAAAAAATTATCCTATAGTAACTCCTGTTGAAAGTACTGAATTTGAAGAAGATAGTTTGGGCATGCAATGGCAGTGGCAGGCAAACCCTGAAGTGGTATGGCATGCTAAACTACCCGGTAATGATTACCTGAGGTTATTTTCCATTAAAACTCCTGAAGATTCACCAAATCTCTGGATGACACCAAACCTTTTACTGCAAAAGTTTCCTGCTCCGGACTTTACAGCGACAACTAAAATCAGTCTTTTTCCGCAGGAAGCTGAGGAAGGAAAAAGAGCCGGACTTATAGTGATGGGAATGGATTATGCCACGCTAACACTTACTCATGATGAGGAAGATTTTATTATAAGACAAACTCAGGCAATTGATGCCATAGATGGAGAGGAAGAACTTATTATTGCTGAAAAACATATCAGCTCTAACGAAGTTGTTTTTCGGGTAGAGGTAAACGCACCCGATGCTATGTGCCAATTCAGTTATAGCGAAAATGGGAAGAATTTTACACAAATTGGTAATCCCTTTAAAGCAAAGCCAGGTAAGTGGATTGGAGCAAAAGTTGGTTTATTTAGTGTAAGTACACAGGAAGCTAAAAGGGGTGGTTATGCCGATGTTCAATATTTTAGAATCAGTAAGTAGGATTAGTACCAGCTCGCATGATGCTAAATCTGTTTCAGCATATAAAAAAGAGTCTGAAATATTTTCAAGCAACAGAGTCTTTGAAGATTATGAAATCACAAATAACAAGTAAATGAAAATAATAAATAAATTATTGCTGTCGATTTTCGTTCTTTCAGGATTGGGAGTTGTTAATGCGCAGCAAAATTCCTCTTGGGATTCTGCCAACATCTATAAATATATAGAATTTGATATGCCCAGGGTACAGGAACCTGTATTTGCCGATTATGACGTAAATATATTGGATTTTGGCGCTGTGGGGAACGGACTTCACAAAAACACTGAAGCCTTTAAAAAGGCCATTATCGATGTTGCCAAAAATGGTGGGGGAAAAATAATTGTGCCAAGAGGAATGTGGTTAACCGGCCCTATCCACTTCCGCAGCAATATCAACCTTCATTTGGAAGATGGTGCCTTTATTATTTTTAGCAAAGATTTTGATGATTATAAACTTGTTAAGACAAGTTTTGAAGGCTTGAACACTGTGCGTAATGAATCGCCCATTAATGCCTTAGAGGTTGAAAATATCGCCATCACCGGCCAGGGGGTAATCGATGGTAACGGGGGCGCCTGGAGACCGGTCAAAAAAGGGAAAATGACATCCTCCCAGTGGAACAACCTTGTAGAGTCTGACGGAGTCTTATCTGAAGACGGAAAACTCTGGTTTCCTACAGAAAGTTCAAAAAAAGGATATAATAGCACCACCAATTTTAATGTTCCTGATAAGCTTTTAGATGAAGAGTTGCAGTGGGTTAAGGATTTTTTACGACCGGTAATGGTGAGCATTGTAAATAGTAAAAAAATTTTGCTGGATGGACCAACTTTTCAGAATTCACCTGCCTGGAACATCCACCCGCTAATGAGTGAAGATATTACTATTCGAAATCTTACCGTTAGAAATCCCTGGTATTCACAAAACGGGGATGGACTTGACCTGGAATCTTGTAAAAATGTGGTGATTTACAATAATACTTTCGATGTGGGAGATGATGCCATTTGCTTCAAATCTGGTAAAAATGAGGACGGCCGTGAGCGCGGAATCCCTACCGAAAATGTGATTGTAAAAAATAATATTGTTTACCACGGCCATGGAGGCTTTGTGATTGGCAGTGAAATGTCTGGCGGTGTTAAGAATGTACATGTTTCAAATTGCACTTTTATGGGCACCGATGTAGGTCTTAGATTTAAGAGTACCCGGGGCCGCGGCGGAGTCGTGGAGAATATTTACATTTCTAACATCGATATGGTAAATATTCCCACTGAAGCCATTCGTTTCAATCTTTTTTATGGCGGAAACTCTCCAATCCTTGAGGGAGATCAAGATGTTGCTGATGAAGCACGGGATGAATCTGTGGTTCCTGTAACAGAAGAAACTCCTTCTTTTCGTGATATCCATATGAGGAATATTACAGCAACAGGATCAAATACCGCTGCTTTTTTTATGGGATTACCAGAAATGAAGCTGAAGAATGTAACTCTGCAAGATGCTATTTTTGAGGCAGAAAAAGGAATTACAATCATAGATGCAAATGGTATTGAACTAAAAAACGTAAAGGTTTTACAAAAGAAAGGACCTTCCCTGGTTCTTTATAACACTAAAAATGTTGATATAAACAATTTTGATTATAATAAAAATGAAAATGCAGCTTCCATACGTGTACTTGGAGAAAGTGCAGAGATAAACTTTTTAGAAAGCAATATTTCTGAAGAAGATATTGAGGGAAAAGTCTCAGCAGCATTACCCCAAAAAAAAAAGCAAAAAAACTTATAGAGGTCAGCACATCGCAGCAGCTTGTGAAAGCAATTAACGATGCAGAACCCGGCGACTCTATTTTTGTTAAAACAGGCAGGTATTCTATTAGCAAAAGGATATTTATAAATGATTCCGGGACTTCAGATCGTTCTATTTTTCTTATTGGTGATATATCAGGAGAAAGACCTGTTCTTGATTTTTCTTCTATGAAGGAGGATTCTTCAAATCAGGGAATTGTACTAAAGGCCGATAATTGGCATATTAAGGGGCTGCAATTTTATAAAGCCGGGGATAATGGATTGCACATAAGGGGGAACAATAACATTATTGAATTCTGCAGTTTTTCTGAATGTGCTGACACCGGCCTTCAGCTGGATGATGGTGCTTCAAATAATACTATTTTAAATTGCGATTCATTTTATAATGCCGATTCAAAATTAGAGAATGCAGATGGCTTTGCAGTAAAAATGGATGTGGGTTCCGGAAACAGGTTTATTGGTTGCCGTGCCTGGAACAATCTTGACGATGGCTGGGACGGTTACCTTAGGGAAGCGGATAATGTAAAAACTACCTATCAAAATTGCTGGGCTTTTAATAACGGCTATTTAAAAAATGGCAATAAAGGAAAAGGCGATGGCAACGGCTTTAAAACCGGCGGGAGTGATAATAAGACACGAAAGCATAATGCTTCTTATTATCGTTGTATGGCAGTAAATAATGTGAGCGACGGGTTTGACCATAACAGCAACCGTGGTGAAGTTTCAATTTTAAACTGTTCTGCCACTGGCAACGGCCGTAATTTCGCCTTTGCTGAAAAAAACGGACTTGAAAAAATAACAATTATCAATAGTCTGGTTATGGGAGATTTAGGGAAATATAATGCTGAAGTCGAGGAAGTGAGAAATAACAGCTGGCAGATGAATTTAACCGTCTCTGAAAAGGATTTTGTTTCTGTAGATACTTCGGAATTGTCAAAGCCAAGAAAAAGGGATGGCAGCCTGCCGGATATCGGTTTTATGAGACCCAGAGAAAATACTGAACTGGTAGATGCTGGTGTTGTAACAGACAAAATTTACAGTGGTAAGGCCCCGGATATAGGTGCTTTGGAATCAGAACCTATTGAAAATTACCTAAAATAATGAAAAAGTGGGTGATGGCCGCGCTCCACTCCCGCAGACGAACGACTGGAAAGTTTTGCTGAAACTGGTGATCTTTTGCTGATGTCCCTTTATTTCCAATTTGTACCTGGGGCATCAGGAGAAAATTCTAATCAATTTTATCAGAATCCTGAAGTAAAAACATCTTTTGTTTCAGAAAAAGCGGTGGTTAGGGAATTGCGTTTACCAGATTATATTGTTTATGATGTAGTAACAGATAAAGGTATAACCTATGTCTATAAAACTAAATAGAATGCACGTTAAGAACATCATCATTTTTTTGCTTATTTTCTCGGGCTTCACATGCAAATCTGTTGCCCAGGAACACGAAGTAAAGCCTTATACTATCGAGGGAACATATGAAAAACTGAAAAAGGATTACCCGTTCATTCGTCCGGTACAAGCGTTTTCTTCTGATAATTTTATTGCTGAAGAAGACATTGTTTATAAGAAAACGCCTGAAAAGGATTTAAAGGTAGATATTTATATGCCAAAGGCTGAAATTGGCCAAAAGGACCCTGCGGTTTTGCTTGTTCATGGGGGAGGATGGTTAACCGGGAGCAAGGAAAACGAGCGGGTGATGGCCCAGCATCTGGGTGATAATGGTTATGTTGCCGTAACTGCCGCTTACCGACTGGGGACTGAAGCAATATATCCCGCAGGAGTCCTGGATTTGAAAGACGCTGTTAAATGGATGCGCCAAAATGCCGAAGAGTATCATATAGATAAGTCGAAAATTGCCATTTTAGGAGCTTCAGCCGGAGCACAACTGGCAACATTGTTGGGAGTAACTCCCGATGCTGAAATTTATAATACTGAAAATAGTAATTTTTCAGATAAAGTACAGGCGATTGTAAATTTAGACGGAATTGTCTCTTTTGTTCATCCTGAAGCAGAAGAAGGCTGGATGGCGGCCACCTGGCTGGGCGGCTCAAAAGCTGAAAAACCAGAGTTATGGCAAGAAGCATCTCCGCTAGAATACATAAATGAAGATACTCCGCCTACCTTATTTATAAATAGTTCTTTTCCAAGGTTTCATGCGGGCAGGGATGATATGACCAGGATCATGGAGGAGAATGATATTTATTATGAAGTACATACCCTTGAAAATTCACCACATTCCTTTTGGTTAATGCATCCCTGGTTTGACGAAACGTTGGAATTAACCACCTCTTTTCTGGATAAGGTGCTTCAAAATTCTTCTTCGGCAAAAGATTCTTACCGGGAAATTACTGTAGCACAGGATGGTTCGGGAGAGTTTGAAAAAATTCAGGATGCCATCAATTCCACCCGTGATCTTGGGCCTGGCGAAGTGGTGATTCATATTAAAAATGGAACTTATAACGAGAAAGTGGAAATTCCCAGCTGGAAACATCAATTATCATTTATTGGTGAAAGTAAAGATGGAACTATAATCGTTAACGACGATTATTCAGGAAAAATGAATCCGCAAACCGGTAAAGAGCATTCAACCTTTACTTCTTATTCCTTATTGGTTCGTGGGGATGATATTAAAATTCAAAATCTCACTATCAAAAACTCATCCTGTGGAGAAGGTCAGGCGGTGGCATTGCATGTAGAAGGTGACCGCTTCGTGATTAAAAATTGCAATATTTTGGGATGCCAGGATACCATTTACACCGCAACGGAAGGCAGTCGGCAGCTGTATCTCGACTGCTATATAGAAGGCACAACAGATTTTATATTTGGAGAAGCAACGGCCGTTTTTAAAAACTGTACGATTAAAAGCTTACGGAATTCTTATATCACTGCGGCTGCTACTCCTCAAAATCAGCAATTTGGCTATGTCTTTCTCAATTGCAGACTTATAGCTGCCGAAGGTGTGAATGAGGTGTATCTCGGCAGGCCCTGGAGACCATATGCGCAAACGGTTTTCATTAATTCTGAATTAGGAAACCATATAGTTGCGGAAGGCTGGAACGCATGGCCTGGTGATGAAATGTTTCCTAATAAGGAAAAAACTACTTACTATGCTGAATATAATAATATCGGCCCCGGCTCGGACCCTGAAAAACGGGTAGACTGGTCACATCAGCTAACAAACGAGGAAGCGCAAGAATATACTATAAAGAAGATTTTCAGCAATACCAATGACTGGTATTGGGCTTCTCAAATTCACAGTAGTAAATAAGAATATTTTATGATGAATGTTATTTTCTGTTTTCTAATTCTTTTCTCTGCAGCAATTTCTGCACAGGAACAGCCAACTTTATATCTGATAGGTGATTCCACAATGTCTGATAAAAAAGATCCTGAAGAAAATCCAGAGCATGGATGGGGGCAGATGCTGCCGGAATTAATGACTTCAGGAATTAGTATTGAAAACCATGCGGTAAATGGAAGAAGTACCAGAAGTTTTATTGCTGAAGGAAGGTGGGAAGATGTTAAGAATAAGCTGGAGCCGGGAGATTATGTTTTTATTCAGTTTGGTCATAATGATCAAAAAGTAAAAGATCCAACCCGGTACACAAACCCTTTTACTCAGTACCGTGCTAATCTGGAGAAATTTGTAGAGGAAACAAGGGAAAAAGGAGCTACTCCCATATTATTAAGTTCTATAGTGAGGAGGAATTTTAATGAAGAAGGAGTTCTGGTAGATACTCACGGAGAATATCCGTTGGTAACACGTATGGTGGCAAAAGATCTCCAGGTTACATTCATAGATATGCAGTTGTTTACGGAGCAGCTGGAAATCGCTTATGGGCCTGAAGATTCTAAAAATTTGCATCTGCACCTGGAACCTGGGGAAGATCCCTACGAGCCTGAAGGAGTGGTTGATAATACTCACTTATCTAAAACCGGAGCGACCATAGTGGCGAGCCTGTTACTTCAGGAAATCTCTAAAAAGGATCTTGGATTGAAAGAATTTATAAAACCTGAAGTTCTGAAGAAAGATTTAATGAAGTAAAACATGCATCAATAAATAATAGGAGCCATATTGGACTAAGTGGAAAAAGATAATAATAATTTACAGCTGGACCTCAAGTAGGTTTAAGGTAATAACAGTAAAAAACTAAAATGATGATGATAAATTTAAGGGAGTATGTGAAAATTGCAATTAGTATATCATTTATTTTAATAGCAATGCAGCCATCAATTTATGCTCAAAATGAACAAATTTCATGGGGCAGGGCGCAAAATCAGGATAATGGATGGTATGCTTTAGAAGAGGCACAGCGTATTGCGGATAATGTTCTTCTTTACCAACATGAAAATGGCGGCTGGTATAAAAATATTGACATGGCAGATGAGCTGACTTCCGCAGAGAAAGAAGAACTAAGAAAACAAAAGTTTACAAAACTGGGTACTACTATAGATAATGGCGCTACCCACACTCAATTGAGATATCTTGCAAAAGTTTATAATGCCACGGGTGAGGAAAGATACAAAAAATCCTTCTTGAAAGGTTTGGATTATATTCTGGAAGCGCAATATGCTAATGGAGGCTGGCCGCAATTCTATCCCATAAAACAAGGCTATTACGAACATATTACCTATAATGATGGCGCCATGATTGGAGTTATGGATTTGTTACACAACATTGCCATCGCGAAACCAACTTATTCTTTTGTAGATGCCCAACGACAACAAAAATCAAAGCAGGCTATAGATAAAGGTCTTGAAATTATACTGGCAACACAGGTAAAAGTTAATGATAAACTTACCATATGGTGCGCTCAGCATGACAAAGACGATCTAAGTCCGGCAAAAGCAAGGGCTTATGAACTTCCTTCATTAAGTGGAAAAGAAAGCGCCGGAATTGTAGAGTATCTTTTAAAATTGGAAAATCCTTCAGGTGAAGTTAAGCAGTCAATTAGAAGTGCAGTGCAGTGGTTTCAGGATCATAAGGTGATGGGTAAGAAAGTGGTATGGATAGAAGATTCTACTTACACTGATAATCGTGATCGGATTGTGGTTCAAGATTCGGACGGAGGTCCGCTATGGGGACGTTTTAACGATATTACGACTGGAAAACCAATCTTTGTTGGTCGCGACGGAATCATTAAACAATATCTTGCAGAAATTGAGCATGAACGAAGGGTTGGATACAATTATATAGATAATTATGCTGAAAAATTGCTGAAAGAAGATTATCCTGAATGGGAAAGGAAATACTAAGGAGTACTTCTAGCGAGTAGCGTTACCTTAATTTGATATTCGATATAGGATCTGTGAAGTTACATAGATACAAATAGATGCTGTGCAACTTCGGATGCCGGGAACATTAAGATATTTATCAAAAAATTATAAATGATACAGGGAAAAACATTTCTAAAGGAAAAAGAGTCAGATTGAAACGGGAGAAGGCATTACTCGCCAGGTTACAGGTTATAATACTCAAATGATGATGGTTAAAGTTAAGTTTGATAAAGGCACGATTGGGTACGTACATGATCATTTTCTCAGTCTTCCTATGTTGCCTCCGGAAAATTTAAAAACCATAGACGGTAAGTCTGAAATTTTAGAAGCAGGAGACACATTCTTTGTACAACCAAATTTAAGACATGGGCAGAGTGTTTGGAAGCAGGGGTTATAATAGATGTATTTGCCCCGATGAGAGAAGATTATATAAAAACATTGTTTTTGATTATAGCTTAGAAAAACCTTGATACAGAAATTTTCAGTATGAGGGCTGGTAAGAGATTAGTTACTAACTTATTATTCTAAATTTAGAATTCATGAAAAAAATATTTGAACAAAGCTGGAGGTGGTACGGTCCGCAGGATCCTGTAGATTTAAAAACCATAAAGCAGGCTGGTGCCAATGGAGTGGTTACCGCTTTACATCATATCCCGGTGGGAGAGGTGTGGAGTGTGGAGGAGATTGAAAAGCGGAAGAAGCTGCTGGAAGACAGCAATAATGAGAATCCATTCCAACTGCATTGGAATGTGGTGGAGAGCCTTCCCGTGCACGAACATATTAAACAGGCAAGAACCGATAGGGAAAAGTATATTGAAAATTATAAGCAAAGTCTCAGGAACCTGGGCAAGTGCGGTATTACCCGTGTATGTTACAATTTTATGCCCGTATTGGACTGGTTGCGAACCAACGTAAAATATCAACTGGAAGATGGTAGTACTGCGCTTCTTCATAATCTGGAAGACCTTATTATTTTTGATTTGTTTATTCTAAATCGTGAAAATGCAGAGACAGATTACGAAGCACAGCTGGTAGAGAAAGCCAAAGCAAAACATGCTGAAATGAAGCAGGAAGAACTTGACGTTCTAAAGAAAAGTCTACTAATGGCGCTACCTGGCGATAAAGAAGGTTTTACACTTGAGAAATTGAGGAATGGTCTCAAGGATTATAAAGGAATTTCGGCAGAACAGTTAAGGGAACATCTGGTGGAATTTTTAAAAGAAGTAATTCCCGTAGCCGAAGAAGCCGGGGTGGTTATGGCTATTCATCCTGATGATCCGCCATGGCCGGTGCTTGGTCTGCCAAGGGTGGTGAGCACTGCTTCAGATTTGCATTATCTTTTTAACAAGGTTCCGCAGAAAGCAAACGGACTCACCTTTTGTAGTGGAAGTTTGGGTGCTTCAGCAAAGAATAATTTACCGCAGATTATTAAAACTTATATTGAACGTATTCATTTTGTCCATTTAAGATCTGTTCAGCTGGAAGAAAATTCAAGATTTTATGAAGCTAATCATTTGGAAGGCAGTGCAGAGATGTATAAACTGGTGAGAACCTTTTATGAACTTCAGGGGAAAAACGATAAGGAGCCAATTCCAATGCGGCCAGATCATGGACATGAAATGCTGGAAGACCAGGAAAAGCAATATTACCCCGGTTATTCGGCAGTGGGAAGGTTACGGGGACTGGCAGAACTACGCGGAGTTGAATTTGGAATTATAAATACTTTGGAAAATTAGCACATCAGACTGAGAATATATGAAATAAAGTAGTCCACTTATATACACGGAGTGCTGAGAGAAGAGGTTAAAAGTGTAATTGCAAATAAAGTTATTATTCCTACGATATTTTTAACTCGTAAAGGGATGGAGAAGGGATTCTCTGAACTGACGATTTTAACTAATAATTTAAAAAGATGGAAAGACATATTACTCTTGGGGAATTTATAATAGAGAATCAAAAAGATTTTCCTTACGCAAAAGGGGAATTAAGTGCGCTACTAAGTTCGATACGTCTTGCGGGAAAAGTAGTGAATCAGGCTATCAATAAAGCCGGGCTTTCAGAAATACTAGGGAAGGCCGGAAACGAAAACGTGCAGGGGGAGGACCAGGCTAAATTAGACGTAATGGCAAATGACGTTTTTATTGGGACGCTAAGGAACCGGGGAGAAATTTGTGGAATAGCATCAGAAGAACTGGAGGATTATCTGGTTTTTGACGAGGATATGCATAAAGATGCAAAATACATTGTTCTAATGGATCCTCTGGATGGCTCCTCTAATATTGATGTCGATATTACCGTAGGTACTATATTCAGCATTTACAGGAGGATTTCAAAACCTGGAGAGCCGGTAAATAAGGAAGATTTTTTGCAGCCCGGTGAAAATCAGGTTGCAGCGGGTTATATCATTTACGGTACCTCTACTATTTTAGTTTACACCACGGGCAATGGAGTAAACGGTTTTACCTTTGATCCCGGAATAGGGTCTTTTTTCTTATCTCATCCCGAGATCAAATTTCCGGATCATGGAAAGATATATTCAGTTAATGAAGGCAATTATGTGCACTTTCCAACAGGTGTAAAGAAATATATAAAATGGGTGCAGGAAATAGATGAAAAAGATGGGAGACCATATACTTCCAGGTATACCGGCTCCTTAGTTGCAGACTTTCATCGAAACATGTTGTTGGGAGGAATATATTTATATCCTACAGGAACAACATCACCTAAAGGTAAATTACGCCTTTTATATGAGTGCAATCCTATGGCTTTTTTAACTGAACAGGCAGGAGGAAAGTGTACCGATGGGTTTACCAGAATACTTGAGCTAAAACCTACGGAACTTCATGAAAGAGTTCCTTTCTTTTGCGGAAATAAAGAGATGGTAGAAAAAGCCGAAGAATTTATGAGGGATAACCAGTAGAAATTTTTCTGCAAAGAATAATAATGAAAAAGGACAATTGATTAGCTTCCTGTAGTTAGGATGATTTTTACCTTCTACAGGTAAGTACAGGATGATCTATTTAAGATAAAATTAGAATTTGAATAATATAATAATATGTTTTTAATACCTAAATTTTTATGGAAGATTCAAGAAGAGCTTTTCTCAAATCGATTAGTATTTTAGCTGCAGGAAGTTTTCTGCCTTTACCATCCTGGGGGTTCGGCCTTGGAGGAAGAAAGTTGAAAGTTGCTTTAGTGGGTACGGGTATTCGTGGAACCAGTTATTGGGGAAAGGAACTGGTTGAGAAGTATCCAGATGATCTGGAATTTGTAGGTCTCTGCGATATAAACCCGGGAAGACTTGAATATGCTCGTAAATATATGCAGGTTAACTGTCCCACATTTACAAATTTTACTGAGATGGTTACCGAATCTGAGCCTGATCTTGTGATCGTAACAACTGTAGATTCCACACATCACGAGTTTATAGTAAAAGGACTTGAAATGGGATGCGATGTGCTCTCCGAAAAACCTTTAACAACAGATGAACAGAAGTGTCAGGAAATAATTGATGCCGAAAGTCAATATGATAAAAAATTAATAGTAGGTTTTAATTATCGCTGGAGTCCCTATAATACTAAAGTAAAAGAATTAATTTCTGAAGGGGCAATTGGAAAAGTTACATCAGTAGATTTTCATTGGTATTTAAATACCTATCACGGAGCTTCTTATTTCAGGAGATGGCATGGGTTGAGGGAAAAGGGTGGAACTTTATTGGTGCACAAATCAACTCATCATTTTGACCTTCTCAATTGGTGGCTGGATTCTGACCCTAAGGAGGTCTTTGCTTATGGGGACCTTGAGTTCTATGGGCATAATAATCCATTTCGTGGAGATTTTTGCAGAGTCTGTCCCCATAAATCGAACTGTGATTTTTATTGGGATATAACAAAGGATACTCATTTGATGAATCTATACGTCGAAAATGAAGAGCATGATGGCTACATCCGTGACAACTGCGTGTGGGCAAAAGAGATTAACATTTACGATAAAATGTCGGCTCAGATCAAATATATGAACAATGTTGTGGTGAATTATTCCCTTACTACATACTCTCCGTTTGAAGGTTGGCGTATTGCTTTTAATGGAACAAAAGGAAGAATTGAAGCCTCACTTGATATTCCCTATACCCAGGACGTAAAAATGAGCCAGGAAGAGTTACATGCTGCAGAAATGTCTCAGGAAAAGGATGAATTATCCCTGGAACCGGTAATTACACATAAGCTATGGGAGGATTTTGAAACTGTTGAGGTACCTATGGAAAGAAGTGGTCACGGGGGAGGAGATAAACGCCTACATGAGCAGGTTTTTGAACACCCCGAACAGAAGGATCCTTATGATAGAGCTGCGGGATTACGTGATGGAGCTATGTCTGTCCTCGTAGGGGTTGCTGCCAGAAAAAGCATAGAGAGCGGGAGACCTGTACAAATAGCAGACTTAACAGATCTTAAGCCTCAGGTCAAGAGGATGCTGGAATAACTTTACCTGTGGTTGATTTGATTCTGTCTGTGGACAGGTCGATTTGTTGTCTCGATTATTTAGGGTGAAAATTGTCATTTTAGAGGACACTATCCCGCAAAGTATGTAAAGTTTAAACTACAGGGGTTGGACTTTTTTAAAGTCTGACCCTTTTTTCATAGATCGTAAGAAAATGATTTAAAATAATGCCCCAGTTCCTGATAGGCATTGACCGTTTTCTAATTTGCTTCTCTTGTAGCCAAATATATAAATTTCATCATTGCCTCAGCTGTTGGAAAAGACAATTTATCCTTGGTGTACTTGTTCTTCCAC
This sequence comes from Autumnicola psychrophila, assembly GCF_031846645.1. Taxonomy (NCBI): domain Bacteria; kingdom Pseudomonadati; phylum Bacteroidota; class Flavobacteriia; order Flavobacteriales; family Flavobacteriaceae; genus Autumnicola; species Autumnicola psychrophila. Next base: position 53,128 of record NZ_JAVRHN010000008.1, read on the forward strand.
CACATACCTGCAGGCGTTGAGTATTTGATGAACCACACAGAATTGCGTTTTGGACTCAAGGAATACATTCCTGATGGTATCGGTAAATCCATTTAGATTGTCGGAGGGAACGACCATTTTTTATACTTTCCAGTATTTTTAGGGACTTTCAGATGGTATAAAAATATTGGTCACCGAATTTGTCCCGCTTTAACAAATTTAACTTTTTAACCTTTCGAATAGGCGGAAAGTGGAGGCTTTATTTTCATGTCATATTTTTTTATTATTCTATCCTTCCGAAGGTTTAATAAAGTTTTTGCTATTATTATGTTCTTCAACTTTATTTTTTAACCTTACCATCCGAATTTAATTTACTACTTAGAGACTTTTCAATTTTTTTGTTCATGATCAAAAGCTTTAGACATAAATCGCTCTGAAAGTAATGTCATCAATTGCATAATGGTTGAAATTATATTAAATTTAACTATTCTGAACAATTGTATTAAGCTGTATGTCAATGTATTATCGTATATCACCTGAACAGGCCATGCAGAACGACCGTATTTATGATCCCTGCTGGGAACAGGTTAGGGAGCATATGCTTTCTGTTTGTGAAAATTCGGATAATATGATTGTTATTATATTTGATGTTAAGGAAAAAAAGTTCCTGGGTTGCAGCCCTTCCATAAATAAAATTTTGGGCTATAGGCCTAAAGATTTTATTACCAAAGATTGGAACTACTGGTTTAGTAAAATAGACGCCCGGGAGGTAAAAGAGATAAAAAGCCGCATTTATGGTTTCTTATATAATTCTCGAACTATAAATGAATCTGCTATTTTTCTTAAATATCATATAGGCTCGAATAAAGGTTTTTGGTGCTTTATCAAACATGAACTAGAGTTAAGAATTTTTGAAAAAAATATTATTGCTCTCAATTATATCTGTGACTATTCTGGTGAGGAAAAAATAAAAAATTGTTTTGCCACTAAATTTACGAATAAGGCTTCCAGAATTTTACATAGACTAAATATTTCGGCCAGAGAAATGGATGTGCTCTATTTAATTGCCGATGGTTTATCTTCAAAAGAAATCGGTAATAAATTATTTATTAGCTATAATACAGTTATTTCCCATCGCAAGCATCTTTTGCAAAAATTTAGAGTTCAGAATTCTGCTCAACTTATAAAGAGTGCCTCTCAACTTTACCGTCTTTAGACCTTCATATGAAGTTCTTTTAGAAAATCACTAGAAATAGTGATTGACTCTGATTGATTTATTTCTGATCTTATAATTTGATAATCAGTCGCGTATTTCCATATACTTTCCCGTAATTTTTTAATTTAAATTTAGAATGCTAGGAATTGCACTTAAATTGTTAAGAGATGAATTGAGCAATTATATTGTTCAAAATAAAGGACCTGCAGATCCTATAGTCGCTGACGACATAATTTTACACAATATAGGAGCAATGGATAGTGAAGCTCAGGACCTTAGCAATAAGCTGGTCATAAGCCTTGTAAATACGGAAGAAGAAAGTTCTCTAAAAAATATATCAAATATTACAAAAATAGGGAGTAGTTTAAATTATACCGAGCCGGCCGTATTTCTAAACTTGTATATACTGGTTTCTTCTACTCTCGGTAAAGATCTTCAGGATGCTTATGAATTTGCCCTCCACCGGTTGTCTCTGGTGATTCAGTTTTTTCAGGCGAAGCGCAATTTTACGGTAAAGAATTCTCCATTCACCAGCATCTCCAGTGATATAAATATCAGTCAGGAAATAAAAGATGAACTGCGTCTAAATGTAGAATTATACACTTTAACCTTTGAGCAAATTAACCATTTATGGGGTTCATTGGGTGGAAAACAGGTGCCTTTCGCTATGTATAAAGTACGGGTTGTAAGAATACATGAAAATACTTCAATAATCGCTCCACCAATTGAAGAAATTCATACCAACGAGGAAATAACCAATTAAGATAAAAATGGGTAAAATAGTGTTTAAAAGATTGGTAGAGGTTCAAATACTACACGACTATTTTCTTACAATGGGCGATGGGATTTCCTTTTTTCAAAGGAACAAAAAGGAGAAGGAAGAATTACTTACCCAAAGGATTAATCGCGGTTTATATTCAGCTGGTTCAATATTTAAAATATCTCCTATTACCGCAAATAAACTGCGAGACAACAAAATTCTTTTTGCCGAAACCTCTTCGGGATTTATCCTAGGAGTTGAGGTAGACGAAGTTATTGAAGCTGGAGAGTTGCGTTTTAAACCAGTTCATGATATTTCGAAAAAGCTTGATCTCTCTTTTTCCCTAACCACAAAACTTCCTTTTTTTAAAAGTTTCACCAATTTGGAACTTGAAAAATCCCTTCCTTCAATTAATTATTTCACCAATAAAAAGGCGACATTATTGAATGAGAATACAGTACCGGCCTATACTTCCATGCCGCTCACCAAAACTGCTCCTGCCCATCAAGCCGGTGAAACTTATGAAATGGGAACAATTCTCGATTTCGGGGGAACTATTCGGGAGGCAAATCAAAGAACTGACGGGAATGATCCGGCACACTGGGAAGACATAGACGACAGGAGGTTTGTAACCAGGGCAGACAAGGTACTCTTACCACATAATTTTAAAATTAAATTTAAAGATTATCAACTGGTAACACAGCTAGAGGTAAGCCTTGAAGATACAGGGAATAATAAGATCAAGAAGATTGTTAAGAATAGTGCTGAGCCATTTAAAGATATCTCACTGAATTTTTCAAAGATTGATGAGAATGACAAGGATTCTCCAAATATCCCCTCCGGAATTTATTATCTAAATCTGAAGATTAACGGGGCCACAGAAATCGTCTATTCCATTCTTTTGGATAATGATCTTTATGATTACCAGAATTTTGGTGTTGTGGAGCTTGGTTTCGAAGAGGTAAATTCACCTTACAGCCTTTTGGATACGCAAGGATTTTTAAAAACAAAAATAGAGGCAGGAGGTCAGAAAGTATCTCATCCAATATTCGAAATCAGGCTAAAAAATAGAAGATCTTACTGGAGGTATAAAAAAAACACCGACTTCACACCCTCCGAAATTGCAGCAACCAGTAATCATTTAGAGGTGGCCGCTTCAAATATTCTTGTAGCTAAGAAACCTAAAGCATTAACAGAAACACTGTTGCCATTCAAGAATGGTACGAACTTACTCTTGCCAACCCCAAAAGTAGCCGGCATACGGGTAGAGAATGAAAAAATCTATTCGGATATACACATTAATCAGTCTAACGGACTATTAAAGATTTAGGATAACTCGCTCATTTAAAAAGAAAATTATGGAATACAAAACACCGGGGGTTTACATCAAGGAAATTCCTAAACTCCCACCATCAATAGCTCAGGTGGAAACCGCCATTCCGGCTTTTATTGGTTATACCGAGAAAGCCATCGATGACAGAGGAAACACTTTATTAAAAGAGCCAAAACGTATAACCTCTTTACTGGAGTATGAACGTTTTTTCGGTATGCCTTTTAGTGAGACTGGTTTAGTGGTCAATATAACAGGGGATGCAAATAACCCAACTTCAGTTCTTGCCAGGATTCTGGACAGGTCCAACTTCAATATGCATTATGCCCTCCAAATGTATTTTGCAAATGGTGGTGGTCCCTGCTGGATAGTTTCGGTAGGAGATTACACAAATCCTCAACTCGTTTTCAGTGACCTCGAAGAAGGATTAGATTCTACTGAAAAAGTTGATGAAATCACTTTATATGCCTATCCAGATTCCCAGGGAATGGATAACGCAGATGATTTTTATAATCTCTTTGGGGCTACAATGAATATGTGTGTAAAACTAAAAGATCGTTTTGCCGTGATGGATATCTGGGAGGAACCTGGTGAAACCGATTTTCTCAGTAACATTGAATTAATGAGGGATAAAACATCTCCTGAAGAGTCCATCATAAAATATGGAGCCACTTATTTCCCGAACCTGGAAACCATTCTGGATTACTACTACGGAGGAGAAGGAAGTGGAGATGCCAATGTTACCATAGATCATCAGGGAGGCGATGGTTCTCTTAGCGGGACACTCTCCAATTTAAAGTCATTAAATAATGCACTTTACTTTCATGCTCAACAGGCCATCCGGAACTTTCCCCTGGAAATGCCACCAACTCCAGGAGTTCTGGGAGTTTATGCCCGGGTTGATGAATCACGAGGAGTCTGGAAAGCTCCGGCCAATGTGAATTTAGATTATGTAATAAGGCCGGTTATAAAAATTACTGATGAGCAGCAGGAAAATCTCAATGTAGATGTGAATGCCGGGAAATCTGTTAATGTGATCCGGTCTTTTGTAGGCAGGGGCAATTCTCTCATTTGGGGAGCGAGGACTCTTGCCGGGAACAGTAACGAATGGCGATATGTGCCGGTTAGGCGTTTTTTTAATATGGTAGAAGAATCGGTAAAAAAGGCAACTATTCAATTCGTTTTTGAGCCTAACGACCGCAATACCTGGACACGGGTAAAGGCCATGATAGATAATTTTCTGATTCAGCAATGGAGGGCGGGAGCCCTAATGGGAACTACTCCAGAGCAAGCCTTTTATGTTAAAATCGGCCTGAATGAGACTATGGATGAAGTAGATATCTGGGAAGGAAGAATGATCGTTGAAATAGGAATGGCTGTAGTAAGGCCTGCCGAATTCATCATCTTGAAATTCAGTCATAAAATGTTGGCTGAATAAATTGGAGGCGATAATTAAAAAATAAGAAAATGGCAAATATAAAAACCAATGATAATAAGGCAGCGCAAAGTCCTGAGACGGTTATTTGTGAAAGTCTTCAGGTTATAAGAAACGAGAAAGAGAACGCATCGAGTTCGGCCACTGCCTCTGGTACACAACAAAAAGCCAAAGAAACAGTACGAGCTTATAAGATTTGCTGCCTGGATAAAGCAAAGCAATCAAATCAGTTCTATAATGATATCTATACATGTATTACCCTGGGTAATTACAAAAAGGCTAACATCGTTCAAAAGAATGTAGACGATTATATAAAAAAGGATAGTGACATAGAAAAACTGATCAAGGAATCTTCAGCCCAGATAAACGAGTTACGGATTAAAATAGAAGAAGCACATAATGAAGCCTGTGCGATGTCTAATTGTGTGAAAAACAAACTCTTCCCAAAAAAAGGAAAATCCTACAAAGGAGATGGTAAGAACAAGATTGAAGAATCTCTGAAGGAAATTATGGAGAAAACCAAAAAGCTGGACGAAAAAGGCCAGAATGCTTTTGATTCCATTGTCACCCTTGCCGGGATCCAAACTTTTACCAATACAGAGGGACTCAAGCCATTTGTAACTGCTTTTATAGATAAGATAAAAATCTTCAAAGAGTGTATAGATGCTAACATTAAATCAACTGCAGAAGAAGTAACCACGCTTCGAACCGATCTGAATATCGTAGTAGAAGAACTAGCACAGGTTATGTGTGATCAACAGGTTCAAAACAATACTGCTGCGGCAATGGACTATTTAATCCGTTTTATTTGTGAAAGTGAGTGTGACGGGGAATGCCTCGATTTGTGTAAAGAGATCAAAAACTGTTTTGAAGATGACAGGGAAGCGAAAAGATATCCCGATCGGGGAAGTAGAAGGCAAACGGCTGATCAGAATTAACAGGCCTCTTTAATTTAAAAAGATAATTATGACAACATTTATGATCAATAGGGCCTGTTGCGAAAACGGAACAGGCGATGATAATCAATCCAAGGATTGTCTGGATAAGTGGAAAATTGAACTGGTACAGGTTTGTAACCAGTATAATGAAATGGTCGCCGAGACTAATAGCTATCACGATGCCTATATCAATTCCTTTAACTGGGAAGCGAAATTAAAAAAATGGCTTGATCTGGTAGAAAGTACCGATTTAAAAGCCGGGGATGTGGTGACTACTTTACAGTTTTTTATAGATCAGATAAGTATTCTTTGTGAAAATTCACAGTGTACAGTGGAAGCACTGGAAAAGATAACCTGCCTTATCAAGCGGATTTTTGACTCTTTCTTCACTTATGAGGAAAATCAGCCAGGACTAAAGGATAGGATTACTGCCTTTAAAAAAGAAGTAGAATGTTCTAATGCAAGTGATGAAGATAAGGCTGATGTTATAAAATGTATCGAAGCTTATGAAGCAAAGATCATTCTGGTATGTGAATTACAAAACGCACTATTGAAGAAATTATTGGAAACACTTAAGTATGCGGTACAACTGGACCATTTTTTCTGTGATGAAGACAGCGGATTGAAGAAAAAGATATTAGCAATAATTGAAGATTTTGAAGAAGGACTTCCGGAAGAAGAACAATGTAGCTCTGGAGATCACCGGGACGATGAAACTATCGAATCTTCTGAATTTCCCTGTAATCCAAACAAAGTTAAGCCAAAACCTAAATTCAGAATAGGAGAAGAGAATACCTATTATGTAGAACTGGAAGACGCTTATGATGCGGCTATCGAAAAGACAAAATCTTTAAAACAAAAATGGATGGAATACAAGAAGAAAAGCGATAAGAAGCTTTCTCATAAAACCAGTCTTACCGAAGCAATAAGGGCGGCAGAAGCTGCAGAGAGCGGGAAATAAATAAAAATCGAATCTTAAAAATAATAACATGGCAGCAATAGGAGATTATCCAGTACCCAAGTTTCATTTTAGGGTGGAATGGGGAACCGATTTCAGGATTGGGTTTACCGAAGTAAGTGGACTTGATTTTGAAACAGAAGTTATTGAATACAGGGAAGGTAATAGTAAAAAGTATAATAAAACCAAACAGCCGGGTCTTACCAAATTCAGCAATATAACGCTGAAAAGAGGGACTTTTCAGGGCGATTTCGATTTGTTTAAAGAATGGCAGAAAACCTATTATTTCCAGGAAGGGAATGATACAGGTTCAAAATACAGGCGTGCAGTTTCAATTAAACTTTTAGATGAAAATCATGAGCCTATAATTACCTGGGTACTTGAAAATGCCTGGCCAAGTAAAGTTCAGTCTACAGATCTTAAGGCAGATGCCAATGAAGTTGCTATTGAAACCATGGAACTGGTGCACGAAGGTTTAACCATCTTGGAAGCAAAATAAAAACTATTAGCATATGGCCTCCGACTATCAAATAGTAGGTTTTCATTTTAGGGTAAAATTCCTGAACCTTCCCGAGGAAAAAGAAGCGGATATCAGGTTCCAATCGGTAACCGGGCTGGATGTACAGTTAGAAAAAGAGAATATAAAGGAGGGTGGAGAGAACAGGTTTGAGCATGGCGTGGTTACCAGGAGTAAATACACCACTCTTACCTTAAAACGTGGCATTTTGTCGCCGGAAGATTCCGGTCTTACCAAATGGTTCCAGCAGGCATTTCAGAATTTGGTAGTTGTGCCTGTGACCAAAGTAAATGTTGAGTTACTCAATGAAAAACATGATGTGCTCATGCAGTGGGAACTTTCCCATGTTTGGCCGCTAAGCTGGAAAGTTACGGAACTTAATGCTGAACGTGGTGAAGTACTTATAGAAACCCTTGAACTGAATTACAATTATTTCAAGCTCGTTGCAGTAGCTTAAAATTAAATCTGAATTATTATGCCTATAGAAATCAGGGAACTAGTTATAAAGGCTTCGGTTGACAATAAAAATATTCAATCTGGAGGCAATGCCGCTGCAGGGAATTCCGAAGCGATCATTAATGAGGTTTTGGAAAGGGTATTTCGAATAATGGAACAAAAATCTGAGCGATAATGGAAGATTCCGGCAAATTGATAAAAGTCTTAATACATGCTTATGACGATGAGGAATTCAAGCAAAAATCGAAGCTTAATCCCAATCCCATATCCCTGCCCGTAAATCCCGAAAGTTTCACCCAGAATTTTAAGGTTGAACTCAACCAGCAGCAGGGTCAGGGGAACCAGGGCACCAATCCCGATTATAAGGGAACAAAGCCCGAAGAATTAAAACTCGATTTTGTCTTTGACGGTACCCAGATTATTGAAGGCTATAAATACAACGGAGACGATCCTTCAGTAAAGGCACAGATAGACATCTTGATGAAGACGGTATATAATATGGAAGGAGAAATTCATCGACCTCATTTTCTTCAGGTACAATGGGGAAAGTTTGTGTTTCCGTGTATCCTGTCAAATCTTGATCTCAACTATACTCTTTTTAAACCAAATGGTGATCCGCTCAGGGTAAAAGCCAGTACTACTTTTCTCAATTATGTTGCCCAGAAAGAACGTGTGGCAAGAGAACGGAAAAAATCGCCCGATCTCACCCATGTGAGACTGGTTAAAGCCGGAGATCGATTGGATTTAATGGCTTATAAAATTTACAAAGATTCCAATTATGTGCTACAGGTTGCCAAAGCGAATGCTTTGAGCAGTTTCCGGCAAATAAAACCTGGAACTGAACTGGTTTTTCCGCCGGTAGATAAAACAAGTGAGGTATGAAGGAAAGAGAAATTCCAGTAGAAGCTACTTATAACGTAGCCACTTTCGACATTGTTATAGATGGGCAGGTAATAGATCCGGGCTATCAGGTAATGTCCATCTCCATTGTGAAAGAAGTAAACAAAATTCCAACCGCTAAAATAATCTTTAAAGATGGAGATACTTCCGAAGAGACTTTCAGTATTAGCGAAAAGGAAAATTTCATTCCCGGGAAGAAGATCAATATCAAAATTGGAAGGGACAGCGAGAACACACAATTGTTCAAAGGAATTATTGTAAAGCATAGCATACGTGCAAAAGAAAGCGGCGAGACAGAACTTATTCTAGATAGTAAGGACGAGGCAGTACGAATGACAGTGGGCCGCCACAGTAGGTATTTTGAGAATATAAAAGACAGTGAAGTAATTGAAGAATTAATTAATAAATATCACGGTTTAACCTCAGATGTAGAAGCTACTGCGCATAATCATGATGAGATGGTTCAGAGTCATTGCACCGATTGGGATTTTTTAATGATGCGGGCAGAAAACAGTGGAAAACTGGTAGTGGTAAATGATGGAAAAGTTGATGTTAAGGCACCGGCAACAAATGTAGAGCCTGCCCTTGCGGTCCTATTTGGTTCTACATTGATAGATTTTGAAGCCGAAATGGATGCCAGTAGCCAATGGGCTTCGGTGGAAGCCAAATCCTGGGATTATTCCGGACAGAGCATGTTTGAAAGTGTTACCGATAGTACCGATATAAGTGAACCTGGAAATATTTCTGGAGCTGAACTTTCCGCGGCTATTGGTCCGGAAAAATATGAGTTAAGGCATACAGGACAGGCTATTGGAGAAGAACTCCAGGAATGGACCAAATCTATTCTTCAAAGAAGCAGGCTTTCAAAAATAAAAGGAAGAGCAAAATTTACAGGTTTCGGAGAATTAAAACCCGGGCAGATGATCGATCTGCAGGGAATAGGAGCCCGGTTTACCGGGAAAGCATATGTTTCGGCGGTAAGGCAGGATGTTTATAACGGTTCCTGGTATACTCAGGCACAATTTGGATTAAATGCGGAATGTTTTGCAAGGGAATATAAAGATATAAATGAATTAGGTGCTGGAGGACTTCTTCCGGTAATTAAAGGTTTGCAAATTGGAAAAGTAGTGCAATTAGAAAATGATCCCGAAGGGGAAAACCGCATTTTAGTACGCCTACCCGTAATTGATAATTCAGCGCCTGGAATTTGGGCCAGGATTGCCACCCTGGATGCTGGGCAAAATCGCGGATCATTCTTCCTTCCCGAAATTGATGATGAGGTGATCGTAGGATTTTTAAATGATGATCCCAGGGATGCCGTAATGTTGGGAATGTTGAACAGCAGCGCGAAGCCTGCTCCAATTAGTGCAGAGGATGAAAATAATGAAAAGGCATTTGTAACACGTTCGGGAATGAGGGTTCATTTTAATGATGATACCAAAACAATTACTATAGATACTCCGGCTGGTAACAGTATTAAGCTCGATGAAGACAGTACCTCTATTAACATTGAAGATCAAAATGGGAATAGTACGAAAATGGATACTTCAGGAATAGAAATGAAAAGTGCTACAAATATTAAAATTGAGGCATCTGGTACTATTGATATAAAAGCAGGGACAGCTATGACGCTAGCCGCGGCTCAAATGGGAATCTCTGCGCAATCTGCTATGGAAGTAAAAGGGGCCACGGCCAAATTATCTTCAGATGGAATTACAGAAATTAAAGGATCTATTGTGAACATAAACTAGAATATTATGCCAGCAGCAGCAAGACTGACCGATATGCACACCTGCCCATTGTTCAACGGGCCTTCACCACACGTAGGTGGTCCCATTACCGGCCCAGGAATACCTACGGTACTTATTGGAGGGATGCCGGCCGCTGTTACAGGTGACATATGTGTTTGTGCCGGACCTCCCGATAGCATCGTGAAAGGTTCTTCTACTGTATTTATTGGAGGCAGACCAGCAGCAAGAATGGGAGATCTTACAGCTCATGGGGGAGTAATAGTACAGGGATTCCCAATGGTAATGATCGGGGGCTAAGCTTTGATCTTTAAAACTTTAACAGAAATGGAACGTGATAAAGCATATTTAGGAACCGGTTGGTCTTTTCCACCAGCTTTTGATAAAATCAGTAAAACAGTAAGGCTGGTCAGTGCCGAAAATGATATTGCAGAAAGTCTCGAAATACTGCTTTCCACAAGTCTTGGTGAACGGGTAATGCAGCCTGAATATGGTTGCAACCTAAAAGATTATCAATTTGAAAGTATAGATAATTCTTTTCTGGGGTTTATCAAAGATCTCGTGGAACGGGCCATTTTATATTATGAACCCAGGATCCGGTTAGAGAGGGTAGAGGTAACAGAGGCCGACTCTTTTGAATTGTTTGAAGGCCTGGTGAAGATCGATGTTACTTACCAGATAGAAAGTTCAAATACTCGCTTTAACTATGTATATGATTTTTATCTGAGGGAAGCAGACCGTCAAAATAGATAAGGAAGATGATCAAACCAACGAACATAGCGCATCCACTAAAGAATCGTAGCGGTAGCAGTCAGGGAAATCGGAATCCTGAAGCTCTTTCGCCCGGCTATGCTCCTGTTGATGATAAAAGCCTGGGAGACCGTTTATATTTAATTTCTAAGTATGCCAGTCTCATTAATTATGATGAAGTTCAGGAAGACCCTGAGAATAAGGAATATCAGCAAGCAGATAACTGGACTGATTTCTTTAAAAACAGTCTGCCATTTCAGCTAGCAAATTTCAGCAAAATTTCCACCGAAGATCTGGAGAGTAGATTTTCGGTATTGCTTCAGGCCCTGAAAGAAAATCCTTCAAAATTAACTCTGGAGGCACTTTTGAACTTCATTTATAATGAAATTATTCTTCCTACAGCTACCCTTTATTCTGAGGTGATCAAATCTGGAAATAGCTTTATTACTTCCATCTTAAGTATTATTAAATCATCATTTCAGGAACCCTTACGGCGTTTTATAAGTTTATATAATGCTGCCACTACATTTTTATGTATTACCAGGAAAAATTTTGACCCTTTTCTAAAAGAGCCCTGGGCCCTTAGTGTTTCAGAAATTTACGCTTTAAACCCCTGTATTCAGCAGGTGAAAAAAGGAAAAACGGCAGGATATCTTCTTGCCGGAGAAATAGCGTTTGAAATTTTTGAGCAATTCGTTTCGGGACTTGGGGAGATTATAGAGGCTGCGCCAGTGTATATTCAGGAAAGCCTTCATCCTTTAAAAGCTTCCTTACAAGAAAAGCATGAACCTCATTTAGCTTTATTATTTACGTTCCTGGAAATTTTTAAGCATCTCCAGGGGAATATAAACGAACTGGGTAAAAAACACCTGGATTTCTTTTATAAAAATGTGCTGCAGTTAACTGCAAAGGATGCAGTGGCAGATAAAGCTCATATAATTTTTGAAATAGCGAAACATCTTGAGAATGGTTATTTGCTGCCGAAGGATCTGCTGCTAAGAGATGGAAAAGATGTTAACAAGCAAGACATTCAGTTTGGCCTGGATCAGGAACTTATTCTTGATAAGGCTAAAATCAGCCAACTTCGAAGTCTTTCACTCTACCCGGTTAAGAACAATGATAACGACAAGTTTATTGAAGGGGTATACATTGCTCCTGTGGCAAATTCATTAGATGGGAAAGGAGAAAAAATTAAGGATGCTCTAAACTGGTCAACGCTGGGTGACAAATTCAGCAAAAAAATTATTGAGGGAAAAGAACAACCGGAAGCAAATCCAAAGGCGCGGTTGGGTTTTGTACTCTCATCTCCGGTTTTATTGCTTGAGGAAGGTAAAAGGGATTTGACTATTACTCTCAACTGTAACCTATCTGAAAAATTAGATGGCCTAAGTCCTATAGAGAAAGAAGCTCTTATAGATCATATTGAGCAAAAACTCAGCCTGGCGGGTAGTGAAAACATTTATCTATTAAGTGATTTTTTTATTGAGGAATGCAATAAAAACCTGGCTGAAGAAAACAAATTATCACTAGTTGCGAAGCAGTATATCAGCAAATTATTAATAACACAGAATCTTTTCGAGGTTAAAAAGGAGAAGCTTGATATTTTCTTAGAGGCTAAAGATCAAGTTAGCTGTGAACCAGTTTTTACTGCTAATGATAAAAACAAAATCACCAATTGTCTTAATTCCATTGGTTTTGCTTCTAAGACCGTTGAACAGCCCTTATTCCGGTTTTATTTTAGTGGAGAAAAAGAATGGATTCAACCTGCTTCCACACTCACCATAAAGAAAAAACCATTGGCCGGTGGAGCTGATTTTCAATTCAAATTTGATATAACCCTAGATCCGGAAGATCCTCCGGTAGTTTTTTATAATGAAGAAAATTTAAAGGAAAAATTGGATCTGGTAGATAATTTTCCGCTTGTTAAAATAGAATTGAATGGGGATTTAAAAATTCTTTGTGATAATGACGATTCTAACGATGAAAAATGCTGCCTGAGAAAAGGACCAGACCCTGCCGCCGATTTTTATATTTCTCCTTATGAATTACTGCAGGATTTAATTGTGACCGATGCTAAAATTGATGTCACCGTTTGCGGGGTGAAAAACCTGATTGTCCAGAATGATGAAAATCTTCAGGACGTAAATAAACCCATAATGCCTTTTGGCCCAAGGCCTAAAGTTGGGCAAAATTGGGACGTAGATAAAGGAGCTAATTTTTACATAGGTAGTAAAGAAGTTTTCTGTAAGAACTGGCAAAGATTCTGGATAAATACTACCTGGAAGGACAAACCCGGAAATTTACATGATCATTACCGCTACTATAGAGGCGATAATTTTGAGAACAATGATATCGCGATCACAGACCTGAGTTTTCGTTTCCTATCAAGTTTTTTAAACAACGGAAACTGGGTAAAAGATGAGTATAATGTTAATGAACCACCTGCGCCGAATCTGGTTGATGCTGGAGGGATCGACAATCACTGGGACGATGATTATTCTTCAGAATATTTTGCAGATGAAACGCTTTTATTGCACGACTTATTTCCTCTATTTGAAAATTCTAAAGAATTTACAGATGCCGAAATAGATGCAGGTGAAGAGGAAGATCCAAATCCCTGCATAGGTTTAAGACCGGGCGATACTTATTCCCATAAATTAAAAGAAGAGTTTTTCACTGATTACGAATACAGGCCAAAATCTATGCCTGAAGAAGATCTGGAACCATTGTCCATAAAAAGCCGAAAGGGTTTTTTAAGACTCACCCTCGCCGGTATAAGTTTTCAGCATGACAGGTATCCTTATGTACTTGCCAGACAAATGATGGCGCTTGCCAATTTATTAGATCCAGAGTCGATTGAATTGGTTAAGAATGATCTGGAATTACTCAAAAAGCTTAGCAATGAGGCGAAAAATAAAATGGCTTCAATTATTTCTGAAATTAATAATGTGATAGGTCACGTTGATTCGCTCAATGATACCCGCATACCAGGTATTTTATCACTTGCCATTACTATAGAAGGCCACCTTGATTTTATTAACACTAATTACGATGCTAACCCTCTGGCTTCAAAATCTCGGGTCACACAGGCTTTAACAGATATTGGAAATCTTATAGATGAAATTGGAAATTCAGGTAATTTTTCAACTATACTAGGACAGTTAGACCATGCTAAAGGCGATCTTGATCAAATTAACGATTTCATAAAAGATAATCCAGCGGGAGATTCCAATGGTATTTCAGATGATAATATCAATAATAATTTAGATTCCTACGGCCTCGAGATCATTCTGGTTGATATGGAGCGAAGAATTATCAGGGTAGCTAATACCCTGGATGTGGACAATGTGGGAGGGACGCCTAACGAACCTTTTACACCGTTAATTAAGTCACTTTCTATAGATTATAAGGCCGTTGCTAATATTGATGATATGGAGCTCCTTCATCTGTATCCTTATGAAATTACTTCAAAGCATGAAAATATTGAAGAAAATCCTACGCTGCTTCCATATTTTGAAGATGAAGGAACCTTATTTATTGGCCTGGAAGAGGTGACAGCAGGCGGAAATCTTTCTTTACTTTTCCAGCTGGCTGAAGCCACTGCCGATTCAGATCAGAATAGAGCAACTATCAACTGGTATTATCTAAATAATAATAGCTGGAGGCCACTGCTTCCAGATTTTGACATTATTTCTGATGCCACAGATGGACTTACCGTTTCAGGCATCATAAACATAGCTCTGCCTGAGGATATTAATAAGAAAGGTCATACCATAATGCCAGACGATCTTTATTGGCTTAAAGTGTCTGCCCCTTCAAATGTAAAGGCGATAGCTGAAACTATTGGTATTCATACTCAGGCGGCACTTACTTCTGCACGATTCAGTGAATTAAGTGATAAACAGCGGCTGGATAATCCATTACCTGCTGGAAGTATTTCCAAGACGGTTAATAGTGATTTCAATTTGAAAAAAGTTTCGCAATTGTATGATTCTTTTGGAGGCAGACAACCCGAAGTATCTGGTCATTTCTATGTGAGGGTCAGTGAACAGCTGAAGCATAAAAACAGGGGAATAATGATTCAGGATTATGAAAAAATAATCTTGGAAGCATTTCCTGAGATCTATAAGGTAAAATGTATTTCCCACAGTATGGGTTTATCGGCAAAAAAATACCGCAGGGATCTGGAAATAGCACCTGGGTATGTCATTATTGCGGTAATTCCAGATTTAGAAAAATTAAAACCAGGGAATCTCATGAATCCCAAGGTGCCAGTTAGCCTTCTAGAAAAAATAGGTGATCATATTCGTAAAAAGGTTTCAGCATTTGCTCGCCTTAAGGTGATGAATCCGAGGTATGAACCAATCGATGTAAATATTGAGGTGCGATTGTACCGGGGAAAATCGGGTAATTTTTATGCTAAGAAATTAAAAGAGGAAATCTCTCAATTTCTGGCACCCTGGTTTCTGGGTGATTCCGAAAAACTTGCTTTTGGACAGGAGATTAATTTTTCAGATCTGGTGGGCTTTGTAGAACAACGCGACTATGTAGATTTTATAAAGAATACTAAATTAATGGGTAAATGTGACCAGAAGCGGGGAGTTATCCAACCGCTAACAGCGAGATCGATATTAACGGGCGGTAGGATATGCATAATTATAAATGAAGAAGAATGCGAGAAAGCAGCATACAGGAATGAAATAATTATTTCCTGATATAAAGAATTAATTAGTGGTCATGGCAGGAATCTTTGACGAAAATATCGCAAAAGTCATTAAACAGAAGGATCCGGAATTTCCGGACTATCTCAATTTTGACCTGCTTAAAAAAGAAGGTCTTGAACATATAGGTAAGCTCTCAGGTAAGATATGGACCGATCATAATGTACACGACCCGGGAATTACGATCCTGGAAGTCCTTATCTATGCCCTGATGGATCTTGGCTACAAAACCAACCTCCCTTTTCAGAATTTAATAAGCTCCAAAGACTCCCTTCAGGAAGAGGATAATTTTTTAACTCCGCTGAAGATTTTAAGTGTTAATCCCGTTACTATTCTGGATTATAGGAAATTACTTCTAGAATGTCCCGGGGTGCGAAATGCCTGGATAGAACCCGCTACCCAGGAAATTAGTCTGTCAGTAATTCAAAGGAAAAATATATTATCATGCGCACCTAATGCAGAGAACCGAGTCCAGGATTGTAAAGGAGATCTTATTGAGGATACTATAGAACTAAATGGTTTATATAAAATTTTTATAGAGAAAGAAACCGGGGTTGAGGATGATAATGATTTAAAGGAAAAGGCAAGAGAATTATGGTCTGGTTACCGGAGTTTATGTGAAGACCTGATTGATGTTACCATTCTTGAACCGTTAGAAATTGGGGTATGCGCAAATGTTGAAATAAAAGCAGGCTTCGAACCATCGAAGGTCTATAAGTCCATATTGATCGCTATAAAAGAGTTTATCCAGCCAAAGGTAAAATATTATACTCTACAGGAATTGCTGGATAAAGGTAAAGATATGGACGAAATTTTTGCCGGTCGTCCTTATCTTGAATATAGCTTTGGTTTTGTAGATACCGAAGAATTTGAGGCTTTAGAAAGACGTTCAGCTATTTATATTTCTGATCTCTATAGTGTGATCTTGAAAATTGAGGGAGTCCGAAAGATCAGGTCTGTTAAAATAAAAGGTGGAACAGATATTAATGATCCTTCCTGTTATTGGATAGAAGCTAATAAAATAGAAGAAACGCAGATTCCTATTTTTTCTATGGTAAAGACCTGTATTGATCTTTATAGTGCCAGCGGACTTTTAAGTATCGAAAAAAATAGAATCCAGGCCACGCTTCCATTTTTCAAAAAATTCAGCATGTCGGAAGATAAACTGGATGCTGCAGTACCTTCAGGTAAATTTTATGGAGATCTGGCCAGTTATTATTCTATTCAAAATGATTTTCCAGTAGTTTATGGAATAGGAGAAGATGGTTTGCCTGAAAACGTTTCTGTCGACAGAAAAACAAAGGCTCTTCAACTCAAGGGGTATCTGCTTTTTTATGACCAGTTGCTGGCCAACTACACCGCACAATTATCTAATATCAGGTCTCTTTTTTCATTAAAACCTGAAGCTGATCGAACTGCAGAGGAGAAGCAGACATATTATGCTCAACTTCCGGAGAACGTACCGGGAATTGAAAAACTGCTTAAATTCTATCAGAAAAGTGAAGATACGATTCCGGTAACGGAAATGGCCCTGCCCGTAGCTAAGGATGAAAACTGGGAAAAATCGAAAGAGGAATTGGAGAGCAATGCACGGGCGGTGCTTAACATTAGCAATTCCTGCGGCCCTAAGGATGAAATGCTAGAATTGTTCACTTTTTCGTCTGCCACTTTAAGAGAAACCTATATTGATCAGCTTACAGATAGTTTTAATAATGAAGAATACGAGGTGGAGGTACTCAAGGACAAGCATGGATATTTCTTAGTATTACATCCTTACCTGCTTAATGATATTATCCTGGTAGGCCTAAAAAGATTTAAGGAATACAGTCTCGCCGCAAATGAAGGTAGAAATGTGGCATTTCTGGCATCTATTGCTACTAATTATAGCCTGGTAAGTGATAAATCAGATAATCTGGACCCAGATAAACATTATTTGAGCTTAAAATATCATCCGGTCTCTTATCTCGATTTCATTCAGGAAATAGTAGAAAACAGAGGGGAGTATAGCCGTCGAAGGCAAAGCATGCTGGATCATCTTCTGGCACGTTTCGGGGAAAGCTTTACAGATTATACCCTCTTAAAATATCGGCAGAAAATCGCTCCTGAGGAACTGAAGGAAAATACCATCCGGGATGGGTCGGTTTTTCTTAGCGATTTTGCAGATATAAGTCGGAATCGAGGAAAAGCATTTGACTATTTAAAACCCTCCTGGAAGACTTCAAACGTTTCAGGATTTGAAAAGCGAATCTCTCTACTTTCCGGAATAAAAAATTATGACCGTCGAAATTTGTGTAATATCGAAGTTACTCCTTGTTACCAGCTTCAACTAAAAGATGAAAACGGGGAAATCTTGTTAAAGGCTGCCAGAAGTTATGCTAGCGAAGAAGCCTATACATTTTCCGCAGGCAAAATACTTGATTATTTAAGAAATCCGTCAGCGTACCAGGATCTAAAAAGAAAAGTAAGTGATTTCAATACGAAGAAGGTAGAAAGCCTTTTTTCAGAATATGCTGCGGAAAAAAATATCATCATTTCAAAATACCGTTATGAACAACAGTTGTTAGATGATAATAGAGAGGTGGTTGTTAAAGGCAAGAATACGAGGCTTAATTCGGTTGAAGCTGCCCGGGAAAAGAAAGATGATTTTATTGAAAATATCAACGAGCAAAAGCGAATAGAAGAAAAAGATTTTAAGTTACTTCCTCTAGATAGTAAAGATTTATATTTCGACGCCGCGCCATTTGAAGTGGAGATCACAAAACATCCTTACTGGAAATGGCAATTTACTGCTGCAGATTCTGATGAAAATCTTTCCAGCGAAAATACCTTTCCAACCGAAGAAGAAGCCTGGCAGGATGTTATTAAAAATGTAGAATTAGCCCCCTACGTTACCAGAAAAAGGGACGCAGTTTCATGGAAGGTGGTAATAAATGAAGTGGTTACACTAGAAGCTGAAAAGCTTCACCATGAAACATCTTCAGTAGAAAATTTATGGGAGATCATAAAAGAGGCGGGGCAAAACCCTGACAACTATTCCTATGAAGAACTGAATGAAAACAGCTTTAGAATTTCACTGAATATTGAAAATGAGAGGGTGGCTGTTTCTCCAGAAAGTAATGCAAAAGTTTTTAATCCGGAGGCAACGATTAAAGTATGTACAAAAACCTTTAAGAAGGAAAATATTGAGCCCAAACTCACGAATGTCGCACATGCTTACAGTTTCAAAGTCCCGGGCCGGAATAGTTTTCCCGATCTTGAGAGTACCCATCTTTATTCTCATCAGAAAGAAGCCCTGGATGACATGCAGCAGCTTTATAAACTGGGAACTTCAAAAATGAATTATGAAGAATTTGGAGAAGAAGGACAAAAACTGGGCTTTAGGATAGTTTTAAATTCGGTTATTTCACTGGCAGAGCCAGCTGTTACTTACGAATCTGAAACTGATCGAAAACGCGCACTTAATGCAGCTTTAAGATTTTTTAAAAAAGAGGAGCCTCCGGTTTCGCTTAAAAAACAACCTAATAAATATACCTGGGCGCTGAAAGAAGAATATAAAGGTCTGTTGCATTCTGAAGAGGAATTTTCTTCCAATCCAAAAGCAAGGACCCATTTTGAAGAGACCCTTCTGGAAGAAGCCGGGACTGGTAATCCTGTTTTTAGTGACCATTTTTATCGTTTTGAAGTTGAAACAACGCCTTCCAGATTTAATTTTTTATACGGGAACCTTTCTGAAAATGGAGAATTTAAGCCATTGTTGATCAGTAATAATTCATTCGCGTCTGAAGAGAAAGCAAAAGAAGAATACGCCAGGTTTATCAAGCAGCTACCACAGTTGGAAATGAAATCGTCACAGGATGAAAATGACTTCGCATTTTATAAAGAATCTGCTGAAAAACCGGTAGCAATCCAATATCAAGATGACTCCTATAAAGCCTCTTCTGAAGAAGCAGAGACAATCCTGAAATATTTTAAAAGGATCTATGATCCGGAAGGCAGGCCTAAAGAAGCGTTTATTTCCGAAGAAATGCGGGTAAACCGTGAGCAGTTATATGAATGGAAATTTTATAAAAAAAATGATCCTCTTGCGGTAAATCCTTATCGATGTTCTGAAAGAGAGAATGCGGAAAATATTAAAAAGAAGATTTGTGATTTGATTCCTCCTATAGATTTGGATCAATGTCCTCCAAAAGAGCGGGTGGTGTGTCCAGGAAAAGATCCAAATAAATATCATTACCAACTATGTTTTCAAAATAAAAATGGACTAGAATTTTCGTTGATAAGTTTTCTTGGGTATGATACTCATGAAGAAGCGATTAAGGCCTGGGAAAAAGAATGGTATCAATTGCTGCTTTTATCTAAGAATTTAGATGAATATGGCATAGATGCTAAAATAAGTTTCGATGAAATCTATGAAAAGCCGGAAAATATTTCCTGTGATGACAGTTCTTATCTCGCAGTGATACCTTCCGAAACAAAGAAGAAGATCATAGAGGCAGGAGAAGATTTTGTTGATTTTTATACCCGTATGGCTCACCTGTTCCCAATTTTTGAAGTAGAAGAAGAGGCTAAGAAAACTTATAATTTCAAGGTTACTGTTGCTGAAGAAGGATTAGAGGTTGAAGGCTGTGAAGAAATGGAAGGGGATTATCCGAAAGACGATTTTGGCAGTCTAATATGGTTGGGTAACGAATCTTATTCCAGTTATACCGAAGCTATAAAAGCTTATAATCATTTTTACCTTCTGGCAGGAATTTCCCAAAACTGTAGAATACTTTGCGAAAATGGTAAATATTATGTTGGCCTGGTAGAGGTTCTGGTGGAAAGTTTTTGCCGTTATACTTCTGAAGTAGAGGCCTGGGACGACGCTTTTGCTTCGGTTAGTGACGACAATTTACCATATAGAAAAGATGCCTGTGGAGATTGCCTTCCCGGTGGTGTACGCAGTTTCCTGTATGCCAGCGATGATCCGAAGAACTTCATTCCGGTTTGTATAGATAACAAATGGACTTTCAAGGTTGTGGAACCTTCTTATTTTCTGGCCAGGCATACCTGTAGTTATAATTCCGAAGCCGAACGTGATCAGGCAATTTTGAAATGGGAAAAAGAACTTCAGAATCTTAACTGGGAAGATTATCTAAACTTCAAGGGATTAATAGATGAGGCGCCTGAGGTAATACCAAATCTAGATGTTAGCAGTGCTATAATTTTTGATGATCAGAATGAAAATAGCATGGATCGGATTTGTGATTTGGTATTTACGATCAGGAAATGTTTAGAAGATTGCAAGAAAGCACTTTTGCCTAAAGATGAACTATATCTGATCCTTCAGGAATGTCTGCGGGAAAAATATGAGGATGATAACTGGGTCCCGGGTTTTATGGAAAGGCTTGGAGATGAGATGGATGAACTTTTACGTTTTGTCACCTATTTCCCTGTAATTATAAGCGAAGACGAACGTTGTTACCGTCTTTACTGGCCAGATAATGATAAAGAAATTTCAGAAGACGGGTTACAACCCTGCGGCTGTGAAGAAAATCCGATTGTAAAAGAAGATCCCTGTAGTGCAAAGTATCCCTTTATGAGTAATAATTGCTATAGTTGTTGCGAGGCAGCGCTGGACGCTTTTAGGTATCTGGCGGAAATCTTTAAAAATAAACAGTATGCCATAGAGTGTATTCAGAATAGTGATGTTGGGCCTTATTCTTTTCAAATTGTAGATACTACTAAAGAGCTGGGTTTTCATCCGCAGCGTTATGAAAATTATCAGGATTTATTGGATGCCATAGATTTTACAAGGAACTGTACCGATAATATGGGCATGCATATTCTGGAACATATCCTGCTTCGACCAAAAAATCAGGAGGACTGCCGGGAATTCAGCGGTACTGCTAATGATAATGAAAGAGAAGATAATTGTCTTCTGCCCATTTGTCCTGATTATTGCTGCCCAATAGAATGGTATCCTGATATGGATAAAGATGACCCCTGTGCGGAAGATTCACCTGATGTTATACATTATCTGCCGGGCAGCGACCCCTATTCTTTTTGGGCAACACTCGCTCTTCCTTCCTGGTTAAAGGGCTTCAGAACTCCCGATGCCAGGACTGCCTTTGAGCAACTGCTTTATAAAGAAGTGCCGGCATTGGTGGGACTTAATGTCCTTTGGTTAAGTCCAAGGGATATGTGTCGCTTTGAAGATAAATTCAGAGTTTGGCTGGATTGGCTACAAAATCCTGATGCTCCCTGGTGTGATCCCGATGGAAAATATCCGAACTGTCGCATTACCGATTGTATTAAAGAACTGAAATCGGAACCAGTGTGCCCCACAATTCCGGGAGTAGGTGGTGATTGTAAGTGTGAAAATAATGAAGAAGGATATACTAATCCCTGTTGTTTACCTCCTGCACCCGAAGGCAGTATTTTCTGGGGATATTGTTCTCCTCAAGAGGAACCTATCCGTGATAATGAGGAAATTTTTCTTTCGACGGTTAGAGAAAGAAATTCTGCTTATCTGGAAAATATTGAAGAATTGGCTGACGATGAACTTAAAGAGACCAAAAGTTATGAGCGTGCGCTTTCCTTCTTAAATGAGAGTCCTACCATAAATGCTTATGCAAATCTGGTGAATTTCTTTAACAGGTATAGTCTATATGGGAACCCTAATGAGGATAAGTATATAGAACTGATACAAAATGCCACTATTCATCTGCTGGACAATTTGGTAAAGGAGCATAAAGAAGGAATTCCGAAGGAAGACCTGGCAACTCTCAAAGAAAGTATAAGTACTCTTTCTGAAAAAGGTATCCCAGAAAAGCAATTATCTAAAAACTGGAATTCTAAAGCTTTAAAATCCCCCGCTCATTCTAAACCCATAAAGGAAATCAACAAGATGTTAAAAGTATAAAATGTCTAATAATCATCTCATAGGAAAACAGGTTATTCAGGTTGAGGTCAATGCTGCGGAAGATACCTATGTTTTACAGCAAAAGTTGAGTGAGTTGGTTTGGAAGAATTTAGCTCCGGAATTAAGTGATCTGTTTGATCGTTATGCCGGAGAAGAACAAGTGCTTCAATTGGATAAAGTGGAGATTGACCTTGGCAAAATAAACCTGAAAGGATTAGATGATGATACTATTACCAGAGAAATACTTCAACTTCTGGAAGCAGAATTAAAACAGCATACAGTTGAAATTAATTCAAAAAACAATGAGAATTCACAAGGTTTTGCAAAACCGAAATTAGGACAATCTACAACCAATTATATGTTTCAGTTATGGCTGTTTTGGCTGGAAAGAGGAGTGTTGCCTGTTTATGCCCTAAAGCCTGAAAATAATTGGATATCCCAGGTTCTGGAAACTCTTGCCACAGAACATCGGGCAATTTCCCGCTTGAAGGAAACGCTACTGAAAAGCGAGAACGCCTTGCAGCGACTTATCCTTCAACATAGTGAGAAGGATCTAAAATCCATCGTAGAACTTTACACCGGTTTTTCACAAAATCAATTGCTTGTATTTAAAGAGGAATTACGAAAGTTTTTAAAGAAGGAATCAAAATCTCTTTCAGTTCTGAAAATCAATTTCAGGGAATTAGAGATAAAAAACTGGGAATTAGTTCTCAGGAAAGTGATCCTTCAGGCGAAAAAATCAAACAGCGAAGTTTTGCAACGAGCTATTCTTCAAGAATTGCCCGACAAGCTATTTCGGCAGCTAAAAGAAATTGCTGAAACCAAACCTGGAATGTATTCTTATATGAATGAAGCAATAGGAAGAATTTCAGAAAAAAATAAAGCTTCTCATTTAGACATTGGAGAAGAAAATATACTGGAGATAACCGCAGCTGGCTCCAATCAAATTCAGGCCGAATTTGATGAAATTAAAAGAACCCAATTTATTACAAATGCAGGATTAGTATTACTGCATCCTTTTTTAATCCGGCTTTTTCAAAAATTAGAATTTTTAGAAGAAAACAACTTTAAAAATTTTCATTGCCAAAGTAAAGCGGTTCTGCTTCTCCAGTTTTTGGCTACAGGGAACGATGTGATGCCCGAATACGAAATGCAGTTGCCAAAATTTCTTTGCGGTATGCCAGCCAAATTGCCTATATATCATCTTATAAGATTAAGTAGGACTGAAAAGGAAGAATCAAATCATTTATTAAAAGCAGTAATAGAGAACTGGGGTGCCTTGGGAACAACCTCTCCAGAAGGTCTTCAGGAAGGATTTTTAGTAAGAGACGGAAAATTAATGAAAAATGATTCCGGTTGGAAATTGATCGTCGAAGCTAAAACAATAGACATTTTGTTGGACAAGCTACCATGGGGCATTAGTATTATTAAACTTCCGTGGATGGAAGAACATTTAAAAATAGCATGGAGGTGAATTTCAGGTTTCGGATTATAGAAGGCTTAAAAATCATCTTATTGTTGTTTGATTAATTAAATCATGAGATTATGGAAAGTATTTTCGACAACCTTTATTTATATGAAATAGTACTTCTTTTCTTAGGCGCTTTTTTGTTTGCAATTTTATGTATAGGGCTGGTTTATTATATCATCAAAAATGAGGATATAAAGAAATTGCTCTATTTTTTTCCTATTGCCATTATCATGATTGCCTATCCCAGTATCAAAGAAATACAGGTTGGGAATAACAAAATTGCCATGAGGGAAAATGTTGAACGGCTTCTGAAAAATCCTGACAACGAGCAAGCCAGAAAAGAACTTGAAGATGTTACTGAAAAACTTGAAAAAAGAACCAGTAGTGTAAAAGATTTAAAAGCATGAGCGAAGCCAACTTATTATTAGGAAATTCTGAAAAGGCAATTGATCTGACAAACAAAGCAATAGTAAAGAAACAGGAAGATGCGAAAAACAGTAAAGTATTGGCAGGTAAGAAATCCGATACTGATTCAAGTGATACTAGCAATGGAGAAAGGGATGTTAGCCTAACAACATTGACGAATATTATAGAAGTTGCGGAAATACAGAGGGAAGTAAGAGAAAATCCTTCCGCTGTTAAGGATACTACAAAGTTAAAAATCCGTATAAAAAATACATCGTGGAATAATCCAGGAACAGGAGCTTATCTAAGCCGGCAGATCAGTACACAGAGTGACCAGTAATAATATTATAAATTAATAATAATAGTCATGGAAAAAGAGATAAAACGAAAGTACAAATTTCAGTACGCTGTTAAAATAATTTGCACCTCCCATATTCCCGGAACATCACAAACATCAGATGGTTTATTGCCGGGTGTTTATGAAACCGCGGTCAATATTCACAATCCTCATGATAAGGATATTAAGATTAGGAAAAAGATTGCCAACCCTTTGGAAATCACTAAATATAAATCGTCTGAAATAAAACCGGATGGAGTGGAACGCTTTGTATGCCGGAACATCCAGGATTTTGGGATCACATTTATTCATGGTTTTGAAGGTTTTCTGGTCGTGGAGAGCAATTTTAGTTTAGATGTTACTGCAGTTTATACTGCAGGAAGTACCGGAGGAAGTGTATCCAGTATAGCTGTGGAACAGATCAAAGAGCGCAAACTTTAAAAATGAAGTGTGCAGGTAGCCGAAACAAAAACGAGTTCAGCCGCTAATAAGGTTATTCAGAAAAAGCGGCAGCCTTTCTTTAATAAAGAAGGGCAGGATAGCTTTTTTCCAAAATCATCCTCGCACGAAAATTCTTTTTTTAGTCCGAAAACGATACAACCCAAACTTACCATTGGTCAGCCAAATGACAAATATGAAGTTGAGGCTGATGCTATGGCTGATAAGGTGGTGCAAAGACTAACCACCAGAGATGTACAAGCGAAAAACAGAATAGCGGTTCAGGCAAAACCCTTAGCCGCTTCAATTACCCCATTGATACAGAAAAAGTGTACAGCATGTGAACAGGGGGCTGAAAAACCCGGGATTGAAGAGGAGGATATAGTTCAGGAATCGCCATTAGAATTGCAGCGAAAACCAATTTTTGAAAGCAATGCTAATCCGTCGGATGACGAGAATAACATTCAGCGGAAGTGTGAAGCATGCGATAAAGAGGAAGAAGGAAAACTGCAAACAAAAGCTGAAGGAAGTGGAGGTAAAAGAACTACTGCATCTTTAGAAAGCCGGTTGAAATCCACAAAAGGAGGAGGTTCGGCTTTGCCCGAAGATATCCGTACACAGATGGAAAGTTCTTTTGGAATAAATTTCTCGGGGGTCCGGATACATACAAATAATTCGTCTGTTCAAATGAATAAGGAATTAAATGCTCAGGCGATTACTCATGGCTCTGATATTTATTTTAATACCGGGAAGTATGATCCCGAAACTACTACCGGCAAACATTTACTAGCGCATGAATTGACACATACGGTGCAGCAGGGAGAATCGATCCAAAAAAAGGAAGTTCCACAAATTCAAAGAGTACCGGCTACTGATGAAGAAAAATTAGTCATTAGAACCGCACTGGCTAATTTGGGTGTACGCATTGATGACGAGGACGCTCAGGTTATTCACGATCATTATCCCGATGGAATCACTCCTGAAAGGAGAATTGTTTTTGTGCAAATTGGCGGGGAAAATTATACTGCCATTGCACGTTTATCCTCAGTTCGACTAGGCGCTGTTGTAGCAATCCCGGGAGGAGCAGAAATATTTGTTTTTGAAATTGGCAAAGGTAGGGCGATACTTTTATCCTCGATCGGAGGACAGAGTATTATGTTGGATGCCGGAGCAGGAGGAGCGGTAAGATCCAATTCAACTGCAGCGAGAAGACTTGCTACGTTTGTAAATAATCTTACTACGTCCGGTTTGGCTGCGGTGCCACGTATGATTAAACTGAGCCATATGGATGCAGATCATTATAATGCGGTCTCATCCGTACTTAACCTTCCGCAAATGGGAGCCGCCGTGGTAGAAGTAACAAGACAGCAACTTATTCAGGCCATGTCCAGTGGAACCTGGAATACTATGAATGTGCAAATTGCTCCGGGACAAAGTATTGTTCAGTTAAATGTAACAGGTACCGGTATTGATGTTCGAAAATCAATAGTAGGAAATATGGAACTTACAGAGTTTCGCTCCAGAGGTGCACATGCAGCACTTAATACCCCGGGAGCTAAAACTTTTAATAAAAACAACACTAGTCCGGTAACGGTAATGAGGGATTTACGCAATAACAGTACTTATTTGTTTACGGGAGATGTTGAAGGAAGATTACTAAATGAAGTCGTTAATATGGTAGGAGAAAACGCGATGAGAAGAATTTTGGGAGGAGGTGCCCGTAATCTGACTGGTGTAGAATTTCCCCATCATGGAGGTGCTGTAAATAGAGGCCCGGATGTTGCAGGCATGACCAGGTTTTTACGATTGTTATTTGAATCCAGTAACGGCAGAACCAACTTTTTTACTCAAACAAGCCAGAACTTCTCAACCTCCGAAAGTGCTTCTATACGGTATTTGGATACGGCACAAATCCCTGTAGAAAGGATTATGGATAACCCCGGGGAAACTACAGGTGTGCGGCAAATCAGCAGGGGGGTAAATAATAGAATTGTACTTAACGGAAATCAGATTGCAAGTGTAATCGCTATGGGTAACACCAATAGCAGTACAATAATGGAAGCCTATCAATTAAGAGATAGAATATTAAACAATTCAGATACGCTGAAGGCCATGGAGTCTACTTTTAGGCTGGTACCTGGACAAGGAGCTAATTTATCATCTGCCTTAGGTTCTGCGCGCTCAGAAATAGAAACACATAAAGGTAGTCTCAGCAACCGTCTTAATACATTCTGGGGCGAACTTGCAACTGCGGCCCAAACAACGGGCATGAGAGCTTCAGCTAATACTGCACAACTTTCTACTGAGGTAAATAACATACAAACCACAATAAGATCAGTTAATTTAGAAGGTATAGAAAATTCAATTGCTTTGATTAGAGATGGAATTAACCTGATGGGCCGGGTATTTTTGAATACCCTGGAAATGCAACAGGCAATCCGTGAAAGAAACCTGGCTGGAATGAATACATTAAAAACGGAACAAAGGCAATTGGTTCGTCAATTAATGAGAGATGCAAGGGTAGAATTAGGAGCCACTGAATATAATAGACAACTAAGAAGTGCCTGGAGAAGCACTAGAGCTGAATGGAATCGTAATTATGTGCAGAGAGTTGCCAAAAGGATGGGAATTAGTGAAGCCCAAAGCCGAAAAATAGCCTTTCGTTCTCAACTGGCCATCAATCTTTCAAGACAAATGCAACTAAACAATCTTGCCAGAAGGGCTCAGGAAGGTCAATTAGGGGGAACTGCACCTGTGGCTATGCGCTCGCGTGTTGGTGCGGGAATATTAGCTGCTATAGAATTGCTTCGTATAGGTTTTGAGTTTTATGATAGCTATCAAGCAGCAGAAGAATCCTCCGTACAAAGGGAACGAGAGGAAAGAATACAAGGATTACGAGAAGTATACTGGTGGGAAGAGATGGGCATTAGACCTCAGATTAAATTGATAGGAGAAACTTTTTGGGGAAATCCTGTCACATTAAATATTTCAAGTGAAGAGGCATATAGAATTATTAATGAAGAAATACCTGAAAGTCAAAGACCTGATTATAAAAAAGTAGTGGTAGATAATGTTTACGACAGTGATCTTAAAACTGTAATTGCTCAATTTTATATCCGCTTTATGACTATGACTGACTGGATTGAAGCCATGGGTAATCCTGAATTGAATGATCGGAGAACCAGGGGTAGCAGTAATATTTGGTTCCTAAAAGAACCTGATGGTACCTGGCGCCTAAAACTTTGGAATTCTGCAGAAAATGAATATATGCTGTATCGAAAAAACGTGATTGACCAGCCACTGAACAAACTATTAAATCATTTAAGTAGGGTTCAGGATGATAGTTTTAATGAACTGAAAACAGAACATGCTGAAGAAGGAACATTTACTATTTCAGATACTGCTTGGTTTGGAGTAGATAGGAACGCTTTTGTATATAATAGTTATGGTAATCCACAGGAAATAGATTTTGAAGGATTCAGACCTACGTTTGTAAAACGCCATACCACTGATTTTGCCTATAGGGTTAGGGGACAGATGGCATTAGTTCAGGCAGCAAACGCAGAAACTTATCGTCGCCTTGCAAGATACTATTGGGTTGTGGAAAGTAGGCAAACTTATATAGACAATTCTGGTGTTCATCATAGTTATTCTATCAATCCAAATTTCAATGGATATGCATATGTTCCTAACGAAGATCTAATCCAGAAAGATGCTCCAACTATTCAGAGAAAAGAGTTGAAAGACACTGAAACTGCATCGAATCTTCCCCCCGGAGTACAAAGGAATAGTACTTCAGAATTAGCTGAGCTTTAATATTTCAAAATAATGTAAAAAAAATTATTTAACCATTACCTGAAAAAATAAAATGTTATACTAAAAACTCCTCATCATGGCAACAAATCAAAAATATACACCCAGCAAAGCCCATAAATGGAATCGTCTTGTATGCGATGCACTGCATTATATAGCAGCACCACCAACTATAGCCTCACGTGCATTGTCCATGGTGCATACTGCTATGTATGATGCCTGGACCAATTATAATGATGGAGGTTGTGAGGTAAGTACCACCACGGGCAGTCGTTTTAAACAACCAGATAGCGCTTGTATCTCTGAACACAGGGAAAAAGCTTACAGCCATGCTGCCTATACCGTCGCACAGGAACTTTTCTGGCTTAAATTACCTCCTGTGCAAAAATCGATTTTCCGGGATTTTATGTGTGATTGTGGATATGATCCTGATGACCGAAATTTATCTCCCGATAATCCTGCCGGTATAGGCAATCTCTCCGGAAGGTTAATTTTAGAATGCCGTATGGGAGATTTTTCCAATCCATTTGGAACCTTAAAGGAAGCAGCTTATTCCGATTATTGTGCGTATCACCCATCCAACCCTCCCTTGCCGCAGTCGGCAAAATATTATGATCGATGGCAACCACAATCTATAAATCATAAACCACAGGAATTTCTTACTGCACATTGGGGATTGGTAAAGCCGTTCGCTTTAGCCTTGGGCGGCCAATATCGACCTCCAGCCCCAATACCTTCTAATGAGGAAGGTTTTGAAAAACAGGCCCAGATAGTGGTAGATTACAGCGCCAATTTAAGCGATGAAGAAAAAATGATCGCCGAATTCTGGGCAGGAATGCATGAGGAAAAATTTAAAGATGCGGTATATGATAAAGAAGGCCCCTGGGCCTCACCACCGCAACAACTCTGCAGACAGGGTCGATATTTGTCCAGAAAGTATACCCATAAAAATGCCTTCGACATTAAAATGTTCTTTGTGTTAACAAATGCACTACTGGATGCGGGAATTGCGGCCTGGGATTGTAAATACCATTACGATTATGTTAGGCCGGTGAGTCTGGTTCAACATGTTTTTCATGGGAAGACTATAAAAGCCTGGGCCGGACTGTGTGAGGGAGCAAAAGAAATTGATGGTGCAAACTGGAAACCTTATATACCCTCCCCACCATTTGCGGAATACGTATCTGGTCATAGTACTTTTAGTGCGGCAGCCGCAGAAGTATTATCAAGTTTTTGTGAAAGCAGGAATTATGGTGAATCGGTAGTAATTCCGAAAGGAGGTTCTAAGGTTGAACCGGGTTGTACCCCTTCTGAAAATGTAAAACTGGAATGGCGTACGCTACAGGATGCAGCAGACCAGGCCGGGATCTCGCGCTTGTTTGGCGGAATCCATTTTCATGCCGGTGATAAGGAAGGCCGAAAACTGGGTAATAAAGTAGGTTGCGCTGTTTGGGATAAAGCCATGCAATATTTCAATGCTGAATTAGGATAATAAATCCCAACTTAAGCTGTAGAAAATGAACAATTAAAATGAAGATGATGAAAGGAAATTTTAAAAGTCGCCGTCATAGAAATCCGCATAAGCATGGAGAAAATGAAAAGAAAGCCAGCCCTTTCTTTTCCAATGACAATCACACACCCTTCTTTAACGCCGGAATTCAAACAAAACTTTCTGTAGGAAAACCAGGAGATAAGTATGAGAAAGAAGCAGATCACATGGCTGATTCTGTAGTAAAACATTCCAAATCGAAACCTCTTATTCAAAATAAGGAGATAGGCAGCGTTCAAAGAGAATCCCTGGCTTCGCCACAGGAAGATGAAAAACTGGGTACCGCCGAACAACGTATGGAAGAAGATAAACTTGTGCAGGAAAAGCCAATGATTCAGAAAGAAGAAAATCAGGAAGAGGAAGAAATGCTGAATATGAAGGAAGAGTCGGGAGAAAAGGAAATGATCAGCAAGCAGGATGAAGAGGAAGAAGTAGCAATCCAGGAAAAGTCTGATAATCCTTCGCAAGCTTCCCCTCAAAATATGCCGCAACAGCTAAAAAGTAAATCAGGTAAGGGTAAAAGCTTATCCAAAAATATTAAAGCAGAGATGGAATCTTCTTTTGGAACCGATTTCAGGGATGTAAATATTCATACTGATAAAGAGGCGGTAGATATGAACAAATCCTTGAATGCACAGGCGTTTACTTATGGCCTGGATGTGTTCTTTAATTCGGGAAAATATAATCCCGGTTCTACAAAAGGTAAACATCTTCTGGCTCATGAATTAACGCATGTAGTTCAACAGAATGCTTCAAAGAAGATCCAGAAGGAAGCAGAGACAGATGCTACCGGAAATTACACGAATAATTATATTTTTAGGCAAAATTCCTTTTTCAGAAGAGTGAGAAGAGCAGTTTCTGATGGTCCTTTAACCGATGAGGAAATCACCGATTTAAAAGCAGATGCTATTCAAAGAAATGGAACTGTACAACATGCAGAACTCCTACTAATGGCAGCCATGAGAAACCCAGTAAATGTAGCGGTATTAAATGCCCATACTACCGGTAATTTGATTATTTCTATGACTGCTATCTCTACCGCAGATCGTGATCATGTGATGAACGTTGGTAGGGAAGCGGTTCCCCTGGATATACAGTTACTGAGGTTTAGAAGATATATGGCTGAACTTGGACTTAGTCCTGAAAGTACTGCTGCTCTTGATTCTGAAGTTGGAATAAGAGTATTTCAGGAAATACAGGCTGCCGGGGGGAATTCCTTTAGAAACCAGGCCGATAAAATCTCAGTTCACCTAACTTCAGGTTCAACTGTGGCATCTGTGGAAGTTCTCACATCTATGCTTAATGCCGCCTCAGAAAATACGGCTGGAGATAAAGTTATGGCCGGGATCGCATATATTGTAGCTAAGGAATATAATCATCCTATGGCCTCCAGGCTTCTACATGGCAGTCTTAAAGTAGATGCGCTCATCCCTTCCGTTTACCGCAGATTACTAGGTGGAGGCGATGCTCAATATCAGTATTCTACAGATAATGACTTAAGCAAAGCGGATACCCTATATCTTCCAACTAATCTAGATTTATTTCAAATCATGGACAGAGCTCTTATCATACACGAGCTTACACATGCAGAAGATGATTTTAGCTCTCAAACTGAGAGAAGCGTTAACAGTATAGATCTTGAAATGAATGCTTATCGGGCTCAGAGTAAATATATTATGGATCAGATAAGAGCTTATCCATCCGGTACTGTTCCGGGATTGGTTAGTTCAGGTTCAGAGTTAGCCAATAGTGACCCAACGCATTATTGGGGATATATATCTGCGGCGAAAGTTAATACTGCTATTTACAATACTGTATTAAATGAGATTTTAACCACACCTCCCACCTCGAAAACCTCCAGTGAAGTAACTATTGATCTTGGGAATTCCATAGCAGTTATTGATGCAAATTTGAGAAATGCTATAGTAAATTTAAAGGATTCCCGCGGCAGGAATTTGTACAACCCCGCTTCTAATACGCGACTTGAAGGAGCATCAGGTCATTTTTTCCATTGAATGACTATGGTTCTGGCATAATATGTTTAAATAATGAAAGATCTATTAGAATTTAAATACCTCGAGGAATATCTCCAGTATCGGTTGGAAAGTTATTTTAATGGAAAAAGTAATACAATCGAACCTGAAATTCCTGCTTATTCGAAGTGGTTTATTCATGTACCAGAAGTAATCAAACAAGCCAATTTGAATAAATCGGAAAAGACCTTGTTATTATTAACGCTGTGCCCCCAGATAGATGGTAGTTTATTAGACCGGGTTATCCAGGATAAGCTGGCTTCCACAGGAGATTTCCCTCAAATAGGAGGCGTAAGGGGTAAAAATTTCCGGGGTTTCCTGCCTACTGGAGAAACAGCTCTTTTTCTTTTGGCTGGTAAAAAATTTGAGAAAAGACTGGAAGTGTATAATTATTTTGCATCAAATCATTTTTTTGGTCACAATCAACTGCTTTGGTTAGAGGATGCTCCGGAAGGTGAACCCATAATGAGTGGTAAACTGGTGATGTCTCCAGAGTATGTAGAGATGTTTTTATTGGGGGAGATTAGTAAACCCACTTTTAGCATGAAATTTCCTGCTCAATTAATCGAAACTGAAATGGAGTGGGAAGATCTCGTTTTAAATGCTGAAACCAGTGCCCAAATTCAGGAATTAAAGGCATGGACCCTGCATGGCGATGTATTGTTATACGACTGGGGAATGCATAAAAAACTAAAACCCGGATATCGGGTTTTACTCCATGGCCCTTCCGGAACTGGAAAAACCTTAACTGCAAGTTTACTGGGAAAATATACCGGGAAAGATGTGTATAAGATCGATCTTTCCATGGTAGTATCTAAATTTATTGGAGAGACAGAAAAGAACCTGGCTAATCTTTTATCTAAAGCAGAGAAAACCGAAGGTATCTTATTTTTTGATGAGGCCGATGCACTCTTTGGTAAACGTACTAATGTACGGGATGCCCATGATAAATATGCAAACCAGGAAGTATCTTATTTATTACAACGCATTGAGAATTATACTGGATTGGTCATTCTGTCTTCGAATTTAAAAAGTAATATTGACGATGCGTTTGTACGTCGTTTTCAGGCGATCATACATTTCCCTTTTCCTTCTTTTTCTGAACGTTTGGAGATATGGAAAAAAGCTTTTCCTAAAAAAGTTCGCTTAGATAAACAGGTAGATCTTTCCCAATTGGCCCAGAAATATGAACTTGTAGGAGCAGAGATTATGAATATAGTTCAATATGCCTGCTTGCGTGCCTTAGCTGACCAAAAGAAGACGATCATTTCAAGATATTTAATTGATGGGATTCAAAGAGAATTTAAAAAAGGCGGTAGAATAATGAGGTAGATTTTTAACTCTGTAATATAGATAATAAAAGGAAGTTGGGAAGGCAAGAACTAAAACAGTAAAGGTCAGATTGGATTAAAAGCTGCCGTTATATATAGAAAAAGGAAAGGTTGGCAGGTTTTTCGTATGTCCAATCTTTAAATCATAATAGAATAAAATATACTACGCTATAAATCAGTGCCCTATGATTTTTTTGTTTAAATTTAAAGTAGCGTAAAGGCCATGATTAAATGATCTGGTTAATGCGTAGATTTTTCGAACTGTTCATTTAGATCAGTAAAGATCCGGAGGGTAATCTTCGTGAGAACCCTCCTTTTTTAGGCCCGAAAAAAAAGTTTATGCATATAATTTTTCAATATCCAATAGTTGATTTAAGGGATATAGTTCCCGGCAGCAATGGTAGGCTACAAAAACCCGGCTGGCCTAATCCATCAGAAAGTAAGAAACCATTTGTAAGTGGTTTCGGAAAGGTTAAATCGCGTAATTCTGGTGGGAGCGAATATTTCACAGGGGAAGCATATTATTGCGAAGCCCGGTCTGCTATTAAATTTAAAGAACT
The DNA here is from genome assembly GCF_031846645.1 of Autumnicola psychrophila. Classification (NCBI taxonomy): domain Bacteria; kingdom Pseudomonadati; phylum Bacteroidota; class Flavobacteriia; order Flavobacteriales; family Flavobacteriaceae; genus Autumnicola; species Autumnicola psychrophila. Next base: position 87,677 of record NZ_JAVRHN010000008.1, read on the forward strand.
TCAACATCAAGGGTTTCCAGAGGGGCTTTCAACTCCAGTTTCTATTTTCAATAGTTATCGAAGATATTACAATGATGGTCATTTTGTAGGCAAGGTAGAAATAGGTTTGATCGACAATCTTGAAGAAATTATTCGAAATGACCCAAATGATGAGGATATTCCAATTAGCGCAATATTAGATTACTATGCGAATTTGGAAGCCTTTGTAGGAGATAAAACCGTCAAATTATATAAAGCTGGAATTCCTTTAAAAGCAAGATATCAACAAGAATCAACTTCAAAGAAAAAGCATGCTGAAATAAACCCTGATTATGTTCAATCTGGGGAAATAACAATTCTTCTTATTTATACCAGGCATGAGCGGTTAAAAATACCTAATAGGTCATTTCCTCTGGAAAATATTGAATTGACCAATGATAACGGAAGTATAGAATTACAAGGATATAAATTAAAACAAGATGGATATAATATTAAGGTTTGGCTTATAAAGCTACCTTCGGAATTTCGTTTAATGCCTCAAAGAGATAAGAATATTGTAAGGGGTCTCAGAATGAACCTCCTTCGTATCCACCTGGAAAAAGAAACCATTAAGATTTTGCTTAGTGCGATACAATCTGGACAAATAGAGATTAAAAAAGGCAGTTCGGCAGCAAAACAGGTAAATACTTATTTTAAAAGGACCTCTGAAAAGTTGTTTCGAAAATCTCGTTTTGAGATTGAACAGAAAAACCTGCTGGATTATGCTTTACAAAGTGAAAAAAGTATTGCCAAGGGTAGTTTTATTGATTTAAAAGAAAATATAAGCTACTTTCAGGATCAGTTTATGTTAGAAAATCTAGAGAAGCTAGTGGGAGGCATGGCTAAGAAACCAATTCTTTTTGTTTGCGCAAATCCCAGAGATAAAAACCCTTTTGATTTTGCCAAAGAGTTTAAAGATTTACAAGATAACCTCCAAAAGGGGATAGATAGAGAGCACTACGACCTACGGATAGAGCCTTCCGTTAGAAAAGACGAATTTGCAAGAATTCTTGATCGATATCAACCAATATTTCTGCATATGTCTATGCATGCTACTTTGGATGAAGGATTATACTTTGAGGGTCAAAATGGGCATTTACATCCAATGCCGGTAAAGGAATTTAAAAAGATTATAGAGCGATACAGTAAAAAAAACGGTTTAAGATTAGTTCTTATTAGCGCTTGTAACAGTAAGAAGCACGCAGAAGCTGTAAAAAAATATTGCGAGTGTGCTATTGGCACTATGGCTGTCTTTCCAGTTCCAGCCGCCTTACTTTATTCTAATCAATTTTATAATACTCTATTCAATGGTTATGATAAAGATCTGGAATATTGTCATACTGGCGCCATAGATGCTATCGAGTTTAAAAATCCAAAATTTCCTGATTTAAATTATAAGACTAAAAAGATTCCAGTCCATAAAATTCCAGTATTAATTAAAAATTATAATTATGTCTAAGGTTTTGAAGAATGCATTGTCCCAGTACGGATATAATTTAGTCGCCTTGCCAAAAGAAGGTATAGTTCCTCTATTATTATTGTATAAAAATAAAAAAGATGTAAGTTCCTCTGGGAATAACCTGGATAAATTATTTGCAATAGCAGATAGCCCGCCGCCAATTGTTTCAGAAAATAATACCACTCTTAGCCTTCAGCAAAATTCTACGGTTAGCTTCGATGGAAAAGCTGGGATAAATATTCTGGATTGGTTGCTTCATAAATTGAAGATGGGAAAACTCTCGGGAGAATTCAATATGAATCATATAAATTCACTTGAAATAAGTTATCAAAATGTACTGGAAGACCATGTTTCCCTTTTGGAGCTGGATAATTTTATCAGCGGATCTGAACCGGAAGTAGAACAATTCAATACTTTTAAGGAAAAGCTTAAAGATAGTGAGCTGTATGTTATTAATTCACTCCTCAAAAGTAATAGTTTTTCAATTTCAGCTCTAAATGGGAATGGTCAAAAAGTAGATTTAGAGGCAACTATTAAAGGAATAGTAGATGCTGATGTAAATATAGAAAGGTCTAAAAAGGATCACGTAGTATTGGAACATAAAAATGCAACCCCTATTGTTTTTGCCTTTAAAGCGCAAAGAATAATATACGATCACAAAAAATGGTGGCAGTTCTTTAAAAAAGGGGATGCTAAATTCCGAATTAAAGATGAACAGGATGTAGTATTAAAAGGTGATAGTGATTTTCCAACTCAAAGCCTCAAAAAAAATAACGAGCTCATTAATATCTAAGACACTATCCCGTATTTTATGCTATAGAAATAGAGTTTCCCTATTTAAATTTTTAGTGTGTTTACTTGATTTTATTCTCCTTCTTGCACACTATAAGGCCCGTTTCGAAATCCTCTTTTTCTAAAACAATGTAATGCCTCGTTTGGCTTTGAATCTGATAGCAGTATTAATCGATAATGTAAATAACATTATAAATGCTTTAAAGAGGGGGTAGAAAAAAGTTAATCTAACAAATCCGTATCCCTAATCCGCAACTTACGTTTCCTAACCGTTACTTGGTAAATAACAAATATAGGAACTATAATTTTGGAATGAAAATGGCTTATTTATTAAAAAGAAATATGCCAGCCTTTTTCGGTAAGAATCGACCCTACTCAATTTAACCTCCAAAGGTCTGGCATATTATTATATTAACTTTAAATCCTGCATAATATATATAAGATGGGGATTGGTGTTTGCGCTAAAATCTTCCCGTAGACTTTTTAGCCTTTTTTCAATAGCACTTTTACTATTGGGTTTAATATTCTCACTTTTCAGTTTTTCCTGAATTTCGTCCTGAGAGAAGCCCTCTGCCAAATACTTTACAATATTTATTTCAAAGTCGCTTAAGGTTAACAGGTTATTTTTGTTCAAAGTCTTTTCAATTGAAGGAGAATTATAGGTTTCACCTTTATCTAAATGTAGGATTGCTTCCTTTAATTCTTTTAGTCCGTGGCGATCTTTACACACATAAGCTTCTATATTTCCAGAATCCCATAAATCTTTTACGGTTTGCGGATGATCTTCTATTGAATTTACCAGGATCTTGAGGACCGGATTTTCAGATTTAAGGATGGCTATAAGTTCTTTTCCAGATTTGATCTTTTCTTCCCGGTGGTCCGCCTTGAAAGAAAGATCACAGATAAGTAGATCGAAAGGCTTTTCTTCCTGAGAGGCTTTCTTGGCTAAAAGCCAGGCCTTGTCGCAATACTGCGCATGTGCTACTTCAGGAATATTTAATTCTTCTAAAACAGATGCAACGGCATGGTTGATACTGTCCATATCTTCTGCTACTAATACTTTTTTAAACATGCCGAAATACTATATTGGTATCTGGATTAAAATTTTCAATCCCTTTTCCTGTTCGGTTTCAAATTTAAGTTTTCCTTTTATAGAAAAAATACGGTTTTCCATATTTCGGATTCCATTACCCGATTTTAGACTTTCCTTTGAAAGACCAACTCCATTATCAGAATATTGGATCTTTAGTAAATTCTTTTCTTCAGAAAAGATTAGCGCCACTAAACTGGCCCGGCTGTGTTTATTCATGTTGATCATCATTTCCTGTAAAACCCTGTATAAGACAATCTTTTTCTCGGAACTAAGTTTACTCTAATTAATACTTTCTTCACCACGCAAAATGAGTCGGATATTTTCTGAAAGGGAAGAACTAATAGTAGATATTAAGTGAGGTAAGTAATTTTCTCCCAAAGGAATACTACTATTCTCCCTGGAGATATTACGGGTGCGATTGTAAATATGATCTAGTTTATTCATGATGTCATTTGATGCAATTTCCTGCATTCCGCTCATTACATTATATACATCGTTAGCCAATTCATCGTGGATCTTTTTAGAAATCCTGGTCTCAGTGAGATGGATTTCCTGAATTTTTTCTTTTTCGTGGCGTTGTTTTAAATAATAAAATCCAAACCCGCTGCTAACCAGGATCAGCAATCCACCAAGAGAAAGAATTATGGTTTGATTTTTTAATTCTTCAGATTCCAGTTGTTGCTTGAAGGACTCAGCCTGGAGATCATCAATTTCCTTCTGTTTTTGTTCCTCATCAAGTTTAATTTTGGCAAAGAAATTCTTAGCCTTTAATTCAGCTGTTTTTAGACTGTCGTTTAAATGAAGGTATCTTCTGATGTATTTCTCAGACTCCCTTGGTTCTACAATCCCAAGAAGATTTTCCAGAGCATTTAATTCTGAAATTTTACTGTCATTTTTCCTGGCGGCCTCCAATGACATGACGGCATATTCTTTGGCCTGGACCCTATCCTTATTTGAGTAATAATCTGAAAGATGGTTGTAACTAGAGGTCAGGCCTTTTAGATCATTATTTTTCAACCTCATTTCCAGCGACGATTTAAGAGGAACTAACACATTGGCTGTTGAATCCCTGAGCCATTCAGTGTAGGCAAGATTGTCTATAAACCTGGCGTGCGATTCCTTATCAGCATATTCATTTTTGGAATTGATCAATTTGAGGTAATCAATTGCTTTGCTGAAATCGCCATTGTCTCTGTATGCCAGGGCCATGTTATTCAAAAAGGAAAGGCTGTCTTCAGTCGAGGTTGAATATTTTAAACCTGATTCGTAATTTGCTATTGCATCCTGGTAAAAGCCACGCTCACGATTTGCGATACCAATTTGGTTTAGAGCACTGCCTATATAAGATGAGTCTTTAGTCTTCTGTAAAAGGCTTAATGCGAGGGTAGCATTTTCCTGACTTCCAGTATAATCTGACATACTGCTCTGGGCATTCGCCATTTCCAGCGATCTTTTTCCAGCTCTCAGGCTATCTCCTATACTTAAATATAGGTTTCGGGATTTAAAGGCATTTCTGAATTGCTCTTTATAATTATTTAAATACTGATGGATTACTGCTTTACGGTAGTAGCCTAAAGCTTCAAAATATGTTTTTTGATTAATCCTGGCCTGTCTGATCATTTTTTCAGAATAAGCCATGGAGCTATCATATTCCTTAAGTTTGTTGAATGAGTAGATGATTCCATCCAAAAGGTAGTACTCTATAGTATCGTTAGTTATTGTTCCTAATCTAAGGCCTTCTTTAAAATGAACCAGCATTTTAGAAGGTTCCTTAGCATTAAGAGCTTGTTGAAAATATGCTTCTGCTGAATCTTCTTTAAATCCAGGAGGGTTGTTTTTCGTGCTTTTGCCACAACCAAGAATGATCAGAAACAGTATGGACAGTACTAGAAAGTGTTCGGGCAACTTCATAGGTGCGAAAATAGAAAAAGCTACCAAGAAAACCCCGACTATTGAAGCTTCACATTATTATTATCAACCGCCTTTTATGATAATAACTTTTGGTTCTATGACTGAAGGGGGAAATTTATAAGCGTATTCATGGTTTGTAAAATACTCCCCTTATTAAAATAAAAGTAGATTACCGGCGACAGTCTTTGACGTTTTGCCACACGTTTTATTTCCATTTAATAAATTTTGCAAAACCTGCCTTAAAATCGGACAATCTCCCGAAGGCAGAACATCTGTTGCAATATCTAAAGCATGAAATTTCAAAATATCTCTTTGAATTCTTTTCAATTATGAGCTACAAGATCCAGAACTATTTCTGGGGCAATATATTTTTTGGAAATCTTTACGAATATTAAAATCACCACTACGCAAATCAAAAAATACCAGAAGGATTTCAAAATCTGTTAAAAAATTGGATACTGCAGCTATGTATGGATTTATTGTTTCAGGGTGATGTGAGCCTAAACCAGAGTAGAATTGGTCCCCTTTTATTTGATATCAATTGATATTAAACGATATCATTAAAATTGAAAAACCCCGTAAATCCTGGGATTCCGGGGTTTTTGATTGAGTTTGATACTCAAAAAGTGGAGTCGGAGGGGTTCGAACCCTCGTCCAAACAAGCAATTCAGATGCTTTCTACACGCTTAGTCTTCGTTTGATTGTCGATGCAAAGCCGGCCGAAAACCACCAACCTTACACGTATCCTCGCTTAGATTTCAGAACTACATCAAGGCCCTGCAGTTCCTATATTTACTTTATCGGTGCCTCTGGTGTGGACGCCGTAAATCAAGGCTTCCACGAGACATCTTGGCTCCCTGCCTTGCAGGGACTAAGTGTAACCTACTGTAATTCGGTTACGCAGCCAAGGCGTAGTTATTCTCGCCGTTTAAAAAAGTGTGAAATATGAGATTTACGAGCTATATCCCAGCGCTCGACGTGCTTACAACTCAATTAGACTCGCTGTCAAAACCAAGTCGACCCCATTATGTAAAGAACTTATCTTCTTTATTGCATTTTTCATGCCAACCTTTAATCCTTTTAATAGTCTGGGCGTTGCCACTTTTCGCTTCCTTCGACAAGCTCAGGAGCTGTAGTGGCCGGGCTTTTCGCTTCAATCTTTTTATTCGTCATGCAAAGCATTCCTCACAAAAAGGATTTCCGATGCAATCCCTAACGCAAAGGAGAATGGTCAAATTTTCAATTTTCAGCAGTGCCATCTGGAAGATCTTTTCAGATAACTTGCCTATAAATGGAAATTTCAACATCTGGTTTTCATTCCATTTCGCAACACTAAGCGGAACTTATTTCAGCTTTTGTTGAAGAAATTCTGAAACCAGTTCAAAATTTGGGTCCACAGAAAATACAATATCATTTTTTCAAAGAAATCGGACAATATTCTTATCCGGGCCTGCAAATATACAGAAAATTAATCATTTTAAGGATTTCCGCTTTGCTAAAGCTCAAAAAGCTATGCGAAAATTAAACTTGTCGGTTTCCCAGAATCGAATGAAATTTATTTTCATCTTTGATTGAACTGAAAAAATTTTCCCCGAACGCTTTTCAGAATCGATGCCGAAAATGGCAATTTTCGACCTTCCACTTTTCTGATGGTAACTTTATTAGCATTTCACATTGATTGTCTGGACCACCCGGTTGGAACTCCTTAACGAATAAATTTCACTCATGTTTTGCTCAAAATTAAACTCCTGAAATATTCAATTCCACCGGTAAAAAGAATTCCGAGGCTGTAGGCCACCAGATCCCATGCAGAAAAGCTGCTTCCAAGAATGATCATTACGATTATTGGTGGCTGGTACTGCAAAACCTTTACAATATTGATCAACTGAAAGAATTCCACCGCAAAGGAGAATAGTAAAACGGCAATTAGAGCTCTAAAAACTGAAAGTTTGGTAACTGTCATTAAAAAGCAGTAGATTAAAATTACCACCAGGAAGTCCCCTCCATAGGGTCTCACAAAATCATCCTTTACCCATACGCCAATGACTATTTCAATAATTAGCAGTAAAACAAAAGAGACGAGATATGTTATTTTTGAATTTCTATTTATCCTCATCTGTTTGCGGAATCATTTTCTGAAAAGTAATATATAAAGCATTTAACTAGCCAGATGATATCTGCTTTTCCCCAAATCTGCCGTACTATCGAATCTTTATTTACAAAATATTCCATGTTGTATTTGTTAAGACTAACTTCCGGCAAAGGGAGAGCCGAAAAGGCCAACAGCTAATTCTGCCCAAATGATGAACAAGACCGCGAAAATGATTCCGCAGATGACAACTCGGTTTTTAGTGGTGGAAACTTTTCTCAGGACGAGGTCAATGAGAAGTCCTGTTCCCAGAAGTAATATCCCGACGACAAGGAAATCGAAAAGATCCCACACTACTTCATCGCTGAATTGCATAGCGATTAATGGAATTAGTAATAGTGCGCCAACTATTAGTACAATAAATAAAATTCTTTTAGTTTTCATAAATTAATTTTAGAGTTAAGTGAAGTACTTTGAAATTCAAAGTTTACGAATAAATTTTTTTATTTTCTTTTAATTTGCTTACCTGAGGAAAGAAGCTTTTCGAGAGCATCCAGGTGCTCCTGGAAAGCTTTTCGGCCTTCATCTGTTGCCAGATATCGAGTGTTGGGTTTACGATTAATAAATGATTTTTCCACTGTTATATATTCTTGTTTTTCCAATGCTTTAGTGTGGCTTGCGATGTTACCATCTGTTGCGCCCAGAAGTTCTTTCAGCGTTGTAAAATCAGCAGCTTCATTCACCATAAGAATGCTCATAATTCCCAGCCTGATGCGGTGATCAAAAGCTTTATTTATGTTGCTGATTATATTCTTCATTTAAGCCTGTTTTCGCTCGTATTTGTTATACATCACAATACCATAGATAATATGGAAAATTCCGAAACCAAGAGCCCAAAAATAAAGTCCGTCGCCAATAAATTGCGTGGCGATAAGACCAAGAAGCACGTTAGCATACCCCAGCGACCTTAAATCTCCAAAGGTGTATTTACTCGCGTGGATAAGGGCCAAACCATAAAAGAGTAGCATGGCAGGAGCAATGAGCCCTATAAGATCGTTCTGCAATAGAACCAGGCAAAACAGTCCGCCAGCACTTAAGGGCGCAAAGAAATTAATAAGCAATCTTTTGCTGGTGCTGTCCCATATTTTCTGATTGTTCTTTTTGGCTTTTCGGGTAGTAAGAACGATGGCAGTGGCAATAGCAAGCACCAGGACACAAATGGCAATAATTATCAGATTTATTCTTAAATCAGGATCTTTTACATCAACATTTAAAGAGTTATAGGCCTCTCCATAAAAGCTGCCGTAGCTGGATAAGAGGATTTTCGCAACTACGGCGCCAATTATCGCGTATATACCTGCGAATACTCCGGCTAAGCCGCTAAGAGAAATAAATCGTGAAGAGCGGCTCATCATTTCCCTGATCTCATTTAGATCATTCAGATACTTTTTGTTTTCCATCTTAAAGTACTTTGAAATACAAAGTAAAACATTATATTTTATTTATTCTTGTTTTTTCAGAAGAATTTATTCTGTACAGGTAAGTTAATTTTCTTTAAGAAAATTTAATATGCAGACCGGAATTTTCCTCTTATTTTTCTGGTCCCTACCAATGAAAGTCAGGACAATGAGATTAATTACTTACAATATTAAATATGCCAACGAGAATGATGGCGAAAACAGCTGGTCAAAACGGAAAGAGGCGCTAGCGAGCCTTATTCGATTTTATGAACCTGATCTGCTGCCGCTACAGGAGGCAAAGAAGGAACAACTGGATTATTTTCAGGCTAACCTAAAGCAGTACAATTATTTGGGAGTTGGAAGAAATGATGGAAAAGCCGAAGGAGAATTTACTGCAATATTGTACAACACTGCAAAGTTTGATGTTTTGCAGAACAATACTTTCTGGCTTTCCGAAACTCCTGAAGAACCATCCAAAGGTTGGGATGCTGCTTATCCGCGAATCTGCACGTATGCGCTGTTCCAGGAAAAGGAATCTAGCAATAAATTCTGGCATTTCAATACACATTTCGACCATAGGGGGGACAAAGCACGTGAAGAAAGTGCAAAACTTCTTTGGCAGAAAATCGAAGAGGTAAACCGGAAAAATTTTCCTGTAATACTTACAGGGGATTTTAATCTGGAACCTGATTCCAATGGCATCAGGTTTCTTTCCGGAAAGTTGAATGACAGCAAAACGATTACTAAAGAACCTGCTTTTGGTCCGGAAAAAACCTTTAACGCATACGATTATGGTAAAGCTCCAATCTCACGGATTGATTATGTCTTTACCTCAAAAGGAGTAGAAGTGTCAAAATACGGGGTGCTGAACAATTCTTACGAACAAAAATATCCTTCAGATCATTTTCCGGTAATGGTGGAGCTTCAGTTAAAGTAATTATTCAAATCAGGCGGCCCTTTAAAAACGCCAATTTTCGGCATAAATAGGAATTATTTACTGCCTCGGCTTGTTTTTATACTGCTGAAAACGTGTGCTAATTATCCACTTATTCAAAAACCTAGTTTTCATACATAATAGTAAATAGAACATTTTGAATTTATAGTCCCTTTACCTTTCCTTAACCATCTTAACCTTTCCTTTAGGCCATTTAACCTTTTCAAAGCCCACTAGCTCCATATTTCGTGGTTATTTTGATCTATGGAAAAAAATCCTGTTCCTTACCTGTTTTCAATTTTAGTTATTGATGAAATGTTAGAAGTGTGGGACATAGGGAGAACTAAAGGCCAAATTTATGACGCTGATTAATAAAATTATTGTTTTACTTAAAAAATGTTACCCTCGGTGTTCTTTTGGATTGTTGATTTCTTTTTTATTTTTCAGTAATTCCTTACCCTTGCTTTCCCAGGAAACCCTTACAGATATAAATATCGAAGAAGAAATTGAAGTTAATGAGATAAATGTGCTACAGGATCGAGTATCGGTATTTGTAGATTGTAACTCGTGTGATGGTAGTTTTATTCGCCAACAGATAGATTTTGTAAACCATGTTCGTGATCCACAATTGGCAGAAATTCATATATTTATTACAAGCCAGGGTACTGCAAGTGGTGGCGAAACTTTTACACTTTCCTTTATAGGGCAGGAAAGATTTAAGGAGATGAATACTACTCTTACCTATACCTCAATACAAACAAATACACGGGAGGAAGAAAGAATAGGTCTCAATAAAATTATCAAATTGGGACTGGTGCCTTATATTGTAAAGACTTCACTGGTAAATTCTATAGACGTGGAATTTAATGCTCAACCCGTGGAAAGCAGGCCGCAAAATGATGCATGGAATAATTGGATTTTTGAAGTTTACGGAGGAGTAAATTTTGACAAAGAAACTAGCAGGGGATCTCTGGATATTAGATATGGCTTCTATGCCGATTATGTTACGGAAACCTGGCGTATAGGCATGAGACCTTTTTTTAATTATAATCAGGAAACCTATGTGAAAGATGGGGAGGATGTTCGCAGTATTTTGCACCGGGATGGTTTTGATGGAAAAGTAGTACGGAGTATAAGCAATCATTGGTCGCTGGGAGCCTTTTTAGATATTGATTCCAACTCCTTCGAAAATCTGGACTTAGAATACAGGATTGCTCCTGCAATAGAATATAGTCTGTTGCCATATAAAGTGGCTCTTCGTAAAGAATACACAATAGCTTATAGTGTAGGATACCTGTATCGTGATTATATCGAAGAAACTATTTTTGGGCAATTAGATGAAACCCTCTATAATCAGTCTCTAAAATTTGAAGTGCGCGTTTTACAACCCTGGGGCTCGGTAAGAGCAGGTCTGGAAGGATCTAATTATTTTCATGATTTCAGTAAAAACAGGATTTCTTTTGAAGGTAACCTGTCAATACGGGTGTTCAAAGGGCTTTCTTTCAATTTCTCTTCCGATTATGATTATGTACAGGATCAATTATCTTTACCAAGAGGGGATGCCTCCCTGGAAGAGGTCCTCCTGGGGCAGAGGCAATTGGCTACCTCCTATGGATTATCCCTTTCTGCCGGTTTTAGTTATAGCTTTGGGTCTATTTATAATAATGTCGTAAACACGCGGCTATAATTCAATTATTGAAATAGAATGGGTTGAAATTTCAGCTAGAATCCGTTTATAGTCTTTCTAATCGCCACAAGATGGCTCAACAAATTTTCCAAATGGTCCAGGTGAAGCATATTTGCACCGTCACTTTTGGCATTTGCAGGATCAAAGTGCGTTTCCATAAACAAACCATCCACTCCGGTAGCAATTCCCGCCCTGGCAATAGTTTCAATCATATCAGGACGCCCACCGGTTACTCCGCTGCTTTGGTTGGGTTGCTGCAGAGAATGTGTAACGTCCAAAACCGTAGTGGCATACTCTTTCATGGTAGGGATGCCTCGAAAGTCCACAATCATATCGCTGTAGCCAAACATCGTCCCACGATCTGTCACCATTACATTTTCGTTATTGCAGTCGCGGACTTTTGTAACAGCATGTTTCATGCTTTCCGGACTCATAAATTGTCCTTTTTTGAGGTTCACTGTTTTTCCGGTTTCGGCGGCGGCAACAACAAGATCTGTTTGTCTTACAAGAAAAGCCGGAATTTGCAGAATATCAACATATTCCGCAGCAAGAGCGGCATCATTAATTTCGTGAATATCGGTTATGGTGGGAACATCAAAGGTTTCGGAAACTTTTCTGAGGATCTTTAATGCTTTTTCGTCCCCAATTCCCGTGAAACTGTCTATCCTGCTTCTGTTTGCTTTCTTAAAAGAACCTTTAAAAACATAGGGGATTTCCAATTTGCTGGTAATTTCCACCACCCTTTCCGCTATTCTTAATGCCATCTCCTCCCCTTCAATAGCGCAGGGTCCGCAAAGCAAAAAGAAATTATTAGAATCTGTATTTTTTATTTTCGGGATAGTATTCAGCTTCATTTTATAAAAATTGAGAGTAAAATTTAATCTCCAGCGCATCAGAAAATTCAGAATTCCTGGAAAAATCTATTTAAAGATTTCTGAAGCAAAGATAAAATAAATTAAACTTTCTTTCTTCTTCCAGGGCAGTAGGATTAATTCTGAAAAATTTTCATCGTTTCTTATCATTTATGGTGTAGAAATTTGTCGTAAATTCACAGCAGTGACCGTAATAATTAGATAATGACTATCCAGGATATGTTTCTTCCCCAGCTTCAGCATGAAGCGGTATTAACAGAAAAATTTTTCAACCGAATCCCGCAGGATAAAATTGACTGGCGGCCTCATCCAAAATCGATGAGTTTTAAAGAACTCGCAAATCACATGGCCGAAATCCCAAGCTGGATCACTGCCACAATGGAGTTAGATGAAATGGACTTGGAGGCTTATAAAGCTCCCGACTTTGATACCGTTCCGGAAATAATTAAAGCTTTCAAGATTAATCTGACTCAGGCAGAAAATGCCCTGAAAAAATCAGATAAAGAATATGAAAAGACCTGGCGGATGCTAAAAAACGGAAATAAAATTATGGAAATGCCGCGTTTGGAAGTTCTAAGGGTAATGGTTCTTAATCAGCTTCCCCACCATCGGGCACAAATGGGTGTTTATTTCCGGTTATTAGAATTACCTGTACCATCCACCTACGGTCCCTCTGCAGATGAGCGATAATTGCCAAATTTAGAGATGGATCTGAGAACTGCTCATTATTTAATAAATAAATATCAAAATGTGGCTTATGAGTTTAGAAATTGATGCATTCTAGAGCTTTTTTGCCCCCTTTAAACCAAATTTGAGCAAAGTTTGCTTTTATAATAGCACAATGATTAGAATTTGTTCCTTTTAGCATCAAAATATAGTGATTTGATTTACAGTTTATTGCCCACGTGTAAAGGGAATGCCGAATTTTACAATTATCTCCCTTAAGTTTAGTAAATTCCTGAAAAATAGGTGTACATTTGCAGCCTTTTAAAACAGGCTTATATGACAGCTATCAGAAATATCGCAATTATTGCACACGTTGACCACGGTAAAACTACCCTGGTTGATAAAATCATGTATCATTGTCAGCTTTTTCGCGACAACGAAAATACCGGAGATCTTATCCTGGATAATAATGACCTTGAGCGAGAGCGTGGGATTACCATTACTTCCAAGAACGTTTCGGTTACTTACAAAGACACAAAAATTAACATTATAGATACTCCCGGTCACGCCGACTTTGGGGGAGAAGTAGAGCGTGTGTTGAACATGGCAGACGGAGTTTTGCTTTTGGTTGATGCCTTTGAAGGGCCTATGCCGCAAACGCGTTTCGTACTTCAAAAAGCGATTGACCTTGGCCTTAAGCCTTGTGTTGTAATCAACAAAGTAGATAAGGAAAACTGTACTCCCGAGGAAGTGCATGAGAAAGTTTTTGACCTTATGTTCGAACTTGGTGCTGAAGAATGGCAGCTTGATTTTCCAACCGTTTACGGTTCAGCTAAAAATAACTGGATGAGTGAAGACTGGAGAAATCAGACTGAAAATGTGGAGCCTCTTTTGGATATGGTTATAGAACATATTCCAGCTCCAAAAGTTGACCTTGAAGGATCACCTCAAATGTTGATCACTTCCCTGGATTTCTCTTCTTTTACCGGAAGGATCGCTATCGGCCGTCTTCAGAGAGGTACGTTAAAGGAAAATCAGCAGGTTTCCCTTGTTAAAAGAGACGGAAGCATTAAAAAGACAAAAATTAAAGAATTACATACTTTTGAAGGTTTAGGCCGTAGAAAGATCGAAGAAGTACAGGCAGGCGATATTTGTGCAATTGTTGGTCTTGAAGGTTTTGAAATTGGAGATACCGTTGCCGATATCGAAAATCCTGAAGGTTTGAAGACTATTGCTATAGATGAGCCTACGATGAGTATGCTTTTCACAATTAACGATTCTCCTTTCTTTGGAAAAGACGGAAAATTTGTGACTTCCCGTCATATTAAAGACCGTTTATTTAAGGAACTTGAGAAAAATCTTGCCCTTAGAGTTTCAGAGACGGATAGTGCCGATAAATTTATGGTTTTTGGCCGTGGTGTACTCCACCTTTCAGTTTTAATTGAAACTATGCGTCGTGAAGGTTACGAGCTTCAAATTGGTCAGCCACAGGTAATTATCAAGGAAATTGATGGAGTTAAATGTGAGCCTGTTGAAGAACTGACTATCGATTTACCTGAAAATGTTTCAGGAAAAGCGGTAGAAATGGTGACGATGAGAAAGGGTGAAATGTTAAGCATGGAAGGAAAAGGTGAGCGTATGGTGATCCAGTTTATTATTCCGTCCAGAGGTATTATCGGCTTGAGAAATCAGTTGTTAACGGCTACTGCCGGAGAAGCCATTATGGCGCACCGTTACAAAGAATATCAACCGCTAAAAGGTGGTATTCCTGAAAGACAGAATGGATCCCTGGTTTCTATGGAAAAAGGAAAGGCTATTCCTTATTCTATCGATAAACTTCAGGACAGAGGTAAGTTTTTCGTAGATCCGGGAGAAGATATTTATGAAGGTCAGGTAATTGGAGAAAACTCCCGTCAGGATGATATGGCGGTGAATATTACCAAGACCAAGAAACTTTCTAACGTACGTTCTTCAGGAGCAGATGATAAAGCGAAGATTGTTCCGGCGATTAAATTTTCACTGGAAGAAGCTTTAGAATATATTCAGAAAGATGAATATGTTGAGGTTACACCAAACCATATTCGTATCAGAAAAATTTTCCTTACAGAAAATGATCGTAAGCGTAACAAAATAATGTAACTGTTACATTGCAGTAGGCCGTCAACAGAGTTTTACTTCTTGACGGCCTTTTTTATACCCAAAAATCACATGGAAATATTAGAGATTTCAGTAACAGAATGGATAGGTTACCTTTCCTCTTTTTTCGTCGCAATTTCTTTCTTTATGAAAAATATCATAAAGCTTAGAATTGTAAACAGCCTGGGTTGCATCTTATTTATTATCTACGGAATTTTAATCGACTCCTGGCCGGTAATTATTACCAACGCTGTAATTGTTGGGGTGAATATCTATTACCTTTTCATAAATAAGAAGGACAGACCCGTTCCTGCAGATGAGGTCAAGCCGTAAAAAAGTTCCAGGTTAAAAAGTGAAGAAGTGAAAAAGTTCATCTTTTATTGTTCTCGACTGCGCTCGAACTGAAACCGACTCCGAACTGAAACCAAACTCCGAACTGCAAACAACGAACTAACTATAGTCGATAATTGGCATTTTTAAAGCCTCTCTTTTGCTTCGAAAATTGATCTAATTTTTGTCACATCTATCTTGTCGGGATGCCTTTTTAAAAACTTTAAACTCCGAACTCCGAACTCCGAACTCCGAACTCCGAACTCCGAACTCCAAACTTTTAAACCGTCTTCTGCACCACCTCAAAAACCCGTTGTCCGTCGCATTTCAGGGTTTTGGATGGATATTTTAGCAATAAAGCATAATCGTGTGTAGCCATTAAAATGGTATTTCCGTTTTTGCTTATTTCCTGAAGTACTTCCATTACTTCAACAGAGGTTTGCGGATCCAGGTTTCCGGTAGGTTCGTCGGCGAGGATTAATTCCGGATCATTTAAAAGAGCACGTGCAATGGCAACCCTTTGTTGCTCCCCACCAGAAAGTTGATAAGGATACTTAAAACCCTTACTTTTCATGCCTACTTTGTCCAGAACTTCGTCTATTTTGCTGTCCATCCCTTTTTGATCTTTCCAGCCCGTGGCTCTCAGGACAAAAAGAAGATTATCTTTTATATTTCTGTCCGTAAGTAATTTAAAATCCTGGAAAACCACCCCAAGCTTTCGGCGCAAATAAGGAATTTCCTTTTCTTTCAGCGTTCGCAGGTTAAAATCCACAATATGGCCTTCTCCTTCAGTTAAAGGCAAATCGCCATAAAGCGTTTTCATAAAGCTACTTTTTCCCGTACCTGTTTTTCCGATAAGATAAACAAAATCACCTTTGTTCACCGTCACGTCAACTTCAGAAAGGATAAGACTTTCACGCTGATAAATAGCTGCATTTTTTAATTCCAGAACAGGTTGGGACATAAATTGTAAAACTAATTAGGTTGTAAAATTATCTGTAAATATACATTTTTCAAAAAGTGGCGGTTTACTTTTTTTCATATTAACATAATTATAGTCCGCTTTCCTCGTTATAAAAAAGACTATTAAATTATCTTTGAACTTCAACCTAAAAAACTATAAATGACAACCAGTAAACCTTTTCTTTTTGTTGTTTTACTACTACTATCATTTCAAGCCTTTGCCCAGCAAACTGCTGCTTTTACAAATACCCTGGCCGACTTTAACCGCGCCTTGGAACTTTATAATAATCAGCAATACCTGGCAGCACAAAATCTTTTTGATGATGTAAAAGATGAAACCGAAGATGAAAAAATTGAAGCCGATGCAGCATATTATATTGCGAATGCTGCTGTAAGGCTAAATCAGCAAGGAGCAGACCGGCTTATGGAAAGGTTTGTGACGCGTTATCCCACCAGTACAAAAACAAATTCTGCTTATTTAGACGTCGCCGATTATTACTTTAATACCGGTAAATATGCGCTGGCCAGAAAATGGTACGATAAAGTCGATGAAAACGCGATGAGCCGTAAGGACAGGCAGCGTTTTTACTTTAATAATGGATACGCATATTTTCGCTCAAATGATTATGAGCAGGCGCGGACTTATCTGGAGCGAGTGAGAGATTCCAAAGAATACGGTTCCCAGGCCAAATATTATATTGGATTTATGGCTTACGAAAGCGATGATTACGAAGAAGCCAATGAAAATTTTGAACAGGTACAGGATAACGACCGTTACAGTGAAGATCTTTCGTACTTCCAGGCAGATATGAATTTTAAACTGGGAAATTTTGAAGAAGCCATTAAACTTGGACTCGAGCAATTGCCAAGTTCCAACCGACAGGAAAAATCTCAGCTTAATAAAATTATCGGGGAAAGCTATTTTAATCTGGGGCAGTACGAACAGGCAATTCCTTACTTAAAGGAATATCAGGGCTTGCGCGGTAAATGGAACAATACCGATTATTACCAGCTTGGGTATGCGTATTACAAACAGGGCGATTATCAAAGCGCTATTTCTGAATTTAATAAAATTATTGACGGAAATAACTCTATTGCCCAAAATGCCTATTATCACCTTGCACAATCTTATCTGAATGTTGATCAAAAACAACAGGCGCTGAATGCTTTTAAAAATGCCAGTGAAATGGAATTTGATGCAAAAATTCAGAAAGATGCCTATCTCAATTATGCTAAACTCAGTTATGAGATTGGTAATTCTTATGAGAGTCCGTCACAGGTGTTGCTTAATTTTCTGGAAAAATATCCTGATTCAGAGTCCAGGCAGGAGGTAGAAACGTTACTTGTAGATTCCTTCATTAATTCCGGAAATTATGAAGAAGCGATGCGGTTGCTGGAAAACAACAGGAACTTCAGCGATAAACAGGCTTTTCAAAAGGTAGCTTTTTATTACGGACTCGAACTTTACGAGGAAGGAGATTATTACCAGGCACTGGAAAACTTTGAAAAAGCTTTAGCTGAACCACGTGATCCGGTTATTACGGCCAAAGCCACTTTCTGGAAAGCAGAAAGTGAATTCAATGTAAATCGTATAGATGACGCCATAATTGGTTATAAGGAATTTGGCGGAATGACAGCTGCACGCGGTACAGAAGAAATGAAAAACCTGGACTATAATTTGGGTTACGCTTACTTCAAAAAGAACGAATATGCGCAGGCCATTAACTACTTTAAGAGGTATGCTGAAAATACGAGTAACGACGGACCAAGACGCGACGATGCTTATCTGAGGCTTGGGGATAGTTATTTCGTGAACAGCCAGTACTGGCCTGCAATGGAAGCCTATAATAGTGCAATTGCCAATAATGTGGAAAATAGTGACTACGCAGCTTTTCAAAAGGCAATCAGCTATGGGTTTGTAGACAGGAACGAAACTAAAATTGAAGAATTGAACAACTTCATGAACAAATATCCACGTTCTTCTTATAGGGATGATGCGCTGTTTGAGTTAGGGAATACTTATGTTGCCATGAACAACACTGCGCAGGGAGTCCAGTCTTACAATCGATTAATACGTGATGTTCCCGGCAGTTCTCTGGTTCCGAAGGCGATGTTGAGACAGGGATTGATCTATTATAATTCCAATGAAGGCGATAAAGCTCTGGAAAGACTTAAAAAGGTAGTTGCAGATTATCCAAATACTCCTGAAGCTATGCAGGCAGTTTCTACAGCAAGAAATGTTTATGTTGATTTGGGAAGAACAGATGAGTATGCGAGTTGGGTAAGAAATATAGATTTTGTTGAAGTTTCTGATGCAGATCTGGACAATACCTCTTACGAAGCTGCAGAAAATCAATATCTCAATAATAAAACCACTCAGGCAATCAGAGGATTTGAAAATTATATTCAGGAGTTTCCTAACGGAATCCACTCGATAAATGCCAATTTTTACCTTGCTCAACTATACTTCCGTGAAGGGAATAGAGATAAATCCATGAGCCATTACAGGTTTGTGATTAGTAAACCCAACAATGAGTTTACTGAACAGGCGCTGGCAAGACTTTCGCAGATTTATCTTGAAAAAGGAAATTATGCTGAAGCTACTCCGTTGCTGGAAAGACTGGAAAAGCAGGCAGAAGCACAGGAAAACGTGATTTTTGCGCAATCGAATCTTATGAAATCTTACTTTGAAGAAGGCAATATTGCTAGAGCTCAGGCCTATGCGGAAAAGGTTCTTCAGAATCCCGGAGCCGAAGAGAAGGCGAAAACAGATGCGCAGGTAATTGTTGCAAGGGCGGCTATGAAAAACGGAAATGAAAGCAGGGCAAAAACTGCTTATACTGAAGTCCAAAAGACTGCTACCGGAGAACTGGCTGCCGAAGCTTTATATTATGACGCCTACTTTAAAAACAAGAGCGGAAATTATGAAGCCTCAAATGCTGCGGTACAAATCCTGGCTAAAGATTTCTCAGGATACAAGCGCTGGGGAGCAAAAGGATTGGTGTTAATGGCTAAGAATTTCGATCAGTTGGGAGATGCTTACCAGGCAACCTACATTCTGGAAAATGTGATTAAAAATTTCGGAAATCAGCCTGAAGTAGTCGCTGAAGCGAAATCTGAACTGGCAAGGATCAAAGCAAAAGAATCCAAAACCAACTCTTCAGTACAAAACTAATCATACTCAATTTAATATTTAAGAAACTCCTATATGCGAATTTTCTCAATAAAGGACCGCGCTGCAAATCCAAATAGTATGACTCTAAAAACATATTCTAAATTCAGCTTAATGCTAAATACATTTAACCCATTGGCGATAATAAAAAGAAACCTGGTTTTAGGCTTGTTTTTAATCAGCGGAGTCCTTTTTGCCCAGGATCCCATTGGCAGCGAAACTGTAACGGTGGTAAAACCGTATTCGCCCTCTGTACGCGATGCTTCCAAAATACGGGAAACACCTACCCGGGCAGATTCAGTAAATACAGCGAAGAAGCCGGTTCAGTACAGCATTTTTTCAGTTCCGGTTGCTTCCACTTTTACGCCGGCCAAAGGTCGTGCTACCACTGTGGAAAGGGAAAGACCACCAAAGGTTTTTGACAACTATGCCACTCTTGGTTTCGGAAATTACTCTAATGTTTTAGCCGAATTTTACAGTAATCTCGAAGTAAATCGTACCGATAACTTCGGAATTTTTCTTAATCATAATTCCTCGCAGGGTGGGATAGAAGGAGTTCGCCTGGATGATCATTTTTATGATACCGAGCTTAATTTGAGCTATACACGCCGGGATCGTGAGCTATCCTGGAAGACAGAAGTAGGAGGGCAGCACCAGCTTTTTAACTGGTATGGGTTGCCGGAAAATCCTGCACTTTCCAATGATCAGGTAATGGATATTGATCCTACACAAAATTACTTTTCAGTTTATGCAGGTGGTGAAATAGACCTTTATGATTCCTTTTTTGATAAAGCAAAAGCAAAATTCAGACATTCGGGAGATTCTTACGGCTCTTCAGAAAATCATTTTGATGCCAAAGGAACGTTTGAAGTAAATATTGCCGGAGAACTTATTACTTCAGACATTACCGCAGATATCGTAAATGGGCAATTTGAAGAGGCCGCTTTGGATGGTACCGCGCAGGATTACACTTTTATGAATTTCGGCTTTAGTCCGAGTTTATTGGTGCTTCGGGATGATCTTACTCTAAATTTAGGAATTGGACTTTTCTTCAGTCTTGATCCCGAGAACAGCGATAATAATTTTTATCTGTATCCACAGATTACGGGAAGTTACAGACTTTCAGATCTTTTAACTGCCTATGCAGGGATTGAAGGAGATCTTGAGCAAAATACCTACTACGATTTCTACCAGAAAAACCCTTATGTATCCCCTGGTTTGGCGATCCAGCCAACAGAGACCGAATATGATGCTTATGTAGGCGCAAAAGGGAGATTAACCACATTTTTGGGGTATAATGCTAGAGCCGGATATGCTTCTCAATTCAACAAAGCTTTATTCCGAAGAAATCCTACAGGTCCGCTCGCTTCTATAGAAAATTATGGCTACGGAAACTCTTTCCAGGTCGTTTATGATGATGTAAATACGTTTTCGTTCTTTGGAGAACTAAATGTTGATGTGAACAGGAATTTTCATCTTTCCCTGAATGCAGAATATCTTGGATATTCTACCGATGAAGAAGCAGAAGCATGGAATTTGCCAAATGTGAAGGCTTCCCTTAATGCCGATTATCAGATTACTGAAAAATGGTATGCAGGTGGAAATATTTTCTTTAGAGGCGAACGTCAGGATTTGGCAATTATCGACAACACGCAAGTAGACGGTTCTTTACTTGAAGAAATTGTAACGCTGGACGCCTATTTTGATCTGAATGCCCACCTGGGTTATCGTTTTAATGAGCAACTTTCAGCTTTTGTTAGAGGAAATAACCTGCTGAACAACGATTATGAACGCTGGACGAACTTCCAGGTTCAGGGATTACAGGTTTTAGCCGGGGCAACCTATAAATTCGATTTCTAGAAGAAAAAACATGATTAAAATCTTTTTTAGAATTATAGTAGTAAAAGCACCTTCCGGGGTGCTTTTTTAATGATAAGACTAATTTGCCAATTTTCGGCCTTTTCGGCTTAAGTTATTGCTTTTCAGAAATTTGTTATCTTGAGCAAATTCCATTACTTAACAATTAGTAAACATTGGAAACTTAAAATTGAGTTAATATTGCACCCGGAAAAACAAAAATTAAATCCGAATTAAAAAGTAATCAAAAATTCTAAATGGCAAAGAAATTCAGGCGGATTAACCGCGATCGACCCTACTTAAATATCCTCGATTTCTTAGTGCAGGAAAAGACTTTCCTGGCAATTATCATAATCGGGATTATAATGGCCGGAATTTTCACTGGTAACACCCGGGCCGCGATGTGGCTGGGCTTCTTTTTTGCAGCGTATGCAACTGTAGCAAACGATAGTATCCAGTCCCTTGGAACTTTTATTGAAAGCAATAAAAAAAAGCAATGGTGGGTTTTGTGGCTCTATGTTGGAACTATTTTTCTGGGCGTAGTTACCTGGAGCTGGTTTCAGTACGACGGAGATGTCACATTTCAGCGGCTTACCAAACCCGATGGAAGCACACCATATCCTCATCCTGAGCAATTTAGTTTCTTCCAGATTATAGCTCCGTTGATCTTATTGATTTTGACGAGGTTACGGATGCCGGTTTCCACGACTTTCCTTATCCTAAGTGTTTTTAGTGCAGATACTTCGGGAATTACCTCTGTGGTATGGAAAAGCTGGACCGGTTATATAATGGCGTTTGTACTGTCATTTTTGGTGTGGTACCTATCATATAACTTTATTAGAAAATACTTTAAAAGCAGGAAATTTAATAACAGCTGGACTATCACTCAATGGATTGTGAGTGGTACACTTTGGGGTGTCTGGGTAATGCAGGATGGTGCAAACATTGCCGTGTTTCTCCCAAGGCAGCTGGATGTTTTTCAATTTACGGTATTTGCTCTAACCATATTCCTGGGACTTGGTCTTTTGTTTTACTTGCGCGGTGACAAAATTCAGCAGGTGGTAAGTGAAAAAACCCGAATTTCTGATATCCGGGCGGCTACGCTGGTAGATTTAATCTATGTGGTGATGCTTATTTATAAGCTATTTATAAGTACTGTCCCAATGAGTACAACATGGGTTTTCCTCGGGGTGATTGGAGGACGCGAAATTGCTATTAGCCTTGCACGTAAAAAGAAAGGAAAAAAGCACCGCAAAAAAGCCGGAGTAATGATTTTCAAAGATTTCTCTTATGCAATGATTGGGCTCTTTGTGTCAGTTGCATTGGCCGCAGCTGCAAATCCCGATATTCGTTCTGCTATTGGGGAAGCGATGGGATTTTAAGCATCCTACAAGCTTAAACTGGTAAATGAATATATAATTCTGAAAATGCGCCCTTCATCGGGCGTATTTTTTATTTTTACACAAAACGAATAAATGAAAAAGATTTTAATCATTTTGATTCTTGCGGTAGTTTCTACAGCATGTTCAGAAGAAAAAGAATCAGCAGACCTGTTGGTTTTTAATGCTGAAGTATATACTGTAGATAATAACTTCAGTAAAGCAGAAGCGTTTGTAGTGAAGGATGGAAAGTTTCTGGCGATTGGTTCTTCCGAAGAACTTCAGGAGAAATATACGTACGCAGAAACTTTTAATGCTGAAGGAAAAGCTGTTTTTCCCGGATTTATAGATGCCCATGCACATTTCTACAGACTGGGACTTCAGCAAAATCGGGTAGATCTTACAGGAACTGAAAGTTTTGAAGACGTAGTTACAAGAATTGTAGAGTTTCAGCAGAAAACCGGATCAGATTTTATAACCGGAAGAGGCTGGGATCAGAATGACTGGAAGGAGAAGGAATTTCCTGTAAAGGATACGCTGGACAGGCTGTTTCCCGATACTCCCATAGCGATAACAAGAATAGACGGTCATGCATTACTCGCTAATCAGGCTGCCCTGGATGCTGCCGGAATTACTGCGGAAACTCCTTTTGAAGGGGGTGATATTGAGCAAAAAAACGGCAGGCTTACCGGGATAATTGTAGATAATCCAATGAGCCTCGTTACCAATGCTCAACCAGAACCGACCACAGAAGAACAAACTGCAGCTTTGCTGGCAGCCCAGGACATATGCTTTGAATATGGCCTTACCACCGTAGACGATGCCGGAATCGACAAAAGCACGATAGAATTAATAGATAAGCTTCAGGAACAGGGTGATTTGAAGATCCGTATTTATGCAATGATCAGCAACACCGAAGAGAACCTGGATTTTTTTTTAAAGAAAGGACTTTATAAAACTGAGCGATTAAATGTGCGGTCGTTTAAATTTTATGGAGATGGTGCTTTAGGATCGAGAGGAGCTGCTTTAAAAGAAGAATATACCGACAGGCCGGCACACTTTGGTGCGTTGCTTTCCCCAATTGAAGATTTTGAGGAGACGGCAAGAAAAATAGCTGGTTCAGAGTTTCAGTTAAATACCCATGCGATCGGTGATTCGGCGAATTCTCTTGTATTAAAAACCTATGCTGAGTTGCTAAGTGAGAGCGAAGACAGGAGATGGCGGGTTGAACATTCGCAGGTAATTGATGAAGAAGATTTTAAATATTTCAGTAAAAATATAATTCCATCTGTACAGCCAACACATGCTACAAGTGATATGTACTGGGCTGAAGAGCGATTGGGTGAAGAACGCCTTGAAGGAGCTTACGCTTATAAAAAATTGCTGGACCAGGCTGGAATAATTGCCCTGGGAACAGATTTTCCGGTGGAAGAGGTTAGTCCGTTTCTAACTTTTTATGCTGCTGTAACACGTCAGGATACTGAAAATTATCCGGAAGGAGGATTTATGGCGAAAGAGGCACTTTCCCGGGAAGAAACTTTGCGGGGAATGACCATCTGGGCAGCTTTCAGTAATTTTGAAGAAGATGAAAAAGGCAGTATTGAAAAAGGTAAATTTGCAGATTTTATAGTTCTAGATAAGGATATTATGAAAGTGGAAGCTGAAAAAATTCCGAAAATAAAGGTGCTTGGAACTTATGTGAATGGGGAGAAGGTGTATTAGTGATTTAATGTACTTAGGCAGTTTCGCTTTGGAAAAAACATTTCAGACAGGTTTGAAGGCTGTTTTTCAATCAACCTTTAACCTTAATATTTTATTTCGGTATCTTTGCACTTCAATAAAAAAACAGAAGAAATGGATAATGGTTTATATGCTAAATTTCACACTTCAAAAGGTGAGATTTTAGTCAATTTAGAATTTGAGAAAACTCCTGGAACAGTTGGAAACTTTGTTGGTCTGGCTGAAGGAAACATAGAAAATGATGCAATTCCCCAGGGAAAACCTTACTACGACGGATTAAAGTTTCACCGTGTGATTCCAGATTTTATGGTGCAGGGTGGAGATCCGCAAGGAACAGGTTCCGGAGGGCCGGGATATCAGTTTGAGGATGAAATACATCCTGATCTTAAACACAACTCGCCGGGAACACTTTCTATGGCCAATGCCGGCCCGGGAACCAACGGTAGTCAGTTTTTTATCACTCATGGCGCAACTCCATGGCTGGACGGGAAACATACTGTTTTTGGAAATGTAGTGGAAGGACAGGAAGTTGTCGATAAAATTTCCCAGGGAGATAAGATCGAAAAACTGGAAATTATAAGAGAAGGAGAAGCTGCTAAAAATTTTAATGCCGTAGAATCTTTCAGACAATTTAACGGGGCAAAAGCAGAACGTGAAGCGGCTGCAAAAAAGCAACAGGAAGAACTTTTAGGTGAAATTTCACAGGGTTTTGAAAAAACTGATAGCGGATTAAGGTATAAAATCGAGAAAAAAGGAAACGGGGCAAAAGCTGAAAAAGGAAAGACTGTTTCTGTACATTATAAAGGAATGCTGACCGATGGAACCGTTTTCGATTCTTCTTATAAAAGGAAAGAACCAATCGAATTTCCTATTGGACAGGGTCACGTGATTAAAGGCTGGGACGAAGGTATCCAGATGCTACAGGTTGGTGACCAGGCAAGGTTTGTAATTCCTTCGCATCTTGGCTACGGAGAACGTGGAGCAGGAGGAGTGATTCCACCAAATGCTGCTTTGGTATTTGATGTAGAACTTATGGATGTGAAATAGCTGAATTTGATGCGTGCCGAAAAATGGCAAATATCGAACTACAGTTTATTGTGATGATCAAAAATTTTGAAGACAAAACGTGCTGATTTTTTCAGCACGTTTTTTTATCTTTAAGAATGACTTCAGAGCAACTGGAATTATTAAAATATCCTATCGGGAAATTGTATTTTCCGGAGTGCCGTCCTGAAAATTATGTTCAGGACTGGATAGGAGATATTGCAGGCTGTCCTGAAGGGCTTCAAAACCTGGTGAAAAATCTGGAAGACGATCAACTCGATACAACCTACCGACCGGGCGGCTGGACTATAAGACAATTGGTGCATCACATGGCAGATAGCCACAGTCATGCGTATATTCGGTTTAAATGGGCTTTAACAGAGGATAATCCGTTGATAAAGGCGTATGATGAAAAAGCCTATGCTGCACTTTTTGACAGTAAAGAAGCTCCGGTATCTCTTTCTCTGGATTATTTAAAAGCCCTGCATGCAAGATGGGTATTTTTACTTGAAGGAATGCAGCAAAATGATTTTTACAGGACTTTTCGCCATCCTGAGAGTAAGAAAGAAGTTCGTCTTCTAAATTGTCTTGCAATGTATTCCTGGCACTGCCGTCATCATTGCGCGCATATAGAGCACCTGATGAAAAGAAGGGATTGGATATAAAAAAAGCTGCATGAAATTTTTCATGCAGCTTTTATCTTTAATATACTTGGTTATTCTCTATTTCGCGTCCGGTTGCGGAGTCATTCTTAGGTAAGGTTTTACCTCTTTAAATCCTTTTGGGAAAATGTTTTTAGCATCTTCGCTGGAAATGGCAGGACTTATCACAACATCTTCACCACTTTTCCAGTTTGCAGGTGTTGCTACTTTATGATTTGCCGTTAATTGTAAGGAATCAATTACCCGCAACAACTCGTCGAAGTTTCTTCCTGTACTTGCAGGATAAGTGATCATTAGCTTGATTGTTTTATCAGGAGCTATAATGAAAACAGATCTTACCGTAAGGGTGTTATCTGCTTTTGGATGAATCATACCATATAAATTGGCAATTTTCCTGTCTTCATCTGCAATAATTGGAAAATTTACAGTAGTGTTCTGCGTGCTGTTAATATCTTCTATCCAGCCCTTATGAGACTCTACTCCGTCTACACTTAAAGCCATGACTTTTACATCACGCTTCTCAAATTTATCTTTATACTTGGCTGTAACTCCAAGTTCTGTAGTACAAACTGGTGTATAGTCTGCAGGGTGGGAGAATAATATTCCCCATCCATCTCCCAGAAAGTCATAAAAGTTAATTTTACCTTCAGATGTTTCTGCATCAAAATTTGGTGCTTTGTCTCCTAATTTTAAGTCGCTCATATCTATATCTCTTTTAGTGTTGAAGTAATAAAATTAAACAAAAATAAACTGAAAAACTTAGTAAGCCGATAGGAAATACCTGAAGCTAAATAAGTCTTTTCTATTTGTGACAAGAAATTATTCTTTCCACTTAATATTACAATCAATTCTGGACTTTTGAAATAGAGAAACTTTTCGGTTATTTAACACAGCATCCATGGCTTCCCGAAGATCCCGTCCTTTTCCAGAATCCCGTTTCCGGTGCTGGAATTATTAAGCCGACCTCTGTAAATAAGCTTTATTTCATCATTAAATAAAGAGAACTCTGGAGTACATGCCGCTTTGTAAGCTTGCGGCACTTCCTGTGTTTTATCGTACAATACAGAAAAGAATACTGCTTCATTAGAACCGGGTGATCCTGTGGATACCTGTTTCTCTTTTCTTCCTAGAACAAAGCAATCCAATAACATTAGCTTATATAATTCCAGATATTTTTATGCTTCACGAGTTGAGCGTAGGTGTATTTTAGAACGGCATTTTTTTCTAAAGCGAGATCCGGATCTTCTTTCAGGATTTGCAGCGCATGATGTCTTGCAGTTTTAAGAATATCGTTATCCTTCACAATATCTGCAATCTTTAAATTAAGGACTCCGCTTTGCTGCGTGCCCATCATGTCTCCGGGACCACGGAGTTTTAAATCTACTTCGGCAATTTCGAATCCGTCGTTGGTACTTACCATGGTTTGTAAGCGGGTTTTGCTGTCGTTGGAAAGTTTATGTCCGGTCATAAGAATACAAAAACTTTGCTCTGCGCCCCGGCCAACCCGACCCCGTAACTGGTGCAGTTGCGAAAGCCCAAAACGTTCTGCGCTTTCGATAATCATTACACTGGCATTCGGCACGTTCACACCAACTTCAATCACCGTAGTTGCTACCATAATATCTGTTTCTCCGCGCACAAACCTGTCCATTTCGTAGTCTTTGTCTGCCGGTTTCATTTGTCCGTGGACAATCGAAATCTGATTATCAGGAAACTCTCTTGCAATACTTTCGTAGCCATCCATCAGGTCTTTGTAGTCCATTTTTTCAGATTCCTGGATCAACGGATAAACAATATAAATTTGCCTGCCTTTCTGAATTTCTTCTTTAATAAATCGAAAAACCTTCAGCCGGTTACTATCATAGCGATGCACGGTTTTTATCGGCTTTCGTCCCGGCGGCAATTCATCTATAACCGAAATATCAAGATCGCCATAAAGGCTCATCGCCAGTGTGCGGGGAATTGGGGTAGCGGTCATAACCAGGATGTGTGGAGGCAGGTGATTTTTTTTCCACAATTTCGATCTTTGGGCAACTCCAAACCTATGCTGCTCATCAATAATCGCGAGTCCAAGATTTTTAAATTTTACTTTATCTTCCAGTAATGCATGTGTACCTATAAGGATATTTATTTCCCCATTTTCAAGCTTTTCATGAATTTCTCTTCGCTTCTTTGTTCTTGTGGAACCGGTTAGAAGGTAGATGCTGATGTTCAACTCGCTGCATAGTTCCGTTAACCCCTGGTAATGCTGAATAGACAATATTTCTGTCGGCGCCATTAAACAGGCCTGGAAGCCGTTGTCGAGCGCGATTAGCATAGACATTAAAGCAACAATGGTTTTTCCAGATCCTACATCTCCTTGTAGTAACCGATTCATTTGTGCGCCGCTGCCAAGATCACTGCGTATTTCTTTAATTACCCGTTTTTGAGCATTGGTAAGTTCAAAAGGAAGATGTTCCTTATAAAAATTACCGAAATTCTCACCTATCTGATCAAAAACAAATCCCTTTATCTTCTTTTTCTGAAGCATGTTCTTTATGAGCAACTGCAACTGGATATAGAATAATTCCTCAAATTTTAACCGGAATTGTGCTTTTGCCAGCAGCTCCTGGCTCTTCGGAAAGTGCACGTTAAATAGCGCTTCTGCTTTAGGAATAAGTTTTAGTTCCTCCCGGATTCCAGTGGTAAGCGTATCGTAAAATTTTCCGTTGGTTTCCAGGAAAAGTTGTTGCATGATCTTATTGATCATCCGGTTACTCACGCCTTTCTTCGCCAGCAATTCTGTAGAAGGGTAGACAGGCTGCATCGCGGTGCGCAGCTGTTTTTTGTACTCTTCAACCAGCTCCATTTCCGGGTGCGGCATACTAAACATGCCATTAAACCAGTTGGTTTTCCCAAAAATCACATAGGGAGTATTAATTTTCAGATTTTCACGAATCCATTTGTGCCCTCTAAACCAAACCAGTTCCATTTTGCCGGTATCATCCACAAAATCGGCGACGAGCCTTTTTCCGCGTTTTTGTTCAACGGTTTTAAGGTGGGTGATTTTTCCGACAATTTGTACTTCTGCAGACGTTTTTTCCAGGCTGGAAATCTTGTAAAATCGGGTTTTATCGAGGTAACGATTCGGAAAAAAATTAAGAAGATCCTGATAAGTATGAATGCCAAGCTCCTTCCGCAGCAAATCGGCGCGACCGGGACCTACTCCTTTCAGGTAATCTATGGGCGTTTGCAGGATGTTGGGCTTCATGGAAACGAAGATATTAAATCCCGCTAAAATTTCGGGAGGAGATAGGAAGGGGATTTACAGTAGGACGAAAATTGCCATTTTTGAGGCATCATCAGTTTTGGCCCTTCATATTTTTGTAAATTTAAACTTTATTGTAACCTTCAGCATGAAAAAGATTTTCCAAGGCCTGTTTTTTCTAATTTCTATAACGGGAATCGCTCAAAATTCAGAATTCTTAGATCAAATTCAGGATGTTGACTTCAAAAACGTCAATGCAACGGTAACTATTCTTCCGGAAGAGGAAAAAGTAGCGGGGGAAGTCGAATATTTGTTCGAAATTCTTCAGTTTACAGATTCCATCTTCATCGATGCTCATAATATGGATTTTGAAGAGGTAATGCTGAATGGGAAGAGCGCTGAATTCAGCAATAGTGGCAGGCGACTATGGATAAATGGCAATTTTCGACCTTCTGAAGGAAACAAACTCAAGCTGAAGTATGCTGCAACCCCAAAACAGACCATGTATTTCATTAATTGGAATGCTCCAGAAGCTGTAAATGCGCCACGGCAGGTTTGGACGCAGGGGCAGGGAAAATATACTTCGCACTGGTTGCCGAGTTTTGATGACATGCAGGAAAAGGCAATTTTCGACCTGCAGTTTAGGTTTAGGCCGGGCTATGAAATTATTGCCAACGGAGTGCTTCAGGATAAAAAGATTTTAAACGATTCTATTATACAATGGAGTTTCGATATGGAGCAGCCAATGAGCAGTTATTTGGTGGCCGTTGCTGCGGGAGATTATCGAAAAGAGGAAAAAGTAAGTACTTCCGGAGTAGAAATGCTGCTTTATTATGAACCTGAAGATTCTTTAAAAGTAGAACCAACTTACCGCTATTCTAAAGAGATATTTGATTTCCTGGAGCAGGAAATTGGTGTGGATTATCCATGGCAAAATTACAAGCAGGTGCCGGTCCAGGATTTCTTATATGCGGGAATGGAAAATACTGGAACGACGATATTTTCCAATGTTTTTGTGGTGGATTCTACAGGTTTTAACGACCGCAATTACGTAAATGTGAATGCTCACGAACTGGCGCACCAATGGTTTGGCAATCTGGTTACAGAAACCGGAAGCAAAGATCACTGGCTGCACGAGGGATTTGCTACTTTTTATGCGCTGCTGGCCGAAAAGCAAATTTTTGGCGAAGAATATTATTACTGGAAATTATACGAAAGTGCAGAACAGTTAAAAGATTTGAGTGACGCCGGCAAAGGCGAGTCGGTTTTAAATCCTAAGGCGAGTTCGCTTACTTTTTATCAAAAAGGAGCCTGGGCACTACATATTTTGAGGGAAAGAGTAGGGGAAGAGGCTTTTAATGAGGCGGTGAGAAATTATTTGAATCAGTATAAATTCAGTATAGTCACTACCGATAATTTTATTGCTGAAGTTGAAAAGACTTCAGGTCAGGATCTTTCAGGTTTTATTGAAAACTGGCTAAAACAATCGGCTTTTAAAGCAACCGATGCTTTAAACTCGCTGAGGAAATCCCAATTTATTACAGATTATCTTGCCATTGCCGGCTTGCGGGAAGTTCCGATAAGTCAGAAATTTGCCAATTTAAATGCTGCATTAAATTTTCCGGTTAATGATTATATAGGTCAGGAAGTGGTTTTTCAACTGGCCGGAAATACTTCAGAAGAAGCTAAAATGCTTTATGAAAAAGCCTTTGAAACGAATAATCTCTATGTAAGGCAGGCTATTGCAACGAGTATGGATCAAATTCCTTCAGAATTAAAGTCGGAATATATTTCACTTCTGGAAGATGATTCATATCTCACCAAAGAAACCGCGCTGTATAATTTGTGGATGCAGTTTCCTGAAGCGCGAAGTTCCTTCCTTGAAAAAATTAAAGGAATAACCGGATTTATGGACAAAAATGTCGAAACTTTATGGTTAGCTTTAAACCTGGCGACGCCAAATTATCAGCCGGAAGGAAACCAGGAAATTTTTCAGCAATTAAGCAGTTATACTTCAGAATATCATCATTTTGGAACGCGTCAAAATGCCTTCGGCTACCTTTATCAGCTTAATGCATTTACAGATAAGAACCTGAAAGGTTTGCTGCAGGGAACGCAGCATCATACGTCGAGTTTCCAGAATTATTGTAGAA
This sequence comes from Autumnicola psychrophila, assembly GCF_031846645.1. Classification (NCBI taxonomy): domain Bacteria; kingdom Pseudomonadati; phylum Bacteroidota; class Flavobacteriia; order Flavobacteriales; family Flavobacteriaceae; genus Autumnicola; species Autumnicola psychrophila. Next base: position 119,341 of record NZ_JAVRHN010000008.1, read on the forward strand.
AATTGCTGGAAGAACTTATGAAGCAAGAGGATTACCGAAAAAAAATTCAATCTTTAGCTGATGAAGTTCCGGAGAAGCAACGGGAATTTCTACAGACAAAATTAAACGATTAAATGAAGGCACTCGTGATCTCAGGAGGAGGCAGCAAAGGCGCTTTTGCAGGTGGTGTGGCGCAATTTCTTATAAAGGAACTGGACCGGGATTACGATCTTTACCTTGGCACTTCTACCGGAAGCCTGCTTATTTCGCATCTCGCACTCAATAAAACCGAAAAAATTCAGGATGTTTTTACTTCAGTAAAACAATCGGACATCTTTAGCAATCGTCCTTTTTTGATTAAAAGAAAACACGGTTTTGATCAAATTAGCATCAATCATTTCAATGTACTCCGGAATCTTCTAAAAGGAAGAAAATCCTTCGGCGAAAGTAAAAATCTAAGGAAACTGATCCAAGAAACGCTTTCCCCTGAAGAATTTGAAGAGCTAAAGCAAAGCGCAAAGAACATAGTCGTTACCGTTTCCAATTTATCACTGAACGATGTGGAATATAAGTCCATCAAAGATTTTAACTACGAAGATTTTTGCGACTGGATCTGGATTTCAGGAAATTATACTCCGTTTATGAGTTTAGTGCAAAAGGAAGGCTGCGAATATGCCGATGGGGGTTTGGGATCCATGGTTCCTATAGAAGAAGCGATTAAACGTGGTGCGACCGAAATTGATGCTATTATCCTGCAGACTGAAGTGAATTATTTAAACCGGATGCCTTCAAAGAATGTCTTTTCTCTAATAACAACTTTATTTCAGTTTATGCTGGACAGGATCGAACATCAGAATATTAAAATCGGAAAATTTGCAGCAGCGAATAAAGATGTGATCATTAATTTTTATTATACTCCCACAGTATTAACTACCAATTCCCTTATTTTTGACGAGAAGAAAATGAAGGTCTGGTGGAAGAGTGGCTATGATTATGCTAAATTGAAGACTGAAGAAGTTAATCAAATAGAAGTTTAATGCGGGCACTGGTAATATCGGGAGGTGGTAGTAAAGGAGCTTTTGCCGGAGGGGTAGCACAATATCTTATAGAAGAAGAGAAAAAGAAATACGATCTTTTTTTGGGAACTTCTACGGGAAGCCTTTTAATTCCTCATCTTGCCGATGGGAATATTCAAAAAGTACATGAGATTTATACCAACGTAGATCAGCATAAAATTTTTAGCGTCAATCCTTTTATTGTAAGGAAAAAAGATGGCCGCGAATATATTACCATTAATTATTTCAACATGTTTTGGCAATTCGTTAAACGAAAACGTACGTTTGGTGAAAGCAAAAACCTGAAGAAGCACATCAGAATTCATTTTACCGAAGAGAATTTTAATTCACTAAAGTCAAAAGTCAAAGATGTTGTGGTGACTGTTTCCAATCTTTCCAAAAACCGGGTGGAATATAAATCTATTCATGACTTTTCTTATGATGATTTTTGTGACTGGATCTGGATAAGTTGTAATTATATTCCTTTTATGAGCCTTGCTACAAAGGACAACTGTGAGTATGCTGATGGCGGTCTGGGCTGCGTGGTTCCTATTCGGGAAGCTGTAAAACGTGGTGCTAAAGAAATAGATGCCATTATTCTGGAGGCCGAAAATATGGAGTACAATAAAGTGTTGGGGAAAAATCCTTTTTCTTTAATGATGAATCTTTTCGGATTTTTGCTGGACCAGGTGGAATATCATGATATTATTGAAGGGAAGCTTGCAGCACTTAATAAACAGGTAAAACTGAATATTTACTATACGCCCACTAAACTCACTGAAAATTCTCTGGTTTTTAATAAGAAAGCAATGAGGGATTGGTGGCAGCAGGGGTTTGATTATGCAAAGGCCAGAAATGAGGAGAAAAAGAAATCAAGAGGATTCTTTAGTCGGTTCTCTTTTTAAATAATCCTACTAACTTCCTTTTTAATAAAAGCCAGAGCCGCATCTGTTGGGGCTTGTTTTTCAATAAGTGACGTAAGAATCACCTCTCTTAATTTATCTGCATTTTTTACTTCTTCTCTCGAAGCAGCTTTCCGTATTAAACCTATTGTGGCATTTTTTGCTGTTTTAATATAATCCCAACAATCTGCTGTTATATAGATTTGTTGTGCCAGGTTATGTTCAAATTCCTGTTCTATAGTATTGATCAGCAAATTGGCATATGCATTAGAATCGTTGTTTACAGGTTTTATCCTGAATAGAATCTTTCCAGGGGAAATCCGTTCCAAAAATAATGTCATTCGCTCATAGGCCTGAAATTTCATGGGAAGCGCAGTCTTTTGATTCTCTCGGTGTAGCAGAAATCTTCTTCTGGATTCTTCGTTTTTGGAATTAGTATGAAAAAAATAAAAAGCAACGGCACCTACTATAATAGCAGGAAGAATACTGAAAAGAAGCTGTGTAAAATCTTCATTCATATAAAAAATCTAGTCTTAGTTAATTAAACCCCGAAAGCTGCCAAAAGTAACTAAAATCAGGCTTTATCTTCTGTCTTGGTACGTTTATTCTTGTCGTAAACTGAAGTATCTTCCGTTTCAGCTTCTTTTGTTGTAACTTCTTTGGCCTTTGTTTTTCCGCCTAGATACGGTGAATCTACGTGCTCCTGAACAGAGGTGAAATCGACTTTGCTCTTTTGATAGCAAAAAGTAACCTCTAAGGTGGCAACAAGGGTTTTGTCACTTAGATTTATTTGCACATCACTCATGTCTATCTGGCATGGATGTTCATATCCACAGGCATGGGTGATTTCCAGAAGTTCTTTTCGGAATTTTGTGAAGTAGTAATTCACCCGTTCAGATTTATCTTTAATGTTAATTCCCGATTGCAGCCATTTATTTTGGGTAGCGACACCACTGGGGCAGGTGTTATTATGGCACACCTGCGCCTGGATGCAACCAATACTCAACATGGCTTCCCGTGCGACGCTTATACAGTCTGCTCCCAATGCCATGGCCATGGCTGCTTTCCCGGGAAAGCCAAGTTTCCCACTGGCAATAAATACTATCCTGTCTGTAATTCCCTGCTTTAAAAATATCCTGTAGACATCAGAAAATGCGTAAATAAAAGGTAGGGAGACATGATCTGCAAAACTTGGTGGCGCCGCTCCTGTACCACCTTCGCCACCATCTATGCTTATAAAATCGGGTCCGGTTCCTGTCTCCTGCATAATATCTGCCAGTTCTTCCCATTGCTTGAGCTGTCCTACGGCAGACTTAATTCCTACAGGTAATCCTGTGGCTTCTGCTATTTTTTCAATAAACTCTACAAGTTCTTCTGTATTTCCAAAGGCAGTATGGTTTGGAGGGGAAAGCACATCTTTACCGACTGGAATATGCCTTATATCAGCAATTTCTTGAGTTATTTTTGATGCAGGTAAAACACCGCCTTTTCCCGGTTTTGCTCCCTGGGAAAGTTTTATTTCGATAGCCCTGATCTGCGGATTTTCGTCTACGAGTGCCACAAGTTTTTCAAGACAAAAATTCCCATTGTCATCCCTTACACCAAAATATGCTGTGCCAATTTGGTAGACCACATCTGCTCCCGTTTTATGGTAGTTAGAGAGTCCGCCTTCTCCGGTGTTATGAAAAGCTGCTGCCTTTTTACATCCGCGGTTTAAAGATTCTATGGCCCTGGCAGAGAGAGAGCCAAAGCTCATTGCCGAAACATTAATAATTGAAGCAGGGCGAAAGGGGCGTCGTCGTTTGTGATAAAGGCCCATTACCTTTGCACAGGCAATAAAGGTGGGGTCTTTATGGTTGTGATGGTCTTTGTCCATCCTAAAGGGCATCAGCGCATTATTTACAAAAATGTAATGATTGCCATAGATATCCCGATCGGTACCAAAACCTTCATAATTATTTTCATTTTTGGAAGATGCATAGATCCAGCCGCGTTCCCCGCGGTTAAATGGGAGTTCTTCCCTGTTGCTGGCGACAATGTACTGTCGCAGCTCCGGTCCAATACTCTCTAATAGGTACCTAAGGTTACCCACTACCGGAAAGTTATGTTTTATAATATGAGTTTTGTTAAAAAAAATATCTTTTATAGCTATTAAAACCAGGAAAATTAATATCCAACCCCACCAGCTAATTGATCCTAAAAAATCTAAAATTCCGTTCATCATCATTCATTTAAATAATCCAACGCCAATTGTGACATAGCCCTCACGCCCAATAGTAACCCGCTTTCATCTATAAAAAAGTCAGGAGTATGATGAGGTGCAGGCTCGTCGGAATGTAATGGTTTTCCTCCAAGAAAAAAATATAAACCCGGAACCTTTTCCTGAAAAAATGAGAAATCCTCGCCTCCGGTGGTAGCTTTCACCAGTTTTACATTTTCATTTCCCGCGACTTCCTGAAGTGTCGGCAGCATTTGTTGGGTGAGTTGGGGTTCGTTATAAGTAATTGAAGTTTTGTTCTCGAATTCTATAGTGGCTTCAGCGCCATAAGCCTTAGCAATGGTAGGTACCATCTCTCTCATTCTTTTTAGAATAAGCTCCTTCATATCTTGATCCAGCGTTCTCACGGTTCCAATCATTTCTACCGATTCCGGTATAATGTTGAAACGTACACCTCCAGAAATTTTTCCAACGGTGATCACTGCCGCAGCATCGGTTAGTTTAGCTTCGCGGCTAATAATTGTTTGGAGTCCGTCAATAATTTTTGCTGAAATCATTACAGGATCGGTTCCGGACCAGGGCTGGGAACCGTGTGTTTGCGTCCCTTTTACATCAATTACAAAACGTTCCACGGCTGCCATGATACCTTCAGGTTTGTATGTAATCGTCCCCACAGGAACTTCAGAATCTATATGTAAACCAAAAATGGCATCAACATCAGGATTTTTCAGCACACCTTCTTTTATCATCAAAGCCGCACCACCTTCTTCCCCGGGTGGCGCTCCCTCTTCTGCAGGCTGAAAAATAAACTTCACTGTGCCGTTAATTTTGTCTTTATGATCTGATAAAATTTCAGCAACACCCATAAGAATAGCGGTATGTGTATCGTGGCCACAAGCGTGCATAACACCGGTTTCAGAACCTAAAAATTCTGTGGTAACTTTAGATTTAAAAGGAAGATCATTCCTTTCGGTCACGGGCAGGGCATCAATATCTGCACGAAGCGCAACGGTCTTTCCCGGGTAATCTCCCTTTAGGATACCTACCACTCCGGTTTTTGCGACTTCAGTTTGTACCTCCATTCCAAGTCGTTCCAGATGAGCTGCTATTTTTTCAGCGGTCTTAAATTCTCTGTTGGAGAGTTCAGGGTTTTGATGAAAGTCTCTGCGCCATTCGATTACTTTGTCTTCGATTTCTTCAATTTGTTTATTTATTTGGAGATCGGGTTGTGCCAATAATCCACATTTGATAAATAGAAAAGCTGAAAATAACCTGTATTTCATATTTACTAATTAAAATTGATTAAATAATAGTCGTCTTTTTGGAGCTGGACCAGCGCTGTCATTGCAGAAAGTGAAAATCTTACTTCCGGGTGAACCTCATGTTGTTTAATGTCCCGGTAAACTGCGGTTTGCCCGCAGAGAATAATTTCCACCCCTTCCATTGCCAGCGCTGTTAATAATTCTTCGTTAGGATTAATGATATTATTAGCGGTTGCGGTTCTTCTCAAAAAAGCTTCACTATTAAGAACATCATTGGCGGCAGCTCCATGGACAACCAGCGCAATCTTGAGATTATTTGGATTTGCTCCTGCATTATAGTGCATATTGAGAAAGCGAGCAGCCGCTACAAAAATTTCATTTGGCTCTTGTTGATTCTCTGAAGGTCTGCTCACATCAAAAACTACTTTTAGCAGCGCGAGAGTATCGGTTCTAAATTCAGCAAAAGGTATTTCATAACTGTCTCCATATTCTTCTATAAGACGTTTTTGTGCCAGTTCCTGGGCGAAAAAAAGTTGAGATAGAAAAATGGCAATTATCAGCATATAGTTCTTCATGAGACAGCAATTTTTCTTTTCTGTAATATCTCCACCTTGAAATGCCGACAAAAGGCACCCATTTATCTAAAGATATTCAAAATATGGAACGGCTCATAATTATTCATATAGCTTTTATTTATAAGAAGGGACTTCCTGTTTTTGTAAACGTGCTTTTTTGGTTAAATTCACGCCTTAAAAGAAGGAGGAAAAGTGGAATCTTATTTAGCTGAATTAAACGAAGCGCAGCGTGCGCCGGTATTGCAAAAAGACGGTGCAATGATTGTTATTGCGGGTGCAGGATCAGGAAAAACGCGGGTGCTTACTTACAGAATTGCCTACCTGATGAGCCAGGGAGTGGATCCTTTTAACATTTTGTCGCTTACCTTTACCAATAAGGCGGCACGGGAAATGAAAAACCGTATTTCCAAAATTGTTGGTAGTAGCGAAGCAAAGAATTTATGGATGGGGACTTTTCACTCCATTTTTGCCAAAATTCTACGATTTGAAGCGGACAAATTAGGTTATCCTTCAAATTTTACCATTTACGATACGCAGGATTCTCAGAGTGTCATAAGGGCAGTTATTAAGGATATGCGCCTGGATAAGGATGTTTATAAATATAAACAGGTCTATAACAGGATATCTTCTTTTAAGAATAGCCTGATTACCGTAAAAGCATATTTTCAGAATCCCGAATTGCAGGAAGCAGATGCCATGTCCAAAAAACCCAGAATGGGGGAAATTTATCAGGCTTATGTGGAACGATGTTTCAAGGCGGGCGCTATGGATTTTGATGATTTACTGCTGAAAACAAACGAATTACTGAATCGTTTTCCTGAAGTGTTGCACAAATATCAGAGCAGGTTTAGGTATATTTTGGTGGATGAGTACCAGGATACCAACCATTCCCAATACCTGATTGTAAAAGCGCTTTCAGATAAGTTTCAGAATATTTGTGTGGTGGGTGATGATGCACAGAGTATCTATGCATTTCGGGGAGCAAACATTAATAATATCCTCAATTTTCAGAAAGATTACGAAAATGTGGAAATGTACAGATTGGAGCAAAATTACCGCTCTACAAAGAACATTGTTAATGCTGCCAACTCAATAATTGACAAAAATAAGACCAAGCTTGAAAAAGTTGTATGGACGGCCAATGATGATGGTCCTAAAATCGTCGTGAACCGTCTGCTTACCGATGGGGAAGAAGGACGTTTTGTAGCAAGTTCTATTTTTGAAACCAAAATGCAGAATCAGTTATCCAATGGAGATTTTGCAATTCTCTATAGGACTAATGCACAGAGCAGGGCCATGGAAGATGCACTGCGGAAGCGGGATATTCCTTACAGAATTTACGGCGGACTATCATTTTACCAGCGGAAGGAGATAAAGGATATTCTTTCTTATTTAAGGTTGCTCATAAACCCCAAAGATGAAGAAGCGCTAAAGAGGATCATTAACTTTCCCGCCCGCGGAATAGGACAAACAACAATGGACCGGCTTAGTATAGCTGCAAATCAATATGGCAAATCAATTTTTGAGGTAATAGAAAATCTGGATCACCTGGATCTGAAGATCAATAAAAGTACACGAAATAAGCTGGAGAATTTCGTGAATATGATTAAAAGCTTCACCATCCTTAGCGAAAATGCAGATGCTTTTGTGGTTGCAGATACTGTTACTAAGAAAACAGGTCTTGTTCAGGAAATGAAAAAGGACGGTACTCCGGAAGGTGTCGCCAGGATTGAAAATATTGAAGAACTTTTAAACGGAATCAGAGATTTTGTGGAGGAGCAAAAGGAACTGGCAGATTCTTCCGGTTCTTTAGCCGAATTTTTGGAGGATGTAGCATTGGCGACAGATATGGACAAGGATACTTCAGATGAAGACCGCGTAGCGCTTATGACGATTCACCTTGCCAAAGGACTTGAATTTCCCTATGTCTACATTGTAGGTCTTGAGGAAGATTTATTTCCTTCATCAATGAGTATGAACACCAGAAGCGAACTTGAAGAGGAGCGTCGTTTATTCTACGTAGCCCTCACCCGTGCAGAAACCCAGGCATACTTAACTTATACACAGTCCCGGTATCGCTGGGGTAAACTTGTAGATGCCGAGCCTAGCAGGTTTATTGAAGAAATAGACGATCAATTTCTGGATTATCTTGTTCCGCAGGATGATTACAAATACAAGCCGCTTATCGATACCGACATTTTTGGAGAAGTAGACAAGAGTAAACTTAGGCAAACAAAACCAAAGAAAGGAACCCCACCGCCGGCACATAAACCAACCGAGCAGCAGCTTCAGAAGCTTCGGAAATTAAAACCGGCTGCATCAGAACCGGCAAAAGCTACTAAAACAGTAAATCTGGCAGAAGGGAATGAAGTGGAGCACATGCGCTTTGGAAAAGGAAAGGTTTTGAAAATAGAAGGAGTGGGGCAGGACCAGAAAGCAGAGATCGACTTTGAGAATGGTGGAATTAAAAATTTACTACTCCGTTTTGCAAAGCTTAAGCTACTTTCTTAGGATAATTTTCAGTTAAACTTCTGTTATAGAGGCTTTTTTCTATCTCATTATTTTTATATTCAAAAGAAAAAATGATAAGGGAAGGAAGCAAGGTCTCCTGGAAGTGGGGAAATGGAACAGCAGAAGGAAAGGTGGTTTCTACTTTTAATGAGAAGGTGACCAAAACCATTAATGGAAGTAAAATTACCAGGAACGGGGAAGAAGGTAATAAAGCATTGTATATTGAACAGGAAGACGGGAGCAAGGTTTTAAAACTCGAAAAGGAGGTAGAAAAAATGTAAATTTTACCAGGAACCGGAAAGAGAAAAACTAATAATAAAAATTGGATCTATGGCGGAATTACTAAGAATATACAATGAAAATCCTGAAGCAAATAAAATAAAAAAGGTGGTAGATACCTTGAGAAATGGGGGATTAGTAATCTACCCCACAGACACCGTCTACGGTTTGGGATGTGATATTACAAATACTGCAGCACTTGAAAAAATTGCACAGATAAAGGGCATAAAATTAGATAAGGCTAATTTCTCCTTTATTTGTGAGGATCTCAGCAATCTTTCAGATTACGTAAAACAAATAGACACTGCTACGTTTAAAATTTTGAAAAGATGTCTGCCTGGGCCTTATACTTTTGTCCTCCCCGGGAACAACAATCTCCCAAACGTCTTTAAGAAAAAGAAAACCGTCGGGATTAGAGTTCCAGATAATAATATATGTAAAGCTTTAGTATCGGGATTAGGCAATCCTATTGTATCCACTTCGATAAAAGATGATGATGAGGTCCTGGAATATACCACAGATCCTGAGCTTATAAAGGAAAAATGGAATCATCTTGTAGATATAGTAATTGACGGTGGTTTTGGTAATAATATTCCTTCCACGGTAATTGATTTAACTACGGCAACTCCGGAGGTTATACGGGAAGGAAAAGGCAGTATAGAGATTATGTAAAAGCAGCCTTGAGAGAACTAATCTAACTAATCTTTCAAAGAAAATAAAGCCTTCTGACAAGATCAGAAGGCTTTATTTTTAAAAGATTTTTATCTTTTACTTTTTTGCAGTTGTTGTACTTACAATATTTTCAACAACAGAAACAAAAGCTTCGTGAACTTCATCCTGAGTTAAAATATGACCTTGCTTTTGTGCACCTTGGGCTAGTTCATAGCCTAAACGTGCTGCTTCAAGTCTCTGGAGAGGGGTTCCGTAGGATATTTTAGATTAAATGCATATATCCAGCAATTATTAGCTTTAACAGAATATATACGGAGAACCATTAGAAAATTAATCAATAAAAAAGCCCCGCAAATTGCGGGGCTTTCGTAATTATATTTTAAACTCCTTTAGTTTTGAGAAGCTGCATTTGCTTCTTTCATTCCTTCTTCAATCATTCCATAGAATTGATCAAGTTTAGGAAGCACTACGATACGAGTCCTTCTGTTTTTAGCACGGCCTTCAGCAGTTTCGTTTGTTGCTACAGGAACGTAGTAACTTCTACCGGCAGCAGTCATACGAGCTGGCTCAACCCCAAACTCATCCTGGAGAACTCTGACTACAGAAGTAGCTCTCTTTACACTAAGATCCCAGTTATCTTCAATAACTCCGCTGCTAATTGGCTTATCATCGGTATGACCTTCAACCATAAACTCGATGTTCGGCTTGTTTTTAACTACGGTAGCAACTTTTCCAAGAACTTCCTTTGCTCTGTTGGTCACGTTGTAGCGTCCACTGTCAAATAATAACTTATCTGAAATGGATACATAAACAACTCCTTTTTCAACATTAATTTCGATATCCTCATCATTAATATTACCTAAAGCACCTTTAAGGCTGGTAACCAATGCAAGGGTAACAGAATCTTTCTTGTTTATGGCATCACGCATACTGCTTATAGCCATATCCTTTTCTTTAATACTCTCTAAAGAACGCTCCAGATTTTCAGCTTCTTTTTTAGATAAAGTAGCCAAATCTCCTACGTTGTTCAAGAGTGCTGCATTGGTGTTATTTAAAGTTGATATTTGGCTATTTAACCTTTCCTTCTCGTCGAGACAGGAGTTAAGTTTTACAGTAGCTGTATTTAATTGATCCTGAGTTTCTCTTTGCTTAGTCTCCAGTTCTGCATATTTCTTTTGAGAAACACAAGAAGAAAGCATAATAGCGGCTGTTGCCGATAGAAGCATGAATTTTTTCATAACTTGAAAATATTATTAATGTTAGATGACCCAAAAGTATCAAAAAAAAACTTTCTTATAAAGTAATTTTAACATTTCTTTGCGTCGATTTTTAAATTTCCTCAAATATCTTCTTTCCTCGAAGATAGCGGGCATACACAACGGATTCTATTTTATAATATTGTTCTTTTTTAGGAAAATTTTTTCTTTTTTTTCTCATTGCTGAAAATGAAGAATAAAAATGCAAATGTGCCCTCAAAACTGCAAAAAAATGATTGAACTTTCCCTGCCCCAAAAATCGGAAAGCAGCTATTCCATCCAGTATCATTCGTATAAAGAGAACCCAAAATACTTGTGGTGACGGTACATTCTTAATAATTAAGTAGAGACTGTTTCTAAAATTAAAAAAAGTTTTGATAGGGTTGATACTGCTTAAAGTAGCACCGCCTACGTGGTAGATTATGGATTTTGAGGCAAACCTTATGCTGTAATTAAGGTTATTTAACCTCCAGCAAAGGTCAATTTCTTCCTGATGAGCAAAAAAATCCTCGTCAAAACCACCGGCAGCCAAAAATGCCTCTTTTCGGATGGCAAGGCAGGCACCACTGGCCCAAAAGATGGTCGTATCATCATTATATTGGCCATTATCCTTCTCAATTTCGTCAAAAATCCTTCCACGGCAGAAGGGATAAGCGTATTTGTCAATAAAACCTCCTGCAGCTCCTGCATACTCGAAGTAGGATTTACTATTATAATCCAGTATCTTAGGTTGTACTGCTCCTACTTTTGGTGCATATTCAAAAATGGCAATTATCGGCTTTAGCCAGCCAGGTGTTACTTCAATATCGCTGTTTAGCAGAATATAAATATCTTCATCTAAGTTGCGGAGCGCATCATTGTAGCCTTTTGCATAACCTCCGTTGGTTTTATTTTGAATAATGCTGACTTGCGGAAAATTTTTCCGTAGAAATTTAACCGAATCATCTGTAGAGGCATTGTCTGCCACATAGACTGTAGCTTCAGGAGAATGGGAAATGACGGAGGGAAGGAATTGCTTCAGAAGTTCTTTTCCGTTCCAGTTTAAGATGACTACTGCAGTTTTCATAATTGCATTTACTATTCGGTTTTCTGAAAAAAGGGTATTTCCTTCAGAAAATTATATTTTTCTGCCTTGTAATCCAGCTGACAATAATAATGATCAATTCCGTTAGTCACCATAAGATAAGTGGCCTTCAGGCTCAAATTATACCTTGCAATCTGGTCAAAAGTTTCCTGAGTTATTTTAATTTTTGGAGCTTTACATTCTACAATAAGATGAATGTTACCGTCAGGATTAAAAACCACAATATCGTACCGCTTTACCAGATCCCCCAGCTTTAGTTGTTTTTCAACATTAATAAGACTTTCCGGATATTTTTTTTCTTCAGTCAAAAACCGGACACAATTTTGTCTCACCCATTCTTCAGGAGTAAGAATGATGAATTTTTTCCGTAGTTTGTCAAAAACAGCTGTTTTATTTTGAGTATTTTTGAACCGAAAGCTATACCGCGGAAAGTTTAATTCTTGCATAGCGCCAAAAATAAGAAAGAAAAAATAACCCTTCTGTGAAAAATTCTGAAAAGAACAGGAAGGATAAAAAGATCCCCACATCTACCAATGGACGAAGCCAGGCAAATCGTTAACAGCATACAGAGCGGAAAAATTGAACCTGTGTACTTTTTAATGGGCGAAGAGCCATATTATATAGATAAGATTGCCGATTTTATTGCAGATAACGTTCTGCAAGAGGAGGAAAAAGGTTTTAACCAGATTGTGATGTATGGGCGGGATACGAGCATAGATGAGATCGCCAGCAATGCAAAACGTTATCCTATGATGGCAGAGCGGCAGGTGATTATTGTAAAGGAGGCGCAGGATCTTTCCAGGACCATAGAGCAGTTAACGGCCTATGCAGAGAATCCGCAGCCTACTACCACACTGGTAATGTGCTACAAGTACAAAAAGATCGATAAACGGAAAAAACTCTACAAAGCCGTAGCAAAAACGGGTGTTATCTTTGAAAGCAAGCGTCTCTACGAGAATCAGGTGGCACAGTGGATCCAGACTACGCTGAAAACGAGAAACTACAGCATTTCACCCAAGGGCGCACAAATGTTGGTAGAATTCCTTGGGAACGATCTTGGAAAAATTGAGAATGAGTTGCAAAAACTACAGTTAATAGTTCCCGAAGGAACACAAATTACTCCGGAATTAATAGAAGAGAACATTGGAATAAGTAAAGATTTTAACAATTTTGAGCTAAGAAAAGCGGTGGGAATGAAGGATACTTTAAAGGCCCACCGAATTATAAATTATTTTGCGCAAAATCCAAAGGACAATCCTCTTGTAGTTACCATTTCCCTGTTGTTCTCCTACTTTTCCCAGTTATTGCAATATCATGGACTTTCAGATAAGTCCAAAGGAAACGTGGCGCGACAGTTAAAGATTAATCCGTATTTCGTGAGCGATTACACTACAGGCGCCAGGAATTATCCTATGAAAAAAGTGAGCGGTGTGATTAGCCTGTTGCATGAAACCGATGTAAAAAGTAAAGGAGTAGGATCTGTAAACGTTTCACAGGGCGACCTACTAAAGGAATTGCTGGTAAAAATAATGCACTAATTCATGAAGAAAATTAATTCCTGGGTTGGAGCTGCCAGACTAAGAACCTTACCACTTTCCCTTTCGGGAATTCTTGTTGGGACAGCTATTGCTGTAGAAAAAGGATTTTTTAATATTGCAATTTTTAGTCTTGCCCTGGCTACTACTTTAGGTCTGCAGGTGCTTTCCAATTTCGCTAATGATTATGGAGACGGCGTAAAAGGAACAGATAATGAAGATAGGGTAGGGCCAATGCGAGCTTTACAAAGCGGGATAATCAGCCAAAAAGAAATGCTGGTTGGGATCATAATAACAGCGGTATTTACTTTAGTACTGGCTATTTTATTAATCTACGCCGCATTTGGAACTGAAAATATTATTCCGGCGCTTTTCTTTTTCTTTCTGGGTATAGGAGCTATCGTCGCTGCAATAAAATATACCGTGGGAAAATCGGCATATGGCTACCGTGGTCTTGGCGACCTGTTTGTTTTTATTTTCTTCGGAATAGTAGCGGTTTACGGATCATTTTTTCTTTATATCCATAAAATGGAATGGGATGTGTTTTTGCCCGCTTCAGCATTCGGGTTATTTAGTGCGGGAGTTTTAAATCTGAACAACATGCGCGATCGAATGTCTGACAAGAAAGCCGGAAAGAACACTCTGGTGGTGAAAATAGGAGGAAAGGCAGCTAAGAAATATCATTATTTTCTCATAATTGCAGCTTTTATTTTGATGATCACTTATACACTGCTGAATTTTGAAGGTATTGATGATTTTATTTATCTATTGGCATTTATTCCACTTTCGCTTCATTTAAAGAGAATAAAGGAGAACAAAAACCCTGTTCTGCTGGACCCGGAGTTAAAGCGTCTTGCGCTATCTACTTTTGCAACTGCGGTACTCTTCGGGATTGGTCAGATTTTATGAGCTTTAACAAAATTATATATCCAATCCTTCTTAAGATCTTTTGACAAATCCTTATTTTTAGGCGCTAACTGAAAATGCTTCAATTATGAAAATCACTTTCTACGGACAAAATTGTTTGGGACTTAAAATAGGGGAGGTCGATGTTCTGGTCGATCCTTTTATAACCGGAAATGATCTTTCAAAGGATAAAATCAATATAAAAGAATTAAAGGCAGACTATATTCTGCTAACTCACGCACATCAGGATCATACGCTTGATGCTGAAGAAATTGCTAAAAATACCGGCGCAGTAATCGTAGCTAATTTTGAAATAGCCAATCATTACGAAGAAAAAGGTATTGAGGTGCATCCTATGAATCACGGCGGTAGTTGGGATTTTGTATTTGGGAATGTGAAATATGTGAATGCAATTCATACCAGCTCTTTTCCGGATGGGAAATATGGCGGGCAACCCGGCGGTTTTGTGATAGAAGGAGAACATAAAAATATATACATAGCAGGGGATACGGCGCTTACAATGGATATGAAGCTAATTCCCATGACTACAAAACTGGATCTTGCTGTCCTCCCGATTGGCGACAATTTCACCATGGGTGTGGACGATGCCATTATTGCAAGTAATTTTGTAGAATGTGATAAAATTCTTGGCTGTCACTATGATACTTTCGGTTACATCGAAATAGATCATGAAGAAGCAAAGAAGAAATTTTACGAAAAAGGAAAGGACCTGATGCTTCTTGAGATTGGAGAGAGTATAGAATTATAATGCATATTAGACTATTGGATTATTGGATTTCTGGAATTTTAGGTAGAGATATAATAAATAAAAGATGCATCGATTTAAAGAGTTGGAGATTTGGAAGAAAAGTCGCATCTTTTGTAAAGACATTTATAAAATCACAACAGATTTTCCAGAAGTAGAAAAGTTTGGCCTTATTATCAATTAAGAAGAGCAAGTATATCTGTTCCATCTAATATTGCCGAAGGAGCCTCAAGGGAATCGCCAAAGAAATTCAGTAGGTTTCTGGAAATTGCAATGGGTTCTTGTTATGAAATAGAAACACAACTCCTGATATCAAATAATCTTGGCTTTATAGAAGCTAGGCATCTTGAAACTCTAAAAACGGAATTAGATTCAATAATAAAAATGATATCGAAATTCCGTTCTACTATTAAAAGTCGCATTTGAATCAGAATTTTATTCGTATTTTCTTAATCCAATTATCCAACAATCTAATAATCGAAGAATCCAGGACACTAAATGACCGCAGAATACAAAAAGTTTATTTTAAATTTTAAACGCCCCAGTGGAACTTCCCGGGGCGTTCTTACTACAAAGGAAACCTGGTTTATTATTATCCATAGCGACAACCACAAAGGCATTGGTGAATGCGGAATTCTTAGAAGTCTAAGCATCGATGACAGGCCCGATTATGAAGAAAAACTGAAATGGACCTGTGAAAATATAGCTTTAGGTAAGGAAAAGCTTTGGGAAGAATTAATCGAATTCCCCAGCATTCAGTTTGGGGTGGAAATGGCTTTCCGTTCTTTGGAAGCTGCTAATCCTTTTGAATTATTTCCTTCGGAATTTACTAAAGGCAGAGATTCCATTCCCATTAACGGGCTGATCTGGATGGGAGAGAAGGACTATATGAAATCCCAGATTGAGGAAAAAATTGCTTCAGGATTTAATTGCATTAAACTGAAGATTGGCGCGATAGATTTTCAGGCAGAACTTGAATTATTAAAATATATTCGAAAAGAATTTTCTTCCGAAGAAATAGAGTTGAGAGTGGATGCCAACGGAGCTTTTGCACCTTCTGAAGCTCTTGAAAAGCTTCAAAAGCTAAGTGACTTTGAGCTACATAGTATAGAACAGCCAATAAAACAGGGGCAGATTGAGGAAATGGCAGATTTGTGCAGCAGGACTCCGCTGCCTGTTGCACTGGACGAGGAACTTATAGGGGTCTTTGATGTAACAAAAAAGGAAAAACTAATACAAACTATACAGCCGCAATATCTTATTTTTAAACCTAGTTTAATTGGTGGTTATAGGGGCACTCAGGAATGGATGGACCTGATTGAGAAACAAGAGACATGCTGGTGGATCACCAGTGCCTTGGAAAGCAATATTGGGCTGAATGCGATTTCGCAGTGGACATACACCAAACAACCAAATATGCCACAGGGTTTAGGAACCGGCGGCTTATACACAAACAATTTTAATTGTCCGCTAGAGGTGCATAGCGGTAAAATTCACTACAATCCCGAAATTTGCTGGGATTTCAAATTATAATTTTATATGTACATAGCTCAAGCTTTTAGGTATCGATATGGCTTCTGGAGATATATTGTGGGAATCATTATCGTAGCAATAGGAATCACTTTAGGTCAGGTTCCATGGACTTTTGCTGTTTTTATGCAAGATGGCTTTGGCATGTTTGAAATGCCCCAGACAGAATTACTTGGCTCACTGGAATCGAATTTATCACTTTTTCTCCTGTTGTTGTCTTATGCAGTAGGATTGGCGGCACTTTTTTTTGCAGTAAAGTACCTTCATGAACAACCTATTCTTACCTTATCCACCACCCGCAAAAGCCTGGACGTAAAACGAGTGATGTTTTCTTTCCTGATTACTGCAATTTTAATAGTGGGTGGAATTTTTATAGGATATTTACTGGAACCAGAGAATTTCCAGTGGAATTTTAATCTTGTCCCTTTTTTGATTCTGTTGGCAATAGCAGTAGTACTTATTCCAATACAAACAAGTTTTGAAGAATACCTTTTTAGAGGATATCTTATGCAGGGGATAGGAACTCTTGCGAAAAACAGATGGGTCCCTCTCTTGATAACTTCTCTCATCTTTGGTGGTCTGCACATTGCCAATCCCGAAGTTGCCACCTACGGATATTTTATAATGGCAAGTTATATAGGCATAGGTTTGCTCCTGGGAATTATCACGTTAATGGATGAGGGGCTCGAATTGGCCCTGGGTTTCCATGCTGCGAATAATCTCTTTATTGCGCTTTTATTAACCTCAGAAAATACCGCTTTCCAAACTCATTCTATATTTAAAGACATCTCTACACCTGAAATTTTGGGTTGGGAAGTCTTTATTGAAATACTTATTATTTATCCAGTGGTTTTAGGAGTATTTGCCAAAAAGTATGGCTGGAGCAACTGGAAAAATAAACTTTTCGGAAAAGTAGAAAAGCCTGAAACCTTAAATCTTTCTGAAGAACCTTAAATTTTTCATAGCGATTTGTTAACTTCCCTTAATCAAAATTAAAATAATTTTGATTTTAGGCTATGATAGATAAGTATAAAGTACCTGAAACACATCCCGATTTCAAGCTTAACAGACAGCATTATACTAATGCTGAGTTGCGCCAGGTTGCCTATAATTTTATAAAGGAAGGAGAAGCTTACGAAGAAAAAATTGGAAGTTTTCTCCTGGATTGGTTAAAACCACCTGCATATACTACAACTAAAACATCCGGTTCTACAGGGACTCCAAAAGAAATTAAGCTAAAAAAGGAGCACATGGTTAATTCGGCTATGGCAACCTCCAAATTTTTCGATTTACCGGCTGGAACTACAGCTTTGTTAAGTTTACCGGCTACTTATATTGCGGGAAAAATGATGTTGGTAAGGGCGATGATACTGGGCTGGCATCTGGATTTGATTCCTCCGTCTTCCAATCCATTAGACCAGGTTTTTAAGCGCTATGATTTTTGTGCAATGACTCCATTTCAATTAGATAATTCGGTAGGTCGGCTTCATCTTATTAAAAAGCTAATTGTTGGCGGAGGTGCGGTTTCCTATCGCATTCAGAAAATGGTGAAGGATGTTGACACGAAAGTCTATGAAACGTATGGGATGACTGAAACGGTGACACATATCGCAGCCAAACGTCTTAATTCAAATAAAAAGAAGGAGAATCGTCCCTTTAAAGTTCTTCCGAATATAAATATTTCTAAGGATAACAGGGGTTGTTTGGTGATAAAAGCTCCTAAACTTTCCGATGAGGTCATTGTTACTAACGATATTGTGGAAATTCTCACCTACAAAAAGTTCGTCTGGAAAGGTAGAATTGATAATGTGATAAATAGTGGAGGAATTAAAATTTTTCCTGAAGAAGTAGAACAAAAAATGAGTCCGGTGATCGATCAACGGTTCTTTATTACCTCAATTCCCGATGATGCCCTTGGAGATAAGCTCGTTTTGTTTGTAGAGAGCGATTTTTCTGAAGAATTGCTACTTCAGTTAAAACAAAAGATAGAAAAACTGCCGGCATTGGATAAATACGAAGTTCCGAAGAAAATATATCTCATCGCAAAATTCGAAGAAACCTCTTCCGGAAAAATCCACCGTGAAAATACCGTTAAGAGTAAAGTCGGTTAACCTGTTTTATTTAAGTACAAAAAAAGCCACTGTCCGAAAATGGCAATTTTCGACCTTGATAGGTTGATCTTCTATAAACCAACCTTGAATAAATCAATACTTTTTATTGTATATTTACATCTATATCCCCGTAATTATACAATAATGGCAGTAGAGGCAATATCTAAAAAAGAGAGAAAACGAGCTGATCTTGACAAGTTTTCACCATCCTGGGTTGTTTTAAATATAAAAGACGCTCCTGAATTTAAAATGGAATTAATTGAGCGTATCCGGAAAGGAGTTAAAAAGACGGACTGGAAGCAATTATTACATGACACAGGTTCTACTGAAAAGGAATTTGAAAATATTCTGCCGGCATCTATTAGTAGCATGCAAAAGAGAAGTGTTTATGGAAAGGAGACTTCAGAAAGGATCTATGAACTGGCAAGGTTGTTTGGATTGGGCTATGAGGTTTTTGATTCTAAAGAAGACTTTAAGCAATGGTTAATAACTCCGTCCAAAACTCTTGGAGATAAAATTCCGTTTGAACTTCTGGACAGTAGTTTTGGATTCGAAATGGTGGAGAACGAGATTGTAAGGATTCAGTACAATGTTTATAGCTAATGATTGTCTATAGGGTTGCGACTTTGAAATATAAAGAGGCAACACTGTCTGGAATAGGAGCTGAAAAGGTTGGTGGAAGGTGGAACGAAGTTGGAACACGGGCAGTTTATTGCTCAGAAAACATTTCTTTAGCGTTACTGGAATACTACGTTCACTCTGCAAATATTGCATATCTACCTAAAGAAATATTAGTTGCAAAAATCAAATTTCCAGATAATTTTGTTGTTGAAGAATTACAAAAACTTCCGGAAAGTTGGAACGATTACCCATACTCTTCTAAAACAACAGAAATCTTTACAAATTTTGTAAAAGACCGGAATTTCTTTGCTTTACGAGTACCCTCCACTATTGTTGGAGTAGAATCGAATTTCATTTTGAATCCGCTGTATAAGGACTTTGGAAAAGTAGAAGTTACAGAATTTTTGAAATTACCGGTTGATGAAAGGCTTAAGGTAGGAAAGCGTGATTGAGTTGAGACTTTAAAAAATCAAATACCCGAAAATTGCCATTTTCGGGCATAAGATTAATTGTGGAAAGTATATATTCGTCTTTATAAAATTATCAGGTACTTATTCTTAATTTTGAGCATCAAAAAATACCAAAATCTAATTTCCACCCTTTTTTACATCCACATAAAATTCTTCTGTTTTTACTTCAATTTCATTTAGGTTTTTAACGCCTGCCAGTTTTTGCCAATTTTCGGTAGGGACTAGTCGTTCTTCTTCGCCATCAATTAATACGTCTACAGGCATGATAAAATTCTGAACATCTGCTTCCCAGCGGAAAGAAATTGTCTCTCCTTCCTGCTTTAGCTGAAGTTCAGGAATTGCAGTTTCTCTTAGGTACTGATCAAAAACCGGCTGAAGATTTGTTGCTATTGGTTCGTTAAAGAAATCTTCTACCTGTTGCGTGGTGACCGTTTGATGCTTAAAAGTTTCAGTATAACCCCGAAGTGTTTCCCACCATAGCTCGTCATTCTTATAAATACTGCGGATGGTGTTTAGAAGATTTGCTCCTTTTGCATACATATCGCCAGATCCTTCAGCATTTACCCCATAGTCTCCAATTATTGGACTTTGATTATTTATATTTCTTCTCAGCCCTTCCAGGTATTCCAGCGCATTTTCTTTTCCCTGCTCACATTCTACAAAAATTGCTTCCGTATAGCTGGTAAATCCTTCATGAACCCACATATCGGCAATATCCTTGGTGGTAATACTGTTTCCGTACCATTCGTGCCCCGACTCGTGAATGATGATATAATCCCAGGACAGTCCGTGGCCGGTTCCCGATAAATCGTTTCCGAGGTAGCCGTTCATATAATGGTTTCCGTAGGCAACAGCGCTTTGGTGTTCCATCCCGAGATACGGAGTTTCCACAAGTTTAAATCCATCTTCCGGAAAAGGATAGTGTCCCATTTTTTCATAGAAGCATTCCATCATCGGCTTTACCTGTTCAAACTGTTCTTTGGCTTTATCCAGATTGTATTCCAACACGTAATAATCGAGGTCAAGATCTTTATATTCATCATGAAAATGGGCATATTTGCCAATATTCAGCACCACATTATAGTTATTAATGGGATTAGAAACTTGCCATTTCCACCTGGTGTAGCCGTCTTCAAGTTCTTCGCTTCCTAAAAGTCGGCCGTTGGAAACATTGGTCAATCCTGTGGGGACTTCAATTTCGCTAAGTACTTCGTCCGGTTCATCGCTTTGGTGATCTTTGTTCGGATACCAGGCACTTGCGCCCATTCCCTGCACAGCAACGGCTATCCACGGATTTCCTTTTTCATCTTCAGTCCAAACAAAACCGCCATCCCACGGAGCCCTTTCTGCCACTATCGGATTTCCTGAGTAATAAAACTGAATAGAATCTTTTTTACCTTTCCTGAGAGGGTTAGAAAATTCGACAAAAACAGCATTATGTTTCCTTTGGTATTTGAGCTTTTTTCCTTTCCGAACAATAGAATCCACCTTCATATTTTCAAAAAGATCTACCTGCATAACCGGCAGCTTTTCTATTGTCCTGAAAGTAATCGTATTGGATCCCGAAATAAATTTATCTTCAGGAACAACCCTTACCTGGAGATGATATTTTAAAGCATCGTAGGCACGCTCCTTCCGAAGAGAACCTCTAAGAGTATCCGCTTCAGTATATTTTCCCTCTTTGTTGCTCAACACTTGCGCGCTAGTACCATAGGATATTATAAGAAGAGCAAATACCAAAAAATATAGATTTTTCATGCTTAGCTTTGGTTTAAGTCTGTATTACTCCCATATTAAAATCTTTTTCAATAGGAGCATGGTCAGCGGCTTCTATTCCCATAGAAATCCACTTGCGGGTGTTTACAGGATTTATTACAGCATCTGTCCACAATCTTGCGGCAGCGTAATAGGCAGAGGTCTGCTCGTCATACTTTGATTTGAGTTTTTCGAAAACTTCTTTCTCCTTTTCTTCATCTACTTTTTCTCCTTTTTTAGCCATCGCTGCAGTTTCAATTTGAGCCAGTACTTTTGCTGCCTGTGTGCCTCCCATAACGGCAAGTTCTGCACTGGGCCAGGCAACGATAAGCCTCGGGTCGTATGCTTTACCGCACATGGCGTAGTTTCCTGCGCCATAAGAATTGCCAATTATCACGGTAAACTTTGGAACTACAGAATTGCTTACTGCATTCACCAATTTTGCGCCATCCTTGATAATTCCGCCGTGTTCGCTCTTGCTGCCTACCATAAAACCGGTGACATCCTGAAGGAAAACCAGTGGAATCTTTTTCTGATTGCAATTTGCTATAAAACGGGTGGCTTTGTCTGCCGAGTCAGAATAAATCACTCCGCCAAACTGCATTTCTCCCTTCTTGGTTTTAACGATCTTACGCTGATTGGCAACAATTCCAACCGCCCAGCCATCAATTCTTGCATAGCCAGTAATAATGGTTTGTCCGTAGCCTTCTTTATATTCTTCAAATTCTGAATTATCTACTAGACGTTTTATAATTTCGGTCATGTCATATTGATCGCTGCGCTTTTTGGGCAGGATCCCGAAGATTTCATTTTCATCTTCTTTAGGCTTAGCGGACTCTTTTCGGCTAAAACCGGCTTTGTCAAAATCACCGATTTTGTCCATGATATTTTTGATTTTATCAAGCGCTTCAGAATCATTTTTAACCTTGTAATCTGTGACGCCGCTAATTTCAGAATGAGTGGTAGCCCCACCAAGGGTCTCATTATCGACACTCTCTCCAATTGCTGCTTTCACCAGGTAACTTCCGGCAAGGAAAATACTTCCGGTCTTTTCTACAATAATAGATTCGTCGCTCATAATAGGAAGATAAGCCCCTCCTGCAACACAACTACCCATAACAGCGGCAATTTGGGTAATGCCCATACTGCTCATTACGGCATTATTTCTAAAAATTCTTCCGAAGTGTTCTTTATCAGGAAAAATTTCATCCTGCATTGGTAAAAATACTCCGGCGCTGTCCACAAGATAAATAATGGGTAACCGGTTTTCAATAGCTATTTCCTGTGCCCGAAGATTCTTTTTTCCGGTTATTGGGAACCAGGCTCCTGCTTTTACGGTGGCGTCATTGGCCACTACAACGCATTGCTTTCCTGATACGTAGCCAATTTTCACAATCACGCCGCCACTGGGACAGCCGCCGTGCTCTTTGTACATGCCGTCACCTGCAAAAGCACCAATTTCTACAGATTTTGATTTTTCGTCCAAAAGAAAATCTATTCGTTCCCTGGCAGTCATTTTGCCTTTGTCGTGATGCTTTGCAATTCTTTTTTCGCCACCACCCAATTTTACTTCCTTTAGCCTGTGATTTAGATTGGAAACTAAAAGTCGGTTATGATCTTCATTTTTATTGAAGTTGATATTCATGTTTTTCAAAATTTGAGAATAGACTCCGGAATTACCGGAAAAAGCTAAAAAATATTCATATATTTTTATGACACTATAAGGAAAAACTCCCTTAAATTGCTGTTCCGCTAAAATACAAAATCAAGTCTATTGGAATATTGAAAAGCAGGATTATCTGGAGAAGCTTTTGATTATAAGGATATCGTTATGGGAATGAATAAGAATACCATTTTTGGCTGGGCGTCTTTCGTCCTGTTTTTAATTGGGACAGCAGTGATCTTACTGGGAGTGTTAAAATATATCGACTACGCAATAGGATTTTCTGTAGTTGGGATAGGATTTTTTGCAATTTCAAGGGCATTTAACGCATTAAAAGGCAGAGTATAGGATGGAAGAGAAACAAATGAAGGAACAACTGATTAAGCATTTGCAGGGAGGTGAGGCATATTTGTCTTTAGCCAAATTTCTCGATGAAATTCCTTATGATAAAATCGGAAAACGCCCGGAAATGCTTCCGTATTCGTTTTATGAAGTCTTTTATCACATTGCCTATGCCCAAAAAGATATTATAGAATATTGTACTGCTGAAGGTTATAAGAGCGCAAACTGGCCCGATGATTACTGGCCGGATATACAGTTTCCTGAAAGCGAAGAGGACTGGGAAGAATTAAAAGCAGATTATTTTGAATGTCGTAAAGATTTTGAAGATTTTATTCTGGATCCGGAAAACCGACTAATGCAGCCGGTAAAGAACGGTGAAGACCACACGCTTTTACGGGAGCTTATGCTGGTAATAGAACACACTTCTTATCACACAGGGCAACTACTTATTATTCTGCGCTTACTCGGACTACACAAAAGCTGATATTTGGTAAGACATCAATTATTTTCTAATCAAATTTTAAGATATTTGCATTTCTTCTGATGATCAAAAACTGTCTTCAGAAAAGACTGATACATCAAAATTTAAGAATTATGGCAGACGATAAAAAGGTAATTTTCTCCATGTCCGGAGTTACCAAGACTTATAAAAATGCAAATACTCCTGTTCTCAAAAATATCTATTTGAGTTTTTTCTACGGAGCGAAAATTGGAATTTTAGGATTAAATGGTTCCGGTAAATCCACTTTGCTTAGGATTATTGCGGGAGAGGACAATAACTATCAGGGTGACGTGGTTTTTTCCCCTGGCTACAGTATAGGATACCTGGAACAGGAGCCAAAACTGGATGAAGATAAGACTGTACTGGATGTTGTAAAAGAGGGTGTAGCTGAAACAGTTTCTGTTTTAGATGAATACAACAAGATCAACGACATGTTTGGCTTGCCTGAAGTTTATGAAGATGCAGATAAGATGCAGAAGCTCATGGATAAACAGGCGGAGCTTCAGGATAAAATAGATGCGACTAATGCATGGGAACTGGATACCAAGCTGGAAATAGCAATGGATGCACTCCGTACGCCGGAAAGTGACAAGAAAATTGGAGTTCTTTCCGGAGGAGAAAGAAGAAGGGTTGCATTATGCCGACTATTACTTCAGGAACCGGATATTTTACTTTTGGATGAACCTACCAACCACCTGGACGCCGAGTCTGTGCACTGGCTCGAACATCACCTTGCGCAATATAAAGGGACCGTGATTGCTGTGACGCACGACCGTTACTTCCTGGATAACGTAGCCGGCTGGATTTTAGAACTGGATAGAGGAGAAGGAATTCCGTGGAAAGGAAATTATTCTTCCTGGTTAGATCAAAAGTCCAAACGACTTGCGCAGGAACAAAAGCAGGCGAGCAAGCGTCAGAAAACTTTAGAAAGAGAGCTGGAATGGTCGAGAATGAATCCGAAAGGAAGACAGGCGAAACAGAAGGCCCGTTTAAATAATTATGACAAGTTGATGAGTCAGGATCAAAAACAGGTAGACGAGCAGCTTGAAATATACATTCCGAATGGACCAAGGCT
Organism: Autumnicola psychrophila; assembly: GCF_031846645.1. Taxonomy (NCBI): domain Bacteria; kingdom Pseudomonadati; phylum Bacteroidota; class Flavobacteriia; order Flavobacteriales; family Flavobacteriaceae; genus Autumnicola; species Autumnicola psychrophila. The sequence goes on from NZ_JAVRHN010000008.1 coordinate 144,410, forward strand.
GGGAACGAATGTGATCGAAGCCAAGGGAGTGAGTAAAGCTTTTGGAGACAAATTGCTTTATGAAGATCTTAATTTCAAATTGCCGCAGGCGGGAATTGTGGGAATCATTGGACCTAACGGTGCCGGTAAAACTACAATTTTCAGGATGATAATGGGAGAAGAGCAACCCGACAAAGGAAACTTTGAAGTAGGGGAGACCGCTAAAATTTCTTATGTAGATCAGGCGCACAGCGATATTGATGTCGAAAAAACTATCTGGCAAAACTTTAGTGATGAGCAGGAATTGGTCATGATGGGCGGGCGTCAGGTAAATTCAAGAGCCTATTTAAGCAGGTTCAACTTTAGCGGAAGCGAGCAGAATAAGAAAGTCAGCATGCTTTCAGGTGGAGAACGGAACAGGCTTCACCTTGCGATGACCTTGAAAGAAGAAGGAAACGTGCTGTTACTCGATGAGCCTTCCAATGATTTGGATGTAAACACACTGCGGGCGCTGGAAGAAGGACTGGAAAACTTTGCGGGATGTGCGGTGGTAATTTCCCACGACCGTTGGTTCCTGGACAGGGTATGTACTCATATCCTTGCTTTTGAAGGTGATTCCCAGGTTTATTTCTTTGAGGGCGGATTCTCAGACTATGAAGAAAACAAGAAAAAACGTCTTGGTGGCGATATAATGCCGAAGCGAATTAAGTATAAAAAGTTGGTCAGATAATTTTAGGCAACTAACACTAAACAATAATCAATAAAAAAGGAGTAGCATTTCGATTAATGCTACTCCTTTTTAATTTTGCCTACAGCCTACAGCCTACAGCCTACAGCCTACAGTCTACAGTCTACAGTCTACAGTCAACTGTCTGAGTTATTTTCACCCTTCACTTTTTCACCCTTTCCCGGCATTGGTCCACGCAGGTGAATTATTAGTCCGTTTAGGAAATTTCTAAGGAATTGGTCTCCGCATTCCACGTATTTTGGATGATCTTCTTTTCTGAAAATAGCTCCCAATTCACTTTTAGTAACTTTAAAATCCACGAGGGCGCAAATTTGCACAATATCGTCATCACGTAATTTGTGAGCTACCCTTAATTTTTTGAAAATGTCATTATTTGTTAGTCCCATACTGCAAATTTAAATTATTCTTTTCCGAATTTGGGGAAATATTGTTCTGGTTTTTAAATTTCAGGTCATATTAAAATTAAAGAATCTTTTTTAAAGCTGAAATTGTCATTTCAAGGATTTCCAACTTCAGTATAGCCTCAAAAAAGGCAATTATCGACCTGCCTGAAAGTAAAATGGGAGAAGTGGGAAGTATTAAAATTTTCTCTCTTTCTTTCCTCTCTCTTCTTTTTAAGTGATGCCTCAAAATGGCAATTATCGACCTCTGGAATACTTTAGGATCATATAAATGTCTAAAAACGTCAAAATGACATACGAATACTAGCTAAAAGTGACACAATGGCTTATTTTAAGGTTTGGAATTTGAATTGCTAATGGATATATGGAAAACAAAAAGTATAACCTTAAAAAATAAATGTTATGAGTTTAATTAAAACAAATGAGGCCAACTGGCTGCCTTCAGTTTTCGACGATATGTTTAAAACTGATTGGTTAGGAGGAACTACTAACGTAAACAGTATTGGAACCAGCATTCCTGCAGTGAACATCAGGGAAGATGAAGATGGTTTTGCTGTTTCTGTAGCCGCTCCCGGAAAGAAAAAGGAGGATTTCAATATCGAATTAGATAATGATGTTCTCACCATTTCTTCCGAAGAAAAGAAAGAAAATGAATCTTCTGAAAAACAAGGACGTTTTACCCGAAGAGAATTCAGTTACAGCACTTTTAAAAGAGCTTTTAGTCTACCAGAATCTGTAGATAGCAGTAAAATTTCTGCCGCTTACAATGATGGCGTTCTTGAAATTGCTCTTCCTAAGCGTGAGGAAGCTAAGGTACAAGCCAAACGTCTGATTGAAATTTCTTAAAATTTATCTTCTAGAATTAGCTAAAAAAGCATCCGGATTCCGGATGCTTTTTTGCTATATTTTAGTCTGCGCAAAAAGGGAAAATAATTTATTGCTTAAAAAGTAGGATCCATCTATTTCCCGCACTTTGTATTTCGTAGGTTTTTCCTCCCTGGATTGTCGTTACCGTTGTATTTGTGGAGATGTCGAGCAGGTTATCGCTTCCAAGAAAGATCAGGTTCTTTACTCCTGCTCCCGGCCATCCGGACAAAGTTATTTTTCTTCCCTTGTTTTCTGAAGCCTTTGGAATCACAATTCCTGACACCTGATTATTAATTCTCAATGTTCCAACTTCTTCGCCAATGAGATAATCCCCGGTAGTACTTTCTGTCGAAATATAATTGGTCCAACCAGAATGTTTCCAGCTTACGCCGCCAATTTTATCTGTAACCAGTATTTGATTTTCAAGTCCCCGACTATCGGGTAAGGTGTAATCTGTTTCGGGAGTAGCACCAATTCCTACTCTTCCTGCAAAATATGCTGCAAAGACATTTGCATTACGGTCACCATAGGCTACACTATAAATTCCGTAGATATTTCCTACTCCCTGGATGCTGCCGACTTCATTATAGATTCCGTAATTGTTACTTTTTGAGCCAAAAGTGCGGCCAATTCTATTATAGATTCCGTAGATGTCACTGGTACCTGAATTTTGGTAGGTTTCATTAAAAAATCCGTAGTGGATTCCTGTCCCGGTGCCGCCCACATTCGATTTTAAACCGTATTTCAGACCGTTGGTAGAACTTCTGTTGTCACTTACAATACCGTAGGTTGCGAGATTGTCGGTAGCCGAATTGTTATTATCTACTTCCAGCGGCTTCTTAATGTTCAAATCTTTTCCGGAGGGGATAGCAATTTGAAGTTTGGAGGAAATTTGCTGAGTACCAATTCCTATATTTCCTTCACGAAAAATAGGATCTGCAATATTACCTGCACTACTTGTTGTTCCGCTTTTGTAGAAGTCGGACGATCCTGATCCAGGACTGCCGGCCAAAGTTTTCCAGCTGCTGGTATCAGCGCTCCAATAATAGAATCCAACAGGGAAGCCGACGATATTTTTGTTCAGAAAAACCAGCATACCATTTTGTTCAATTCCGGGATTATTAGCAGGGAACTTCGCAATTCTTGGGATAAGGATTCCGTCAATAATATTGGGATTTGCCTCATCTGAAGCGACAATGTCCAGCTGGGCTTTAGGCGCAGTAGTACCAATCCCCACCTGAGAAAATAAGAGACATGGAGAAAATAGTAAAATTAGTAAAATAAAAATTTTCATAAGTGAACGGTTTATTGATCACTTCAGTAAAAGAATGTTTTAGGTCTGATCAAGATAATTTATTTAATTAAAAATCAGACCTTTAATTTTATTTTTTTAGTCTTTTTCTTTTACCTTTTCCTGTAACATCTTGATTTCATCCCGAAGACGGGCAGCTTCCATAAAATCCAGTTCCTTTGCCGCAGTCTCCATTGCTTTTCTTCTTTCCCTAATAACCTTTTCGACCTGAACTTTACTGAAATATTCTACCTCTTCTTCGGCAGCTTTAAGCGTTTTTGGCCTCTCATCATAATCATAAACATCTAATTTCTGTTTAACCAGGGCACTATCGAAAGCTTTAACTAACGGAGTTGGTGTGATTTTATGCTTCTGGTTATACTCAATTTGTTTTTGTCTGCGGTACTCGGTTTGATCTATTGTTTTCTGCATACTATCCGTAATTTTATCTGCATACAGAATAGCTTTTCCTTCTACGTGCCGGGCCGCCCGACCAATGGTCTGGGTAAGGGAGCGGTTACTTCGTAAAAAACCTTCCTTATCGGCATCAATGATTGCAACCAGGGAAACTTCAGGTAAATCCAGGCCTTCCCGTAGGAGGTTTACTCCAATAAGTACATCAAAAATCCCTTTTCTCAAATCCTGCATAATTTCCACCCGTTCCAGAGTGTCCACATCTGAGTGAATATATCTACAGCGGATGTCAATTCGGGTGAGGTATTTGGTGAGTTCTTCAGCCATTCTTTTGGTTAAAGTTGTCACAAGAATCCGCTCGTCTTTCTCTACCCGAACATGGATTTCTTCAATTAAATCATCAATCTGGTTTAAGCTTGGACGCACCTCTATTACAGGATCAAGTAAACCTGTGGGCCGTATCACCTGTTCTACATAAACCCCTTCTGTCTTCTGAAGTTCATAATCTGCAGGGGTAGCACTCACGTAAATCACCTGATTTTGCAGCGCCTCAAATTCTTCAAATTTTAACGGACGGTTATCCATGGCAGCAGGAAGCCTGAAGCCGTAATCCACGAGAGTTTCTTTTCTGGAGCGGTCACCGCCGTACATGGCGTGCACCTGCGGAATTGTAACATGGCTTTCGTCCACGACCATTAAGTAATCATCGGGGAAGTAATCCAGCAAGCAGAAAGGACGTGTTCCGGGTTTTCTTCCGTCAAGGTATCGGGAATAATTCTCAATCCCGGAGCAGTAACCAAGTTCACGAATCATTTCCAGGTCGAAATTTGTCCTTTCGTCAAGCCGTTTTGCCTCAAGGTGTTTTCCGATATCCCTGAAATAATCCACCTGCTTCACTAAATCATCCTGAATGTCACGAATAGCACCCTGAAGTACATCGGGCGAAGTCACAAACATGTTGGCAGGATAAATATTCAACCGATCGTATTTTTCCACAACATCATTAGTTCCGGGATCAAAAGCTTCAATTTCTTCAATTTCATCTCCGAAAAAGTGAATTCTGAAGGCATTATCTGCATAACTCGGGAAGACATCAACAGTATCTCCTTTTATTCTAAAGTTCCCGTGAGAAAATTCAGCTTCAGTCCGTGAATAAAGACTTTGCACCAGTTTGTGCAGCAATTTGGTTCGGGAAATATTCATGTCCCGTTCTATGGAAACCACGTTTTTCTTGAATTCCACAGGATTTCCGATACCATAAAGGCAGGAAACCGAAGCAACAACCAGTACATCCCGCCGGCCGCTTAAAAGCGAAGAAGTTGTACTAAGCCTAAGCTTTTCAATTTCCTCATTAATAGACAGATCCTTTTCAATATAAGTTCCCGAAGACGGAATAAAAGCTTCCGGTTGATAATAATCGTAGTAGCTTACAAAGTATTCAACTGCATTGTCTGGAAAAAAGTGCTTAAATTCCGAATATAATTGAGCTGCCAGGGTTTTATTGTGGGCAAGAACAAGCGTCGGTTTTTGTACCTCTTCTATAACATTCGCAACAGAAAAAGTTTTTCCGGAGCCTGTAACCCCCAGCAGAGTTTGATATTGATCGTTCCGGTTTAAACCTGAAACAAGCTGCTTTATTGCCTGTGGCTGGTCACCGGTAGGTTTATAATCTGATTCTATTTGGAATTTCATGGATTCTTTTCTTAGCCACGCGAAATTACGCAATTCCCGTGCCTATTCAAACTCCTGAAAATCAATTCTATCTTTTAAGTGTGAAGTGTCCTTTTATCTCAGTTCCATCCTCAAAATAAATACTGAACCAGTAGTCATCTGAGGGCATTGGACGACCGTTGAAATTTCCGTCCCAACCTGCACCATCAGGGCTAAGCTGCTTCAGTACTTTTCCGTATCTGTCAAAAATGTGAATATTACGAATGGTAAATTCGTTATTATCGATGTCGTAGGGTTTCCAACTGTCATTATAGCCATCGTTATTGGGAGTGAAAAAGTTAGGAAAGCCAAAAACTGTAAATTCCTGTTCTATAATCCCACAGCCATTCTCCACCTGAACATAAACCGTATGTTTTCCGCCGGGAACATTCCTAAATTGAGGATTGGATTGATAAGGACCATTAATATTATCCAGAGAGAAAGTGAGGTTGGAGCTATCCGGAGTTGTAACAATAGTCACGTTACTTACAGCGCCATTATTGTCGACCTGAATATCAGAAATTTCCGCTGCACCCACTTCTTGAACAGAAAAATTTATTGTTCTTCCGCAGCCAAAACTGTTATTAATAAGATTGAGGTTGTAATTTCCCGGTTCATTAATTTCAATTGTGGTAGTTGTTTCGCCGGTGCTCCATTCAAAAGAAAAATCTTCAGGATTATTCAGACCAAGATTTTTTCCCAGCAGCAAAGGAAATTGTGATGAGCAAAGTTCCAGAATATTGTTCTGCTGAATATCGGGAAAAGTGACAATTTCCAGATCCAGACTGCCATAACCATAACATACATCCTCCTTATAGGCTTTTACATAGATTATGCCCGCTTCAGAATTATAAATATCGGGCAGAGGATTAGCGCCCAACACAGCATCATCTTCATCTCTATGAAAAGTGAGGTTTACATTTTCATCAAGGTTAAGATTAGCACGTATGCTCTCTTCGATATTAGTAAGATTAAATTCTGCCTCTCCATTGCCAATGTCGCATCCCCTCGCTGTTCCTGCATCCAACACTACACCTTCTGAGGTGGCAAGTTGAATTTTTGTAAGGGAGGTACATTCATCGTCAAATCCGGTGACTTTTGCGACCAATTCCTGATTAGGGGAAGTATTGCGGTAAAGATCATCCAGGCCTTCCCGATTCAGGTTATCCAGCATGGCATCCCTTTCCGTTTCATAAAAGAGGACCCGAAGATTATTGTTGTTTCCGGTAAGGTAATTCCGCGCCAGCTGCAGATTAAAATCTGTGAGTCCGTCGTCAGGAATGCCATCCCTTGCATCACATTGGGTTAAAACATAATCCTGTGCAGCTTCAGGAATGCCAATTATCGTGATCTCCTTGCATACAGGATCTTGCGGAAGGTTGTTTATGAATTTTGTCAGGCTAACTGTATAAGATCCGGGTGCATCATAAGTATGTGAAGGGGTTTCTTCCGAAGAAAAATTTCCATCTCCAAAATCCCATTCTACAGTATCGTAATTATTGCCGCTGGGAGTGAACCTGGTTGGCTCTCCAAGACAAAAATCTTCAGCCTCAAAACTATTGTTGAAAAGAGACTGGACGAAAGGCGGCAGGCCAAGTTTTACATCGTTAGGTGAAACATCTATAGAATTATGTGAATAATCTACGTTGTTACCGGCATTCTCCGGCTCATGAATGATAGATAAAAAATTGTGGTGTAAATAACCTCCGTCATCTGTAGGATAACCCGCACGGTAAATTTTGCCATCGATTGCCAGTTGAAGTGCTCCGGCAACATTTCGGAAGGAGTGAATTACAGTGCGTGTGTTTGCAGTATTTCCGCTTTCCAGGTTGAACTGATAAAGTTCACTGTTGTCCAGAACGTCATTCTCATTATAATTATTTGCAGTGACATAGAGTTTGGAAGATTCAGGTGAAAATTCCACGCCATAGGGATAAGAATTTTCTAATATGAGTTCTTCGTTGGATACTTTTCCGGTGACATCATCAAAATCGTACAGAAAAACTTTTCCGTTTTTTTTGGTACCATTCATACCGGAATTCTGAAGCGCTGTATTAGAATAGGCCGCCGCTATCTTCTTTCCGTCAGGGGAAATCTTCAGGTATCCTCCAGCTGTGATATTGACACCAATTTCATTGATAACGGGAGGGAAATTATTTGAAATTACTGAAACAACAGGAGAAGTCTCCACGCCAGCTGAACTAATTCTGAAGGAATAAAATTTATTTCCGAATTGCGTGACCACCCAATAAGAAATGCAGTCACCACCGATTACAGCAGAAATTTTTTCTGAATTTTTAAATTCATTTTCCAGTGGATCTGAAGGATTGTATGTCACCAGGTGTATGTTCTTTCGTCCTTCTATTACAGCACCTCGTCCATTGCTTAAAGTCATATCTACTTCAGAATAATTCACTCCCTCAAGAGGGTCTTCCGGAGACAGATAGTAATCAGGTTTATCTACAGTGAAAATGAAATATCGGTTGGGATTACCAGGTCTGGGAACAACAATGGCAGACTGTGTGCTGGAAACATGGCCCTTTAAATTCTCTCCATTCCGCATCACGTCATGGCTGCGGTTATAGACAGTACTTCCGTCGGTATATAAAAGAAGATTTCCATTGCGGTCAGAAATACTGGTGGATCCTTCTACCGTTTGCAATTCTCCGTTTAGAAGAGGTGTAGGTGTGCCGCTGTTAAAGGACAGACCTGCCTGGTCTCCAAAATACCAATTGGAGGCTTCCTTTTGCGCTTCTGCTTCTATAGCAAAAAACACAAGAATAAAAATGAATAGGCAGCTTCTTAATTTCATACCACGGTGAAAGATCACCAAGGTATTACAAATCCCGCTTTTTAAGCAGTCGGTAGGAGAAAAACACAAAAATAGCTGTCCAGGCAATTACTATTAGAAGCTGATACCAATGGATGCCGTAATCTTTTTCAAACTCAGATCCCAGTTGGTTCGCAGCAGCTTTAAAGGCATTCAGACGGGAAAATGGTTCTTTAATAATGTTCGCCATGCTCTCCAGTGGAAAGAAGCGCGCGATATGATCTGCAGTATCAGTTCCTCTAAAAATTTTCCACTTTAGAACACCATAGGTGATGCTTTCTATTATCCACCAGATAAAAAGAAAGCCCAGTGCAAATGCAGAGCGCTTTACCAATATTCCCAGGAACATACAGAAGGCAAAAAAAGCTGTAAGCTTGACGAAATATCCTACAAGATATTCCATATCTGAAAGAATAATGGAAACTTCAGTAAAATCTGAAAAAGAAAGGCCCAGGATTAAAGAAACAATAAACAGGAATAACGTAGAGACCAATGAAAATACGAGTACCGTCAGGAATTTAGAAAGTACAAATTCTTTTTTGCTAAGACCATCGATGAGGTTTTGCTTGAGCGTCCTGTTGCTGTATTCATTGGACATCATAGAAACAATGACAATGGCCAAAAACAGTTTTAGCATTGCCGCAATATAGCTGTTAAAGTGCCAAATGTAAGGGAAATTAAAAATTCCCTGGTCTGCTAGCCGGAAATTGATCTGACCAATATTGAATTCGATTGAAGCAAAAAGAGCAATAAAAGTGATAAGAATAAAATACGTGAGCGTTAATACTTTAGCAGAACGACTGTATTTTAATTTATGAAATTCTATGTTTAATAATCGTAGCATCAGGCTTTATTTGTTTGGTTAGTTAATTGAAGGAACTGTTCTTCCAGGCTTTGTTTTCTCTTTACGAGATAACATAAAGAGAGGCCTCTTTCAAACAAATATTCATTAATCACTTCGGCCTCCATAGGTTCTTTCAGGATAGCTGTTACCAGATCTTCATTAACCGTAATTTTACCAATATCGGGGTGGCTCTTTAATAGCTCTTGCAGGCGGGCAGTGTCTTTAGCTCTTAATTCAAAAAATCCGTGGCTTGCATTAATTCCGTCTACGGGGCCCGTATAAAGTTTAACTCCGTTGCGGATAATTACTACATGGGAGCAGACTTTTTCCACTTCATCCAACAAATGTGAAGCGAGTAAAATAGTGGTACCCATTGAAGCGATTTTTCTGATAATTTCCCGAATCTGATGGATTCCCTGAGGATCGAGTCCGTTGGTAGGTTCATCAAGAATAAGAATTTCAGGATCATTGAGTAGGGCAGAAGCGATGGCCAATCGCTGTTTCATTCCTAAAGAATAAGTTTTAAATTTACTGTCTTTTCTATCCAGAAGTCCGACAAGTTTGAGTTTCTCTTCAATTTTTGCAGCCGGAATATCTTTAATTTTACAAACCAGAGCCAGGTTTTGGGTGGCGGTCATGTATGGGTAGAAATTAGGATGTTCTATGATTGCGCCTACTTTTTTAAGAGCTTCATGCGTAGATTCTCTTCCGTCGAACCATAGAAAATCCCCGCTGGTTTTATTCACGACATTAAGAACCATTCCTAAAGTTGTAGATTTACCACTACCATTAGGGCCTAAAATTCCGTAGACATTTCCCTTTTCAATAGTAAAAGAAAGATTGTCTACCGCCGTAAGGGAGCCGTATTTTTTAGTAAGATTGGTGATGCTAAGGATTGTTTCCAATTGATGAAATGTTTTTAATATGACGACGAAATTAACGTTTTGTTACGGGTTTCGCACTAGAAACTGTATTTTTGGGTAAAACCAATTGATTCATGGAGCAGAAATTAATGTCGAAGAAGAAACCTTCTTTCCCAATAAACCAGCGTTTTAACCGGTATCTGGCTAAATATAACCGGAATACGATGATTCCTGTGTTTTATGAAGATTTACTGCGGTTTTCCGGGTCTATTGTGGTTTATGATCAACATGAAGAGGATACTTTTTGGGTGCGTTGCTATTATCCAGATCACGAACGCCTGGAGATTGATGAAAGCTTGAAGAAAGTGTATACCATCCTTCATTCTGATGGTAGTGACGATTCCCTCGAGTTCCTTAATATTGATGCGATAGATTATTGCACTTTCGGAAATTCAAAACCTTTTAGAGTTAAGGTGCGGAATATTTTAAACGACAGTTTCACCTACTTTTACGTGAAAACAGCAGATGCTTCCCGGATTTACGGACTGGAATTTGAACATTTACTTTCCCCGCACAGGATTAATTTTCTGGTTTATAAAGAAACTTTAATTGAGGAACATATCGCAGGAATTCCCGGTGACGTTTTTATTGAAGATCACCTCCCAACCTGCAGCGAACGTGAGCAAACGCAAATTGCCAAACAGTTTGTGAAATTCAACGAGCGCTGTACGGTACGACTTTTAGGAGATATGCGCTCTTATAATTATGTGGTGATTCCCACCCACGATTTTGATCATGTCCAATATAAAATTAGAGCTATAGATTTCGATCAGCAATGTTATGAGGGAAATTTAAAAGTTTACCGTCCGCAGTTCTTTAAAGAGAATTATAAGATGGTAAAGTTGGTTTCAGAAAAGCTTCAGGAATCTTCTATTGAGCAATATAGGAAGGAGGAGCGGTCGCTGCTTGCAAAGCGGATTATCAACACCAAAAGCAGGTATAAGGAGTTGATAAGGTGTATGATAAATGATCATGTATCTACCGGAGATAAAGTGAAAAATCTTCGTCAGGATCTTTATAAATACACTAACGATGTAAAATTTAAACGCGCCAGTACGATGGGACAGATTCTACGTACTGCTCTGGATTTTGTAAAGCGGAATTATGAAGATGTAAATATGAAGCGGTTGTTGAGCTGAAGAACTTCTTTTGAAAAAGGCAAAAAGTTTATTTTTGTTTTGAAGCCGGCGCTCTTGATTTTGTCTTGAACATGTAAAAAGTTTTCTGCAAAAATACGCCGTGAATCCTATAAATTTAAGAAGCTAAAAAAGTGAAGAGTATAAGTGGTTATATCTGATTATAGTTTTTGCAAATTACAGTTTTAGGTCTAATTCAAGTATATAAAAAATTCATCCAAAATTATTATTTTGGTGCTAGTTGGGAAGTGTGAAAAACTGTTTGGCAGTAAATCTAATGGGGTAGCGGATAAATTTTAGAAAAATACTAAGTAATATGTAAACTGGCAGAAAAACTGAAAAATTCTTGAATTATTACAAAGAGTAAAAAAATGAGTGATTTCCTTAGAAGAATGGCTGTATTTACTTACTGTTCTTTAAAAGGAAAGTATGAGCCTGCGTTTAAACAATTCAAATTCATTAGAGGTTTTTTACACTTCATCTTCTATATTCCAAAGATTTAAGATTCAGAGAATTTTGATCCAAAGGCTTTTTTACGAAAAATTGAAGAATCGGAATGTGATTTCAAAACCTTCTACTGTATAGCGGGATCTTACAGTCTCTAAGGAAAAATTTTAAATAGCGCTCTATGGCTGAAGATGTAAAGACGTAATGTGGCAGATAGAAGTATACCTATTCAATGTTGATAGATACAGTTGAAATAACTTATTTTTCAGGCCTTAAATTCCTAACTCCGATTTTTTTTCCATTGTAATTATCTTGAACCCCATGTCCGACTTTATTTTTTCCAGAAAAGTATTTCCAAAGAAGCTGCTTACGCAGGAAATTTTCAAAATTTATTCCGGTGAGGAGATTCAGGTGGAAGAATTTCATGGTAAATGGGGATCTCTGGCAGTCAGCAGGAATTTGTACAATGGATTTCAGCCCCTGGAGACAAATGACCATATTTTTGTTGTTTTGGGTGGCCCTGTGCTTTGTTTTGCCAATAATTCTTTTTTGACTGAAAAGAATGGAACAGAAAAGATTTATAATCGATGGCGGAATGGGGAAGTCCAATGCGATAAGGATCTATCAGGGCCTTTTGCAATTTTTATTATAAATAAGAGTAGGAGCGAATTACTTTGTGTCACAGATTTATTGTCTTTTATACCACTTTATGTTTTTCAAGATAAAAAGGATCTTTTTATAGCTTCCCACGTAGATATTCTGGCGTGTTCTGCCGGAAGAGAAAATAATTTTGATGCTGTTTCGCAAGCAGACTTTATTTTAAATGGCGTGGTGACTTTTCCTTTTTCAATGTATACCGAAATTTGGCAATAATCGCCTGCTGCTGTTGACAATTTTATAAAAGAGGAGGATAGAACTTATTCAAAAAGTTATTGGTTGCCCGCCGAAGAAAATTTTTATGAAACGCTTGATTTGGCGGCGACAGCTATCAGGGGAAGTTTAGAAAATTATATAAATTCTGTTTGCGAGAACACTACAGAGGTCGCTCAATTTATTAGTGGTGGCGAAGATTCCCGGTTAATTGCCGCGCTTTTACCAAAAAGTTTAAAACGGGATGCATTTGTTTTTCTGGATTCGATGAACCGGGAAGGTATTCTGGCTAAAAAAGCTGCTAAGATCTACGGAGCAAATTTTATACTGACGGCCCGTACCAAGAATCATTATCTTGAAATTCTTCCTGCTGCTTCAAAGCTTGTGGGCAGCGGAGCAGAATATGTACATGCACACTCTTATGGATTATACAAAAGTTGTTACCTCACAAAATATCCTGCTGTTTTCGGCGGATTATTTGCTGATGCTTTCCTGAAGGGGTCCCGAATTTCCAAGGAGCCCAAAACTAGGTTTAGAGCTCGGCGAAAACGAGAAAATCCAGAATTAAAAGAAGTTAATAATAAACTTTTTTCAGCAGAATTATTGGCAGAAGTAAATATGCGGAGGAATACTCATTTAAACCGAATACAGGAATTACGTCCACAATCTGCTGCGGAATGGTTTTTTATGTGGCCCATTTCAATGAATTCAAGTGTTCCAAATTTGCATGCCAACCGAAGGCTTTTCAGGAGCTACGAGCCTTTTATTTCTCATGAAATAGTAAAAATTTCTGCTCGTATCCCCCAGGAATGGAAGTTGAACAGATTGCTGTTTCACAAGATGGCAAAGCCTTTGCTGAAACCTTCGAAATGGCTGATGCACAATACCGGCAGGTTACCGTATTTTCCAGAGTATTTAAACCGGATTGTAGCACTTCCTTTAAGGCATATAAGAAATCTAAGGGAAACAAAGGAATTTGGAAGACGCAACCATGGTCCCTGGGCGCAATGGGACGTGGTTCAGCAGAGTAAGGAATGGCGGGAGTTAATGCAGAAATATTCAGAAGGACTGGAGGAAATAGACGCAAACTTTCAAGAAAAAAATATTACAGAGGTGTACCGGCATTTCAGTTTGTTTCAGAAAATCAGGTTACTGCAGGTGGTGGAGGGAATTTGTAGTTTAGGTTCTAAGCAATAGGCGCTAAGCTAAAAAATTTCCGAATTTCAGGTTCTGGAAGGAACTCCCAACACCCAACTATTCTGAAGATCGATAATTGCCATTTTGGACGCACTTCTTCTGAAAGAAAAATGAGAAAATTTTTTTCCGTAACTCTCACTTCTTACCTCGTACTTGAGATAAGGTCGATAATTGCCATTTTTCAAGCATCGCTTTTAAAGAGGAAAGAGAAGAGAGGAAAGAGCCTTTTCACTCTTCACTCTTTACTTCATTTTTAGCTTTTTTCTTCTTTATTGAAGTAAACGAGGTAGTAATACATCTGTTTTTCTTCATCCCAGCCTTTTTCTACAAATTTTTCAGCAGATTCCGGGTTAATGAAGTCCAGTTTTATCTGAATATTGGTGTCCAGGTTAATTACGCTCTTAATTTTCTTCCTGGCAGCGGTAACTGCAGTGTTTACAATAGAAAAATCTGAAAGATCTTCAATTTTATATTTTGGAGCCTTCTCTGTTTTGTAATTCTGAAATTCAGGAACCAGCTCTGGATTGTCAATTACAGAATTCAGGAAATTAGTCTCTTCAAATTTGTCATTTTTCGCGAAGTAATCCATGCTTCGGTTCATAAACATGACTTCTTCTTTTTTGTCTTCCGCAGGAAGCACAACATCTTTGGCGAAATTTTTACAAAAATTCAGGTAGTTTTTTGTGCGATAATTATCGTCGGCAAGAATATCTACCCCTAAAAAGTTCTCCAGCCAATACTTTGTATCGTACCTGTTGGAATCTACCGAGAGGATTTTGTAACCTTCTTCCCTTCCTTTATTGAAAATAAGCGCTCCTTTGTCCAGTTTGTTCAGGTTAATTCCCTGCTGGACAATCATATCCAGAATACTTCCTTTTTCTTCAAACTGAAGAAAATCGTGCTTCAATTCTGACTTAAATATGCCAATTGCCGACATTTTTTCATTGTCCAGTTGCATATTTTCAAAATAAACCAGGAAGACCTCTCCATTTTTAATATGCGGATGGGCAGATTGCTCGAAAAGCAAGGTGGTTACTTTCTTTGAAATTTCGTGAGCCTTATCTGGGCTATCAAAGATAGCATTGGCCAAATTATAGAGTTCGTTAAATTCCAAATCAGTTTCATGAGAAAACTGATAGTAATTTTCTTCTTTTTCCCTGAAAGGCTTCAGGAAAAATTCCTTGATAAGCGGTTTAATTTCATCCTCAAGATTATAAGGATTTGCAGAAAGGAAAATTCCTTCATTTCTACTTTTATTACCTACTCTGTGAATAGATAAAGATTCAATCTGGGCATTAAAGAGGTTTATCATTTAATAATGAAAAGTAAAAGGTTAAAAGAAATATTGAAGTGAATGCTGATTAATTCCAGTTTTCGTCAAAAGAAAGGTTGTCGTAATCATCAACATCAAAATCATCATCAAATTCTGCCGAACCTTCTTCACTCTCACCAATAAATTCTTTTTCGGGAGCTACGTTAGGTATTTGTCCGTGTACGAACATAAGGTTTGGATAATCGATACTATCTTCAGGATCGGCAATTTCAGCAAGTTCCACGAGGAACGTCCACATATTCAGAAAATCATAGACGTAGATCATTTTCGTATTATCTTCTGAAAGGACGCTGTCAAGGCTGGTTTCATTCATAAGCCTTACTTCGCCACCCATATCAAACTGAGAAAATTCTTCTCCCTGGTTCCAATTATCATCGCTGGCATAAAAGGAAGCCATCTCTGTCCCGTCAAAACCAAATGACTGGATTATGGTGTTATGAAGATCCTCCAGGGTACTTTCCTGAAGCATTTCTATATCTCTGAACACATCCTCTTCCGCATCAAGAATTACTCTGAATCTATAAACCATAGCTTTAAATTTTAGGGGGCAAAGTTACAAACTTTTGTACTTCTTAGGGGCATACACGCATTCCATTAACAAATAAAACTGAATCCCGAAAAACAGGGAGGCAATGACCAGATGCAACGGCTGGCTAAGAAACGGGAAGTCGTAATTATACATGGAAATACCTGTTGCTATTTCCATTAAAAGCAGGATTAGTATCCAGTTAATTTTTGAGAATTTTAACCCGAATTTTCTGTTTTGCCACCAGAGCAGAAGGTTTACAAGCAGTACCAGGATTGAAAAAGAACGGTGGAAATAAAAGGTGAAATTAGGGTTTGCCAGCCAAAGTTCTTCAACTCCTGTACCTAATGCTTTAGACTGTTCATCCACAAACTGTCGTACCTGAGTTCCCAGTACCACCTGGATTAATGTAAGACTAATGGCGGAAATAAGGAGATTCCGGAAGCCTTTCTTTTGATAATGTTCACGTCTTTTTTCCGAAGAAATATAGATTAGGTAGATGAGAATCGCCACAATTACCAGGGCCATCACCATGTGTACGGTAATACGGGCGGGTGCAAGAACAGAATACACCACGGTTGCGCCAAGCCATGCCTGGAATCCCATGAGAAGGACGGTAAGCCATGACAGCAGCGGAACACGTTTGCGGATTTTCCATTTTTTGAAGGATAAAAATGCCATGATTAATACGGCAAAGCCCGCCAGCGCCCCGAAAAGCCTGTTAATGTATTCCACCCAGGTATGTGCGGGATTAAAGACTGCATAATCGTGTTTGATATAGGTTTCCCAGTTTTCTTTGTTGTATTCTTTAGAAGAAGTGAAGTCTGAAGCAGCGACCTGCAAGGTTTCATCTACAATAATCACCTGGCCTTTTTCATATTTTTTTTGTGGCTGAAACAAAAGTTCGGTCTCTTCAGTAGGAGGAATGTAATATCCGAAGCATTTTGGCCAGTCGGGACAGCCCATTCCAGAGCCGGTCATTCTTACCACGGCCCCGGCAATAATTACCAGGTAAACAAGGACAAGCGCTATTTTTGCTGATTTTCGATACACTTTTTGTTGATATTAGATTTGAGACTGCTTCGCTATCAGAATTTTAAATTTGGTTCAGGAATTTTTAAAATTTTATTCTTCCAGCTGAATTTTCCTGCTCGATTTGCTACTCCAAACTCCGATCTCCGAACTCACTATTTCACCGGCTGTAGCCCAAGCTTTTGTCCTTTTTTCAGCATAAAATTATGTGCTGCATCATATTCGTTCGGGATATCTCCTTCAAGAATTGCTTCTTTAATCGCATCCTTTATCATTCCCACTTCCCGACAGGGCGTTAAACCAAAAGTTTCCATAATTTCCTCTCCACTTACCGGAGGCTGAAAATTGCGTATATGGTCCCGCTCTTCAACTTCCTTTATCTTTTGTCTTACTATTTTGAAGTTGTTATGATATCGATCAAAACGTTTAGGGTTTTTGGTAGTGATGTCAGCTTCACAAAGGGTCATTAAATCCTCAATATTGTCCCCGGCGTCAAAAACAAGCCTGCGCACGGCAGAATCTGTGGTATTATCATCCACAATAGCAATAGGACGCGAGCTCATTAAAACCATTTTTTGAACAAACTTCATTTTTTCGTTTAACGGCAATCTCAAACGCTTAAATAATTTATAGACCATTTTGGCACCCACAAACTCATGACCATGAAATGTCCAGCCTATTTTCTTATGAAACTTCTTGGTAGGTGCTTTTCCTATATCATGAAGAAGTGCGGCCCATCGCAGCCAGAGATCATCGGTGTTTTCAGAAATATTGTCCACTACTTCCAGGGTGTGCCAAAAATTATCTTTATGTCGTTGTCCTTCAATTTCATCGATTCCTTCCAGTGCGGTAAGTTCAGGAAGAATTAGTTTTAAAAGTTTTGTTTTATGAAGCAGCGCAAAACCGACTGATGGTTTTTCGGAAAGCATAATCTTGTTCAGCTCATCGACAATGCGTTCTTTGGAAATTATTTTAATCCGGTCTTTATTCTCCCGTATTGCTTTAAGCGATTCTTTTTCGATTCTGAAGCCAAGCTGGGCGGCAAAACGTATCGCTCTTAACATTCGCAAAGGATCATCAGAATAGGTAACATCCGGATCAAGCGGAGTTCGGATAATCTGGGATTTTAAATCTTCGAGTCCGTTAAAGGGATCCAGAAGTTCTCCAAAATTGTTTTTATTCAGGCTTAACGCAAGTGCATTAATTGTGAAATCACGCCGATTCTGATCGTCTTGCAGCGTGCCATTTTCCACAACGGGATTCCTGCTGTCCTCACTATAGCTTTCTTTACGGGCGCCAACAAATTCAATTTCCATATCGAAAGCCCGCAGCATTGCGGTGCCGTAGTTCTTGAAGACCTGGACTTTTGGCTTGTGAGATAATAGTTCTGAAACCTTTTTTGCAAGTTCAATCCCACTTCCCACGGCAACCACATCAATATCTTTGGGATCGCCCCGTTGCAGAAGGTGGTCACGTACAAAACCACCAATAACGTAGCTTTCTACATCCAGTTCTTCCGCGGCAAGCGAGATTATATTAAAAATTTTATGATCTAAGGCTTCTTTATAGTTTTCCACTTACTCTTTTTTCTTCCTGTCGAAAGACCTCGCAGGTTTCTAAAACCTGCGAGGTCTTTAAAACGAACTCAGCGAATCGCTTATTTACAGATGCTATTTACGTACCACTTTCACTTTTCCATCATTACTCAACTTAATAATTGCAGATGGTTTGGTGCTTTTTTTTGACTGGTGCAAATTTACTACATAGTCCACACCTTTTAAAATTTCAGGAGCTATTTGAGAGTATGATTCCGGAGTTTTTTCTCCGCTTACATTTGCTGAAGTTGAAACGATTGGTCTTCGAAATCTTCGCACTAATTCTTTGCAAAATTTGTCCTTGGTCACGCGTATCGCAAGCGTATTATCGTCTGCGATAAGATTTTCAGCAACACGAATAGGATCATCGTAAATAATGGTCGTTGGTTTTGCAGCATATTTAAGGATATCATAAGCCACTTCAGGAACATCTTCTACATATTCATTTAACATTTTAAAATCTGAAACAAGGCAGATAAGCGATTTAGATTCGCTTCTTTTTTTCAGGGCAAAAACCTTTTCTACAGCTTCAGGATTTGTAGAATCACAACCAATTCCCCACACGGTATCTGTAGGATAAAGAATAAGTCCGCCGCGTTTTAACACGCTAATTGCTTCCTGAGATTCAGTTTTAAAATCATCTTTCATTTAATACTTTTTTATATTCTGAATATGTTTTTTCAGCCATTACTGCTGAAGTAAAATTATTTTCCAGTTTTGCTCGGGAAATACGACTGAAGTTTTCCCGGTTCTGCTGATTGTTCAGCAAAGATACGATATGTGCGGCCAATTTCTTAACATCAAAAGCCGGGGCAAGTAATCCATTCACGTTATGTTCAATAACTTCAGAAATACCGCCTACATTTGTGCTTACGACTGGAACTTTATGATAAAAAGATTCATATATAAACTGCGGAATCCCCTCACTTTGCGACGTCATCAGGCTTATATCGAACTGCGGAATAAAATTAGCGGCGTTCTCCACTTTTCCCATAAAAGTCATATGTTTCTCCAGTTTGCACTCATTTATCAAATTGAGTAACGGAGGCGTGAGAGTACTAAATTCGCCAATCTGGACAAAATGAAGGTTTTTAAGATTCTGTTTATTAATAAGCTCATCAGCAACAAGAATAAAAGTTTCCAGGTTTTTAGGCCAGATGTGATTGGCGATGTTTCCGATAATTCGGACTTCTTTTTTTAACTGCAACTTATTCCGAAGAAGAAAGGGTGTGGTTGTAGCTTTATCCTTCATGTTCGTGCCATGGTAAATGCAGCGAATTTTATTTTTATCCTCGATGTTTTCTGAAGTAATCCCGGCAGTGGCTCTGGAAACACAAAGGATTTTCTTTATTTGAGGAGAATTGTACTTAAATAGCGTCTGCTTCCTGGACCGTATGGGAAAAGACGTTTTTTTACTAAAAACAGCAGGTGGGAGGGAAGCGAACCGGGTTCCTAAAATATAAAGCGTTAAAGCAGTGCTGTCGTGAATATGCACAATATCGACCTTCCTTTTCTTGCAAATATTGATGATCTTAGCCACATATCGCGGGTCCATTTTAAAACTTAAGGAGGCCGAAATTATTTCGGTTCTTGTGTCATAAAAATCTTTACTGAAGCGGAATTTACTATTGCAAAGGACGATATTGTTGATTTTTGGGGCCACATTGGGAAGTTCCCTGCATAAATTTTCAATATGCTTTTCTCCACCACCCCATTTCTTAACTGCTGAGAGGTGGAGGACAGTTAAATCCTGATCCTGATATTGTTTTGCTTCTTTCTGCAATATTTTCAATGTAAAATAGATCGTGAAAGTAAAAAAATCGATATTAAAGATCAGGAAATAGCTATTTTAATTTGAATGAGACGTTTAAATGATCTAAAACACAATCAACGGAAGGATCCACAATAATGACTTCAAATAATTATATTTGATTTTTGTATTCAGAAAGCGGAAGGCGAAAAATGGCAATTTTCGGCTTCTTTTGAAAAACTTTCTGAGTTATCAAAACAATCATGCAATCTACTTCATGAAAAAAATTCAGGTTGGTTTTTTGATGTCTTACGATTACGAATTGCTCAAAAAAGCAATTCCGCCGGTTTATGCAGCAGCAGATTCTGTTTTTATTGCTTTAGATGAAAATTATCGAACCTGGTCCGGAGGAAAAATAACGGTAGATCCTGAATTCTTCAAATGGCTGGAGGAAATTGATGTTGATCAAAAAATTACAATTTACAAAGATAATTTTTATGTGCCGGAACTTACTCCTATGCAAAACGAAGTGCGGGAAAGGAAAATGCTGGCGCAGAAAATGGGAGATAAGAATTGGTTAATACAATTGGACAGCGATGAGTATTTTCTCAATTTTAAAAAATTTGTAAGGGATTTGCATAAATATGACCATTTCTTAAATAAACCTGAAGATAATCCCGTGCAGATAGCGGCTTTTCTGCTGGTTCTCTATAAACATGTCGACGGTGGAATTTTATATGTGGATAATGTGCAGCGATTGATGGTAGCGACCAATTTCCCCGATTATAAAGTGGGAAGAAACACTAAAGAAAGAGTTATTTATACCAAAAATATTCTTCTGCACGAATGCGTATCACGGTCAGAAGAAGAGGTCCTCACTAAACTAAGAAATTGGGGGCATCGGGAGGAGACAAATCCAGATCAGTTTCTGGAAAAGTGGCGTGCTGTGAACAGTAAAAATTTTTCAGAATACCAGGATTTTTTCTACCTGGAGCCGGAAAAGTGGAAAAAATTAGCATTTGTAAATGGAAATTCTATAGAGGAAATCAACAGCAACTTAGATTCCACAGCCTTAATTCCTTCAGATTGGTATATTCGCAAAAAGAATTTCGGACAATGGTTTAAGTTCCTTTTTAAGTGAAGCCTGAAATTTGTCAATTTTCGGCATAGAGAAAGGAATGGGACTTTGTTTTATTCCGTAGTAAATTTGCAAAAAAATAGCTCTGTTAATAAAATCAACTTTGAAACCATATTGAGATGAAAACTGCTTTACTTATTTCTACCTACAACTGGCCTGAAGCTTTAAACCTGGTTTTAAAAAGTGTAAAAATCCAGAGTATTCCTCCAGATGAAATATTAATTGCAGACGACGGCTCTACTGAGGAAACGACTCAGGTCGTTCAAAAATATAAAAACCTGGGACTTCCTATAAAACATGTATGGCAGGAAGATAAAGGTTTTAGGAAAACTTCAATTTTAAATAAGGCTATTGCAAAATCCACTTCAGATTATATTATTCAAACCGATGGGGATTGCATTTTGCACAAGGATTTCGTTAAAGATCATATCAATAATTCTAAAAAGTCAACTTTTCAATTTGGGAGCCGGGTAAATATTCAGGAAAACCATTTGCAGGAGGTTTTTCAGGTTGAAAAAATAAGTTATAATTTTTTTGCCAGAGGAATAAAGAAGCGAACAAGGAACCTGCGTATTCCTTTTTTGACCAATTTTTATAAGCAGAAAAATGAGCTTTCCAAAAAAGTAAGAGGTTGTAATTTGTCTTTTTGGAGAAACGATTTTATCGATATTAACGGCTACAATGAAGATATGACCGGCTGGGGCCAGGAAGATTCGGAGATGGTCGTAAGATTATTAAATAAAGGTGTAGATGGCAGGCGACTGCGTTATGCGGGAATTGTTTACCACATTTGGCATAAAGAAAATTCAAAGGAAAAAAGCGGTGTAAACCGAATAATACAGCAGAAGGCAATGGACGGGGAGATGGTTAGCTGTAAAAACGGAATTGAAAAGTACCTTTAAAAGGCTGTTTTTTCTTTTACGCTAAAGCTTTATCCAAATAGGAAACGATCGCTTTTGCTCCTCTTTCTGAAGCAGTAGAGCCTTCTTCGGTATAATAATTTTCTTCGGTTATTTTTTTCTGAACGGTTCGATATTTGGCAAAATCTGCTGTTGCCTTTGCCAGAGTTTCATTCAGCTCTTTTGCTGAATTGATCACCTCACCACATCTCCAAAACCTGAAGTTGATATCATTTTTATAAGAAAGGTTGTTAGGATTTAGAAAAATACACGGCCTTGGAGAGATAATAAATTCATAAACCTGGCTTGAAACATCGCCGAGATAGAAATCTGCAGCATTTAGATAAGACATGTCTGTGCTTTTAAGACTGCCCAAGTCTATAAGAATATTTTTTTTCTGATAAAACTTTTCTGGTATTTCAGAAGCTGAATGTCCACCCTTATTTTCCTGAAAAAGGTGTAAATGCGGGGCAAAAATGAGATTAAAAGCATCCTGGCTGTAAAAATATTCCAGAATCTGCAGACCTTCCTGCTTCCATGAAGAGAATTCAGGGTCAAAATGCGGATTATACAACACTATAGGTTTGTTATTTTTAAAAAAAATTTCCTTTTGCTTGTGTTGAACGGCATCCAGCTTGGAGTAGCCCACAAGAGCGGGATAATTTCCCAATAATCCCAATGCTTTATAATGTCTATATTGAAAATTGCCAATTATGAGCTGAAAATCAAAATCCAACTGACTCTTATTAAAAGCGTAAGCCCTGCCGGGGGTGCCATGCGGAAATTTGAGAAGTTTGGGTGTTTTGCCCGGTTTTCTATCTCGTAACAGGTATTTGTGAAAATAATCAGTGAAAACTACAGCATCAAAAGTTTGAAGAATATACTTTTTGTTTTTCTTGATCCAGAATCCTTTTCTTGGCAATTCTCTGCCTTTTATTTTATCAGTAAATGCCCGGAAAGCTGAAGTCGGCAACTCTTCTACGGTAATATTATCGCCATCCAACTCTTTAATGCTTCTGCGCAGCAAATCGTGATTTGAAGGATAGGTGAGAATACTTACTTTTTGAGTTTTCGAAAGTTCTGTCGCAATGCTGATAAAATGAAAGATATGATGGATTTCGTCCAGGAAAATAAATCCTATTTTATAAGTTCTATCACTTTCTATCTTAGTCCCCATTGTTACAAGATTACCACTTTAGCAGGAAATATACAATTTGCTTCACTTGAATTCCCATTGCTGTACCTCGATAAAACTTTTTTCAGACGGGAAATCTTTATTAAAAACTTATTTTTGTGCTATGAAATTTGTGGTAGAAAAAGCTTTTGCAGATCAAAGAGAAGAAATTCTGCACTTTGTAAATCATTTTAGTAGAGAAGGAGAAGTACTGGATAAAGGTCAGCGTAACGACATTAAAATCTTCGACCTTAATGGAAAGAAGCTAAACGTAAAATCTTTTAAAAAACCCAATCTGATTAATCAGGTAGCATATAAATATTTCAGAAAATCCAAGGCACGTCGCTCTTTTGAAAACGCAAATTATTTATTGTCACACAATTTAAAAACTCCTGTGCCTGTTGCCTATGCAGAAGCGCCTGGTCTATTATTTACAGAGAGCTTTTATGTGTGCGAACAGATTCCATATGATCTTACCTTTAGGGAGCTAATTCATGAGCCTGATTATCCTCAGAGAGAAGAAATACTCCGGGCTTTTACCCAGTTTACCTTTCGGTTACATGAAAATAACGTGAATTTTTTGGATCATTCTCCGGGAAATACGCTCATTCAAACGAATAACGGAAATTTTGAATTTTATCTGGTAGATTTAAACCGGATGAAATTTGAACCTCTGAATTTTGAAGAACGAATGAAAAATTTGCATCGCATTACCCGTTTTGAGGACATGGCAAAAATAATAGCAAATGAATATGCGAAGTTAATCCCCGAGACTGAAGAAGAAGTTTTTTCTGAGTTGTGGAGCCATATTCAGAAATTTCAGGAAAAGGCAAGGAAGAAAAAGGAGTTTAAGAAGCGATTAGGTTTAAAAAAATAAGTCAGTCCATATTCCTTTTCATTAGCCAATGATAAAGAACAATATTATAAGCTTTAAAACCTTCGAGGTAGCTCAAGATATAACCTTCTTTTCCTGCAAGAAAACTTCTTTTCATGAAATACTGTCTAAAAAAGGCTTTAACCGGATTCCAGAGAAAATAAAATTTATATATTTTCTCCTTCGGGTTTTTTGAAGATCCAATGCGTTTGGCTTCCCTCATAAGCTCCTGCGTGTACTGATTATAATTTTTCAATTCGGGATCCTTTATTTTTCCGTTTAAAATCTGGAGCTTCACATACCTGCTTAAAACCCCGTAACCATTCATAGATGTGGAGGTTAGCCCTGCTACACCGT
Source organism: Autumnicola psychrophila (assembly GCF_031846645.1). NCBI lineage: Bacteria > Pseudomonadati > Bacteroidota > Flavobacteriia > Flavobacteriales > Flavobacteriaceae > Autumnicola > Autumnicola psychrophila. Next base: position 168,745 of record NZ_JAVRHN010000008.1, read on the forward strand.
CCATAAAACCCAGTCGCAGAATATATTCACTTAAAAACCTGTAGAGCGGTTTCAATAGCAACGGAGCTGCTCCTACTTCTTTCTTCCGCTGAAAAAGTTGCGTGGACTGCAACTCAGAATACTGATTTTTCTTCTGAAAGAAGTGCCACAAATTTCTGTAAGTATAGTGGAGTATTCTGCCTTTAAGCACACCAACAGATCCTTCACATAGAAGTTGCTCATGAACCAGACCTTCATATCTGCAGAATTTTCTATTGAATAACCGAAGCTTTATTTTATTTCCGTTGGTGCCGTGATGGATGAACCGGTTTATAAAATAATTTTTGAACAACATCTTATAGGCCTCGTGCTTCGGGTTTTTTATCGCAGAAAGAATTTCATTGCGCAGTTCGTAAGTGATGTATTCATCAGCATCCAGGACCAGGATCCAGTCGTTCTTTGCCCTTGCGATCCCGTAATTCTTCTGATTAGAAAAATTGTCAAATTTACGTTGCAGGATGGTACAATTATGTTTTTCTGATATTTTAACTGTGGCATCTGTACTGTAAGAATCCATAATTAATACCTCGTCTGCAAAACCCGAACAGGAAATGGCCTGCTCTATTAATTCTTCTTCGTTGTAGGTAGGTATTAAAACTGTTATGGGTGCCCGCATCTAGATATCAAAGGATTTCAAGTGGATAAAATTAAGTATTTTTGGGGTAAATCCAATTTTAATGAAGGCTATTGATACATCGGTTATTTTAAGTACGTATAATGCTGAAGAATGGTTGAAGAAAGTTCTATGGAGTTATACGGTTCAAACTTACCGAAATTTTGAAATAGTAATTGCAGACGATGGTTCAGGAGAAGGAACAAAAGCTCTTATTGAAGAATTTAAATCAAAGACTGAAATTCCGATAAAACATGTATGGCACCCGGACAGAGGCTTTCAGAAATCTGAAATTCTGAATAAGGCAATTTTAGCCACAGCAAGTGAATACATTGTAATGAGTGACGGGGATTGTATTGTGCGCGAAGATTTTATTGAGAAGCATGTGAAATACAGGACATACGGCTATTTTTTAAGCGGCGGCTATTTTAAACTTTCTATGGACCTTTCTCAAAAAATAGAGAAGGAAGATATATTAACCGGTCGCTGTTTCAACTTAAAATGGCTAAAAAAGAACGGACTTTCTTCTTCATTTAAAAATAATAAAATTGATGCTCATGGATTTAAGAGCTGGATACTGAATTTAATAACGCCTACTTCAGCAACATGGAATGGTCATAACGCTTCGGGTTGGAAAAAAGATATTCTGGAAGTTAACGGTTTTGATGAAAGAATGCAATACGGGGGACAGGACAGGGAGCTTGGGGAACGACTGATGAATCTGGGCATTCGTGCTAAGCAGATTAGATACAGCGCCATCTGTCTTCACCTGGATCACTCGCGTGGCTATAAGAATCAGGTTTCCATAGATAAGAATCTTGCGATAAGGAAAGCTACCCGCGATCAAAAAAGTACCACAACAGCTTACGGGATTAAAAAGAATTCTTCTTCATAAATTCATTAATCTGTGGCAGAATATAATCTGGGGTAAATTCGTGGTATAAAGATGAGCTTTGCTTATAAAGTTCTTTTTTACTCTTACCTGCAAACAATTCAGGTTTTACATCCTTTAAATGTATCGACTGGTTTTGAGGTTCATTCTCGAATGTGGCCCAGAATTCCTTTACGATATACGGGGAGAAAATTGTGAAAGTAGCTTTTTTAAAGGCTTTAGCAATGTGAATACTTCCACCTTCGTTTGCAATCATGCCATCACAGTGGTAAACGATCTTAATAAAATCCCTCAGGCTTTTGCCGAAGATGTCCGGGTAGATCTTATCTGAAGTTTTGACTTCTGCCAGGATTTTATCTACACTTGGTCTTTGGGATGGGATATAATTAAAAATAATATTTACGTCGTAATTATCAATTAAATAATTAATAATTTCTGCAGTATAGGAAACAGGAAGGGATTTGGAAGCATCACTCCCCAGGATTCCAAACATAATGGTTTTCCTATTTTTATTTAAAGGTGCCAAAATAGACGCACCTTCGTTCTTTTCTTCTTCGGTTAAAAATAGTTTTGGAGCTGCTTCAATTTCAGTTTCTCCATCCAGACACTTTATTAAATTGATTCTGTCATCTATTGCTTTTCCAAAAGGGGAGTCCTGCTCTTCGAGAATAGGAATTTTGTGGGTGTAGGCGAGTGGCAATGTCTTTTTCTGATAACTAATGCGCTTTTTTGCATTGCTAAACAGGCTCAGGAACTGACTTTGAAATTTGACATATGGATCTATAATTACATCAAATTTCTCATCTTTAATGTAGAACGCCGTACTAATAAGATTTTTGATCTGCTTTAATTCCTTCTCCTTTACAGCGATAATATGGTCAATATTCGGATTGTTTTCCAATACTGGTGCAGCATAATCATAACAGAGAAAGAAGATAACCGAATTGGGATATTTTTTCTTCAAATTGTTGGGTATTATTGATGCCAATAATACGTCACCAATTCTTTTATTCTGAATAATTAAAATCTTCATCCTTATTCTCCCGGGTTATCTTCTTTATAAGATTATTTCATGGTTACACAGCAACGCTGTATTCCCTTAGAGCATCATTAAGTGATGTTTTTTTGTTAGTGCTTTCTTTTCTTTTTCCAATAATAAGAGCACATGGCACCTGATATTCACCTGCCGGGAACTTTTTTGTGTAACTACCAGGGATCACCACAGATCTTGCCGGCACATAACCTTTAAATTGCTTAGGCTCATCTCCCGTGACATCAATAATTTTTGTAGAACCTGTAAGTACTACATTTGCACCAAGTACAGCTTCTTTTTCTACGCGAATTCCTTCTACCACGATACTTCTGGAGCCTAAAAAAGCATTGTCTTCAATAATAACCGGAGCGGCCTGTAGTGGTTCTAAAACTCCGCCAATTCCAACACCACCGCTTAAATGTACATTTTTACCAATCTGTGCACAACTTCCTACCGTAGCCCACGTATCCACCATAGTGCCTTCATCTACGTAAGCGCCAATGTTTACATAGCTGGGCATCATAATTACTCCGCTGGAAATATAAGCACCATGGCGTGCAACCGCATTAGGAACCACACGGATTCCTTTTTCTTTATAACCTCTTTTTAAAGGCATTTTGTCGTGATATTCAAAAATACCTGCTTCCAGGGTTTCCATTTTCTGAATAGGGAAGTACAAAACAACTGCTTTTTTAACCCATTCATTTACCTGCCAGCCGTCTGCTGTTGGCTCCGCTGTTCTCAGCTTTCCCTGGTCAAGTAGTTCAATGACCTCGCGTATGGCATCTGTTGTTTCTTTATTTTGAAGTAAGTCCCGGTTCTCCCAGGCTTCTGTAATTTTTGCTTGTAATTGATCCATTCTTAAATGTTTTCCGCAAATATAACAGCTTATGGCTAAATTTTGGATGCATAGTGATATAAACCTTACATTTGTGCAAATTTTTGATATGGCAAGGATTTTGGCACTGGATTATGGAGTAAAGCGCACAGGTATTGCGGTTACAGATGAGATGCAAATTATTGCCTCAGGTCTCGCCACAGTTGCTACCAAAGAATTACTGCTTTATTTGGAAAACTATTTTAGAACAGAGAATGTTGAACTTGTTTTAATCGGCGAGCCGCGGCAAATGGATAATTCAGCTTCAGAAAGTGAAGTTTACATCCAGGAGTTTTTAAAAAAGTTTGCTGAAAAATTTCCGCAGATGGAAATGAAACGGGTAGATGAACGTTTTACTTCTAAAATGGCTTTTCAAAGCATGATCGATAGTGGAATGTCAAAAAAAAAGAGAAAAGATAAGGCCCTGGTTGACGAGATTAGCGCAACCATAATTTTACAAACCTACCTTTATAAATGATTAAGGTTAAAGGCTTAAGGGTTAATAGAAAAGTCATTCTCAATGCTGAGAGATTTGAAATTACATTCTAAAGATTTTGCACATCAATGTGTGAAAATTGCTGTTTCCTTACCGGAATCTGCTTTAGGGAGGCATATTAAACATCAGTTGATAAGATCTTCAACTTCAGTGGCGGCAAATTATAGAGCTGCAAGTCTTGGCCAAAGTAAAAAAGCTTTTATTTCAAAATTAAGCATTGTCATTGAAGAAGCCGATGAATGTGTTTTTTGGATGGAGTTCCTTAAAGAAGAAGGGTTGGCGACTGGCATGACATTTGAATCAGCATTAAAATAAGGAAGAGAATTAACAGCTATTTTTGTTTCTTCAAGAAGAACAGCAGAAAAAACAGATAAAAGATAATAGTGCAGAAGGTTCATTTAACATTAAACCTTTAGCAATAAACATTTATATAAATGATTTTACCAATAGTAGCTTATGGAGATCCGGTTTTAAGGAAAAAAGCAAAAGAAATTCCTGAAGATTATCCTAAGTTGGACGAGTTAATGAATAATATGTGGGACACCATGTATAACGCTTATGGAGTGGGATTGGCCGCGCCGCAGGTGGGGATTCCTGTTAGGATGTTTGTGATAGATCCTGCACCATTTGCAGAAGATGAAGAATTGGATGAAGCCGAAAAGGAGCAACTTCTAAATCTTCGGAAACTTTTTATAAATCCAAGGATTATAGAGGAAGAAGGTGAGGAATGGGGTTTTAATGAAGGTTGTTTGAGTATTCCGGAAGTAAGAGAAGATGTTTTTAGAAAACCGGATATTGTGATCGAATACCAGGACGAAAATTTCAATACACACAAGGAAAGCTATTCCGGGTTAGCGGCGAGAGTGATTCAGCATGAATACGATCACATTGAAGGAATATTGTTTACAGATAAGCTTTCCAGTCTCAAAAAACGACTTATAAAAAGCAAGCTCAGCAATATTTCAAAAGGAAAAATCAAGATTGAGTATAAGATGCGTTTTCCGGAGATGAAAAAAGGCAGATAATCATTTTGATAATTGGGGCAGTAATATCATATTTGCCACCGAAATTGAAAAAGAACTATGGGTTTAGAAAAAATACTGGCAATCTCAGGTAAACCGGGATTATACGAAATGAATGCACAGACCCGCGGAGGGTTTATCGCAACTTCTATCGTGGACGGGAAAAAGATATCTGTGAATTTGCGCCACAATGTAAGTGTGCTAAGCGAAATTGCTATTTATACTTATACTGAAGAAGTTCCGCTAGGAGAGGTCCTTCAGAAGATGAAGGAAAAGGAAGATGGGGGAGAGGCAATAGACCATAAATCTTCCAAAGCACAACTGGAAGATTATTTTGCTGAAGTTCTTCCGGAATATGATGTGGACAGGGTTTATGCCAGTGATATAAAGAAGATCATCCAGTGGTACAACCTGTTGATCAAAAACGGATTTACAGATTTTTCTAAAGAATCTGCCGCCGAAAACAAAACTAAGGACGAAGAAGAATAGATATTACTTAAAATATTTTACTGGCCGGACCTAATTTTGAATTTCCCTGAATGAATTCAAAACTTTTGTCCGGCTCTTTTTTTTCCATTTTTCGGCATTGGTTAGGGTAGTGCATCAAAATTTTAATCCGAAGATAAATGCCCCGTCCCGGTTTCCATCCTGGTTAGAGACAACGTAATCCAGCCTTAAAAACCGATATTTGCCAAATCCGAGGTTATTTATACCCACAGAATATTCTGAATAAGGTTTATTTTCCTGAGTGTAAAGGGCGTGAGCACCCAAAATAAGGTTATAATTTAGCTTGTTTAAAAAAGGGATTTTACCCAAAACCCAGCCCTGGAAATTATGTTCCAGGTGTCCTTCTGCATAAGTCTGGTTGGTACTCAGTGCGTAGTACGGCAGCAGGTTAAAAGTCTGTAAATAATTTCCAAAGCCAATCCTGGTCTGGTTTCCTTTAAAATGCTGGTAATCTACAAACGCAATATCTTCAGCACTTAAAAAAGTACCTCCGCTGGCGCTGTATCCAAATTCTCCTTTATTTCCAAGGCTTATTTGCTGCGTCACAAGCGCTTTAAATTGGTCAAAATTGTAATTTTTGGCATCAGAATTAAATCCTTTTTCATAAGCGAGGTACAACTTTGGATATTTATCACTCGGGATGTTGTATTTCCTGTCCGGATAACTCATATATTTTTGTCCAAAATTTATTTCACCAAGAATATTCAACTTGAAAATCTGGTGTTTTTCAAATGGAACAGAACCAAAATCATCGGGCGCTAAGGGATTGTTGGAAGTATATTCCACATCATCGCGCGCTATAAGAACATAGTCTGTAGTATTGGTTAAGGGTGTGCGCTCTTCAAAAGATAAATTTCCGGAGAAATCAAATCCGTTAACTATCTCCTGCTCATATTCTATTTCCGCAAACGAGCGTTCGTATAACTTCATATAATTTCTTTCAAAGTAAAGCGTGGCAATGCTGTTTATTAATCTCGTAATAGGTTCGCGGGTATTAATTTGAGCAGTTTCAACACCTCCCGAAATGGTGAGGGTAGCATTGTTGATGTCATTAAATTTTTTCTGAAAACCTCCATTTATTCTGAATCGCTCTTCGGCCAGGCCATAGTTTAGTTCAGAAAAGACACGCCAGTATTTGGTGTCATTATCAATGTGGTTTTGCTGAAATTCCACATCTACTGAAGTATTCCAGCCCTGTACGGTATTGAATTTAACACCAAATAAGGGAGAACTAATACTGAACATCCTTTTCTTATACGAATTGCGGTAAGTATAACCCATTAAAGGATCTGTAAACTGAAATTTGTTCCTTTCGGCATCAATAGAATCAAGGTATTGCCGGGACTGCTTTTTCTCCTGAATACTGTCTTTCTTTATGTAGTCATTCTTTTCTTCGGAAGTAAGCGGGACCGGCCTCAGGTTTTTCCAGAACAAAGAATCCTTTTTATTTGCTGACGGGGCAAAAGCGAGTACTTCTTTGCCAAAACTCCGTTTGTTAAACTCGGGTTCAAAATTGTAATTACTGTAAACTGCAGTAAACCTTCCGTCACCTGCAATCCCGAACATGGCAAATTCAAAGTCCACCGTTTGGGAAATCTGAATATAGAACCCGTTTTCTTCAGAAAATTTATAATTCTGCTTAAACTGAAGGGTTTCTATTGGTTGAACCTGGATGGCTTTTCCCGTGGTCTTAAGCTCTACACCAAAAATTTGCCAAAAGTCCTCTGCAATATAAATATATCCTGAAAATACACGATCTTCCGGCCGTTTGGGAGTAACTTTGATCTTATTGATTAAATGCCCATTATCGTCATAAAATGTGCCTTCCAGCTTATAATTATAGTAATTAAATGCATAATCTGCAATTGGGGAAACGATATCGCTATTAATCTCAATAGTATTTTTGTAGAAGGAAAAATAAGCTTCCTGGGCAGAGTTTAGGCTGAAACCATTGTCGTTGCCACTTACTTTTGAAGCAATGATCTTTTCTTTAAAATCATCTGGTTTTCTATATGAAATTTCGGAAATCGTTTCGCTCAAATACACAATTCCGCTACGGGTAGAATCTAGACCACCGCCTAAATCGCCAATTTCCTGTCCCAAAATCTTTTCAGGGGCATTTTTAATTCTCCAGAGTCCGCGGGAATAGAAATCTGCAGTATATTCTTCAACTTTTGCCGCATTTTCCTTTCGAAAATTGATTGCATTCTGAATAATGGCATTTGCCGGATTCTCATTGGCATCTACGGTAACTTCAGAAAGACTTGTGGTCTCTTCTTCCATTGAAATATTCAGTTCAAAGGGAAATTTTTGAACATTTACCTCCTTTTTTAGACTTTTAAAGCCCAGAAACTGAAAAACAAGATGATAAGTTCCGGGATTGGAAGTCTTTAGACTATAAATTCCGTTCTCATTGGTGGTGGTCCCAAAATGCCCATTATCGGTATATACATTTACATAGGGCAAAGCTTCACCGTTGTTATCGGTAACTTTTCCGGTAATTTGTGCTAAAACTGAAGACGAAGAAATTAAAAGAAAAAAAAGTAAAAGCAGCCTGTACATGTAGTGTGATTTGAGGCGGCAAAATAAGAAAAAAGTTTACAGTTTAGGTGAGTAAATTTGTTGATTGGAGCTTCAGACTGTACCTGTAAATATTTTATGAATTGAATTCTTTTTTGATACGGTCCAGTTTTCTCTTGCTCTCACGGTTTTTGATGGTCTCCCTCTTGTCGTATATCTTTTTACCTTTAGCAAGGGTGATCTGGATCTTTGCCAGTCCGCGGTCGTTAATAAACAATCGTAACGGAATGATTGTTAAACCCGAATTCTTTACTTCTTTTTCCAATTTCCGCAGTTCTCTTTTCTGAAGAAGTAACTTCCGCTCACTTTTGGGATTATGATTAAAATGAGTGGCATGGGAATATTCCTCAACATGCATATTAATTACAAAAAGCTCGTGATTTTGAAATTCGCAAAAGCTTTCGGCAATAGAGGCTTTTCCCTGGCGAATTGCCTTAATCTCAGTCCCTGCAAGCTGAATTCCCGCCACGTATTTGTCGAGAAATTCGTATTCAAATTTCGCTTTTCGGTTTTTTATGTTGATGGTATTTGAATTCTTCATAGACCTACAAAAATAGGAAGCTTTATTCAGAAAAGCTTATAATGTTTCTTTAAAATTGAAGAGACAATTACTTGCTCCAATTGCTTTAAAGATAATTCAATCCCTTATAAAAGTCTATCTTTGTAGTAATTTATAAATTTTATGAAATACAGATTTTTTATTTTAATTGTCTTATCAATTTTTATTTCCTGTAAGCAATCAGATGGAGAGCTGGATGCACAGGAAGTTGTAAATAGAGCGATTGAGATTGCAGGTGGGGAGAATTATGAAAGAGCCAGCATTAAATTCGATTTCAGAAATAGTACCTATAGGAGTAGCCGTAATAATGGAGAATTTGAGTTGGAGCGGTTAGTGGTAGATTCCGCAGGATTTAAAACGCGTGACGTGTTAACTAATAATGGCCTGGTAAGGTTTAGAAATGATTCTGCTGTTAAGATTGCAGATTCCCTTATGAATTCCGTGAGCAACAGTGTGAATTCGGTGCATTATTTTGTGCAGTTACCTTATGGTCTTAACGCTCCGGCAGCCAATAAAGAACTGGTTGGTCGTGATACCATAAACAGTCAGGGATATTATGAAATTAAGGTGACTTTTAATGCTGAAGCTGGTGGTAGTGACCATGAAGATGTCTATTTATACTGGATTAATGACAATACCTTTACGGTGGATTATCTGGCCTATAATTTTGAAGTAAATGAAGGGGGCGTAAGGTTTAGAAAAGCAATAAATCCGAGGGTTATCAACGGTATTCGTTTCGTTGATTACGAAAATTTTAAATACCCTGATGCTGATGTTAAATTGGAAAAGCTAGACAGTCTTTATACTGCTGGGGAGCTAGATTATATTTCAAAAATTGTTAACAGAAATATTGAAGTAGAACTTAGGGAGTAGCTTCTAATTCTTTATGCTAGTTGCCAGGTGTTACGTTTTCTTTCCGGCTGGTTGCTATTCATCTTTAAAATCCTTCGGAAATGTTTCCCTGGCTATTTTCAAGGCTTCGTCGTAGTGATCTTTAACAACAAAAAGAAGAACCTGGCCCGGTAATCCTCCACCAAAACCTGCCCTTAAACCTGAATCAAAGTCGTTTCTTACCCGGGAAGATATTCCTTCTTTTTCAAACAGTTCCTGTAAGTATTGAATATTGGTTTCAGCACCTGTATAGACGTGTTTATAGCTTTGGTCGGTATCCATAAATTTATTGTTTTGAAGAACTAAAATACAAATATCAACGCTTGTAAACAGGGGCTTTATGCAGAGTTTAACGTTCTAGGCATTATAGTACTTGCTGTTCCAGATTTCGCTGCTAAAATTCTTTCCTTTTTTAATTCCGAAGAAAATAGCAAGGCCTGCAACCCATTTAAACATAAAAAAGAAGATGATAAAAAATTCGGCTGTAGTCTGGCGGGGGGAAAACATCCCATCCGGCACCAGTAAAGCAAGCAAGAAGCTTCCAATAATCAGGACTATAGCAAAATTTTCAAATGTTCTGAAGGGCCACATAAAGATTTTGCGAAACGGACTTAGATCATTTCCCCATTTATGGATCAAATAGTAATAATCATTTCCCATTGGCGCCATAAGTAAAGGGTCATCTGCATTTTTAAGCTTAAAAAGTTTAGAAGGAGCAAGTATTTTAAAACCTTTTAAGGAGGTGTCATGCTGTTGCTCCAAACGTCTTATTTCGGAAATCGCCTCGTGCGGGATATTACCCTTAAAATATTTTGTACTTAAAAAGCGTAGGCGGTATATCACACAAATTTTTTCAATATCTGAAATATGGAATATCCTGTTGCTTTCCAGATGATCAAAATTAAAGCTATTTCTGTCTATTGAAGATCCATCCTTCAGCGACTCCAGGATAACATCATTGTGGTTTTCAGTAGCTTTTAAAATATCCTGAACCTGTTGCAGAATCTTTTCTTCAGAAATTCTTTTGTTGCGGGAACGTAAAAGTTTTTTTTGAATATCAGTGGGTGAGAGGTTCAGCTTCATTAATCGATTCTTTAGCATCCAGCACTAAATTAAGTATTTAACTCCTAAAATCCCAACAAATTTTTTAAGACAAACGTTAATAATCTTTTCAGAGTAATAGAACTTATAAAACATAATAAAGGTGAAGGTACATCGGGTCATCATAGAACGACGATAATTGCCATATTTAGCACCTGCCTGAACCTGATCAATAAATACTACGATAGCTTTTAAAGTGAATTAGGAATTGTTTATCCTTTCGGTACTTACCTTGTTAAACTTAATTAAAAGTGCCTGAAAGCCTTTATTTTTCAGGACATAAGAACTAATTTAAAATTTTTAAAAAGAAAAATAGTAACTATGAAAAATTTAAACTCTTATTTTTTAATATTGCTGGCAACTTTAACGCTTGCAGCATGTGGTTCTGGAAGTGGACCTTCAAAGGATAATGCAAAGAAGTTAAAAGCATATGATTCTTATGCATATCTGCCAAATAAAGATACAATCAAAAGCCGTAAGCTTGATAATGAGGAAATTCAGGAGAACATTATAGAGACCATAAACATGCATATGCAGGAAGAAGGGTATGTTTTGGATATAGGCCAGCCTGACGTTCTCATCTATGTTCATTCTATGTTTGATGAAGATATAGCAGGCATCTCAAACCCGGTATATACCAGCTATTCTTATTACCGTCCGGGACATTTCATTGGTTCTTATTACGAACCTTACACTTATGAAAACTATTATACGATACAGAGAATAACCGGAAGTGATGCAAAGCAGATTCCTTATGTGGAAAGGTCTATTGTAATTGATTTTATAGACAGGAGAACTAATGAAATCTTATGGCGTGCTACAAGTCCTGAAGAAATTGGAACGCGTAGAATGGAAAGTGATATCCAGGAATATATAGACGAAATTTTTAAAGATTTCCCATAGTAGGAAATTAAATTTTAAAAACAGAAAAACCGTGTAAAATGCTTTACACGGTTTTTTGCTTTAAGCTATTACTATTTTATCTCAATTCAGCTTGAAGATCTTTTTCAAATCTTTGCTGAAGTTTACTCATAATTTTGTCAACCTGCTTATCTGTAAGCGTCTTATTTTCATCCTGAAACATAAAGCTTACTGCATAACTTTTTTTGCCTTCAGGAAGGTTACTTCCCTGGTATACATCAAATAAATTTACAGTTTTCAGGAATTTCTTTTCTGTTTGTATTGCAATGGATTGAATATCTTCATACTTAACCGACTCGTCCAATAACAGCGCGAAATCCCTTCTTACCGCCGGAAACCTTGGAATTGCAGTGAAGTTGATTTTTTGTGTTTTTACCAATTCAATAACAGCATCCCAGTTAAAATCGGCAAAAAGTACTTCCTGATCGATATCAAAATGTTTTAAAATCGATTTTCTAACCACCCCGAATTCTACCAGAGTGGCTTTTTTGGAACTCATAGCAACCCCTTCAGAAAAAACATCAGATTTAGCTGATCCGGCTTTAAGATTTGTAATTCCCAGGCGGTTCAGGATCGATTCCACAACCCCTTTCAGATAGAAGAAATTCCCTCTATTCTCCTGTGAGTTCCATCCTTCCGGATTTCTATTTCCAGATATAAAAACAGACAGATGTTTATTTTCCACGCGACCGCTTACGTAATTGTGGTACGTCTTTCCGAATTCAAAAAGCTTTAAATCACCGTGGCGGCGATTAATATTGTAACTTACTGTTTCCAGTCCGGAAAATAACAAAGACTGACGCATCACGCTAAGATCCTGGCTAAGCGGATTAAGCATGTTCACGCTATGTTCCTCTTTTAATTGTTCACTTAGCTTAATATAAGCAGGACTGGTAAGAGAGTTCGCCATAGTTTCGTGAAATCCCTGGCCTGTTAATTGGTTGGCGATAATGTTCTGCAACTTATAATCTTCATATTTTGAAGAATTGGCAACAGAAATTTTTAATTTCTCACCAAATTTAATGTTGTTATAACCGTAAACCCTGAGAATTTCTTCGATAACATCAGATTCCCTTTGCACATCTACCCTATATGAAGGAATAGTAAGTCCCATTCCAGTCTCGGTAACATTATTTACTCTAATTTCCAGGGAAGCCAGAATAGATTTTATTGTCTCTTCCTGAAGGTTTTCACCAATCAGTTTATTCACCTTTTCAAAAGTGAGGAACACCTGAAAATCCTCAATTTTTTTCGGGTAGATATCGTCAATATCGCTGGTAATTTCCCCGCCGGTGATTTCTTTTATAAGCAAGGCTGCACGTTTAATTGCATATTCAGCAATGCTGGGATCAATACCACGTTCGTACCTGAAAGATGCATCGGTATTTAGTGCGTGTCTTTTTGCTGTTTTCCTCACGCTAACTGAGTTGAAGTAGGCGCTCTCCAGGAAAATCTTATTGGTATTAGCTGATACACCACTGCCCAGTCCACCAAATACACCGGCAATGGCAAGAGGTTTTTCGGCGTCGCAAATCATTAGATCCTCTTCATGAAGCTCTCTTTCCACTTCGTCTAAAGTGATAAATTTGGTGCCTTTTTCCAGTGTACGTACTTTTATTTCTCTTCCTGCAATTTTATCCGCATCAAAAGCGTGCAGCGGTTGCCCCAATTCGTGCATTACATAATTGGTAATATCAACCACATTATTTTTAGGGGTAATTCCAATAGCTTTTAAACGATTTTGTAACCAGGATGGTGACGGTTCAATTTTTACTCCGGAAACGGTTACTCCGCAATATCTTGGCGCTAGGCTGGAATCCTCTATATGTATCGGAATTTTGAGGCTTCGGTTATCTACATGAAAACTACTAACCGAAGGGGTGATCAACTCGAGATTTTTGCCTTGTTGCTTGTAGCCTGCCTTTAAATCCCTGGCTACACCCCAGTGGCTCATCGCATCTGCACGGTTTGGGGTAAGGCCGATTTCAAAAACATGATCATTTTCAATCTCAAAGATTTCAGCAACGGGCGTTCCGGGAATCAATTCGTTATCCATTACCATAATCCCTTCGTGGCTGCCGCCCAGGCCAATTTCTTTTTCTGAACAGATCATCCCGTGGCTTACTTCACCACGAATTTTTCCCTTTTTGATAGTCCATTCTTCCCCGTTTTCATCATAGAGTGTAGTCCCAATTGTTGCCACTGGCACTTTTTGTCCGGCTGCAATATTGGGAGCACCACAAACTATTTGCACATTTTCACCATTACCAAAATCTACAGTCGTTAAATTTAACCGGTCTGCATTGGGATGTGGATTACAGGTTAACACGTGGCCAACCAAGACTCCTTGCAGTCCGCCTTTAATGCTTTGGAAGGAATTGATTCCTTCTACTTCAAGCCCAAGGTCTGTTAGCAAATCTCCGGTTTCGATCGGATTTTCAGGGAGTTTAATGAATTGCTTTAGCCAGTTGTAAGAAATTTTCATCGGGTTCTGTTTTCAGGCAGCAAAGATAGTACTACGATTGATTTTAGCATAAATTAAAAGGGATTTTTGAAGGGTTCAAAAAATTAGAGCTTGAACTTTCCTAATTAGTATTAAACGGTTTTAAATATAAATCTGTTTATCAAAAAACGTTAGAAGTAGAAAGATATAACTACAAGGGTAAATCACCTGATAAGCTACTCTATGTAGTTTGGAGAGCCCTGGTCGCTTTCAAAGTCTGCGACAAATGAATTTCATAAATTTTAAGGATATCAGGGACGTTTACATAATCATAATCCGGTTCCTTTTTGCCTTCATGTCATTCAAGGTAATGTGATGCTATATTGAAGACGAAAAGACGGTGGCGAAGTACTAAGGCAACATATTTGAAAGGTGGTTGTGACACTTCTCATTTAAATTTAAAATTGATACCGAAATTTGGCAGTTTTCAGTAATTTCAGGTTGTAAAAGTAATATATATGGAGCTGTCCTGGAAAGATTTCGAAAAAGTGGAAATGCGTGTGGGAACAATCGTGGAAGTTAATGACTTTCCGAAAGCCAGAAAACCCGCTTATCAGTTAAAAATAGATTTTGGAGAACAAATAGGATTTAGAAAATCTTCTGCGCAAATAACCGCACGCTATAACATTGATGAACTCAAAGGAAAACAGGTTGTTGCTGTGGTTAATTTTCCGAAGAAACAGATTGCAAACTTTATGAGTGAATGCCTGGTGCTGGGAGCGGTGGGAGAGCAGAACGATATTGTTCTTTTACAGCCTGGTTTTGAAGTAGCAAACGGATTGAGAGTGGGATAACAAAAAGTTGAGGGAAGTCCCCCTGACAAGAGAGCAAAAAAAAACCGCCCTAAAGGAAAGGACGGTTAAGATCTTAAAAAATGTAGTTTTCTAGATGTCGTCAAAACTTACATCTGTAAAAGCCTTTGCAGAGGTAGCTGTAGCTGCTGCTGCCGGCACACCATTGGTTTCTTCCTGCTCTTCTTCAGGCTTGAAATTTTTCTGATGGCGCTCACTAATTACCTCTTCACCTTTTTCATCAAGAATGTAATCTGTCATTTCCTGAAGAATTTCATTAAATCCTGCGAAATCTTCTTTGTACAAGTAAATCTTATGTTTCTTGTAATAAAAAGAACCATCATCGTTAGTAAATTTTTTACTTTCTGTAATGGTTAGGTAGTAATCATCAGCCCTGGTAGCCCTTACATCAAAAAAGTAAGTTCTTCTTCCGGCTCTTAGCACTTTAGAGAATATTTCCTCTTTCTCCATCGTTCCCTTGTCGCTCATAAATAAATGCTTTAGTTGGTTTTTATTTGCTCTTCAAAAATCTAAAAATTATTAACATTTAGCAAAGAATTTTCACATTTCTTTTTCATTTAACTGTTTTGCATAGAGCTCTTTATAATATCCTGATTGGTTTATTAATTGGGAATGAGTGCCTTGTTGTACTATTCGCCCATCTTCCAGGATGATTATCTTGTCTGCATTCTTAGCTGAAGAGATCCTGTGGCTAATAATAATCGTGGTTTTCTCTTTGGAAATTTTGAAAAGGTTATTCAGGATTTCTTCTTCAGTTTCTGTATCTACAGCTGAAAGACAGTCGTCAAAAAGCAAAATTTCGGGGTCATGAATTATCGCCCTTGCAATGGAAACCCGCTGTTTTTGTCCACCGGAAAGGGTTATTCCCCGTTCTCCAAGTACGGTGTCATAACCTTTGCTGAAGTTCTTGATGTTTTTATGGACTGAAGCATTTCTGGCAGCTTCATATATTTCATCATCGCTGGCATCCGTTTTACCAAATTTTATATTGTTGCGAATAGAGTCACTAAAGAGAAAAGCATCCTGGGGAACATAACCTATACTTTTTCTTAGGCTCTCCAAATTTAAATCCTGAATACTTTCTCCATCAATAACTATTTCGCCTTCCTCCACATCATAAAGACGGCCGATAAGTTCCAAAATTGTTGATTTTCCGGCACCGGTTTTTCCAATAATGGCCAAAGTTTCTCCATTTTCAACTTCAAACGAGATATTCTTTAAAGCTGTAATGTTTGTATCGTCGTAAGTAAAACTTACATTTTTAAATGCAATAGCTCCTTTTATATTATCGGGAGCGCTTTTCTGATTTGTGATTTCCGGTTTTTGGTCCAGGAATTCATTGATTCTTTCCTGGGAAGCCGAGGCCTGTTGCACCAGGGAAGTTACCCATCCTATAGAAGCTACAGGCCACGTAAGCATATTCACATAAAGCAGGAATTCTACAATTACTCCAAGATTTTCAATTTCACCGTTAAGATATTTTCTTCCGCCTATATAAATTACGAGGATATTACTTATCCCGATAAGCAAGACCATAAGCGGAAAGAAGAATGCCTGAACCTTTACAAGATCAAGGTTTTTATCCCGGTTCCCGTTGGAAAGTTCTTCAAAGTTACGGTTGGTATGTTGCTCCATTCCGTAAGATTTTATCACCGCAATTCCGCTAAAACTTTCCTGAGTAAAGGTATTTAACCTGGATAAATACTGTTGTACCACAGTACTACGTTTATGAATAGCAACACTTAATTTATAAATGGCAAAGGATAGCACCGGTAGAGGAATAACGGTATAGAGCGTAAGTTCTGGCGCAGCATCTATCATATAAATTAAAACCACCACAGTAGAGGTAAAAGTAGTTACACTGTACATCATAGCCGGGCCCAGATACATCCGCACTTTGGAAACATCCTCACTAATCCTGTTCATCAAATCGCCGGTACGGTTTTTCTTATAGAAATTAAGTGAAAGATCCTGATAGTGACGGTACACTTCGTTTTTAAGATCAAACTCCATGTGACGGGACACTACGATAAATGTTTGTCTCATCAGGAAGGTGAAAAATGCAGAAATAAGAGTAGCACCTACGATGATCATGATATTATAGGCAAGTTCACTGCGAACCACAGAAATATCAGTTATATTTCCTTTTATATAATCCTCAATAACATTGGTAGAATCACCAATTAAAGGAATATAATAAATGGCAAATATTCGTGCGGCTATAGTGATAATAAGTCCGCTAAGAAGTTTCCATTTATATTTATAGAAATATTTATTAAGATGTTTTAAATGCTTCATTAAGCCTGGAGGTTCAGTGATCCAATTTATTAAAATTTACTCCTTCTATTTCAGAACCAGTCGGTTTATATGTGTTTGCCTTACCGGAAAAGAACATGAAAAAGATGCATCCGGTTATAGGGACAACATATTTTAAGGTGTTTGCAATTTTCGGGTGCAAAGATAAGGGATTATAAGTAGATATGGGTATATGCGTTCGTGTTTTACTGCCACCGATCTACGCTAATCACGACTTAAGTTATAAAAAAATATTAAGGGGGGATTAAATGAAATTTGCAGTGCCAATAAGTTTGAATAAGAAAAAATCTATTTTGCAGTAGTCAGTTTTAAATTATTGGTATTTTTGCAGGGCGGAATTAATTCCCGCCCATTTTAATTATAAAAGTTCTTTTACACTTATGTTGACAAGAAGACATATTCGCGTTAAGGTTATGCAGTCGTTATACGCCTTTAATCAAAGCCAAAATGACAGGCTTGCCACTGAAGAAAAATTTCTAAAGAAAAGTATGGAAGAGATGTATGATCTTTACCTGCTGCAGCTAAACCTCTTTGCTGAAATAAGAGGCAAGGCAGAAAAATTTCTTGAAAAATCCCAGCAAAAGCACCTGGCTACCCAGGAAGATATAGATCCCAACAAAAAATTTCTTGACAATAAGGTTATCCAGATTTTGGATGAGAACGAACATTTGCGTCAGGCTATAGAAGATCATAAAATTACGCATTGGAAAAGAGATGACGAGTATGTGACGATCGTTTGGGAAGAAATCAAAAAAAGTGAGCTTTATGAGGAATATATGCAAACAAGAAATTCCTCTTTTAAAGAAGATAAGGATTTTGTAATTGAGATTTTTAAACAAATTATAGCTCCCAACGAAAAACTTTACGAATATCTGGAGGATAAAAAATTAACCTGGCTTGATGACCTTCCCTTAATTAATACGGCTATTTTAAAAATGCTTCAGAAGCTAAAAGAAACTTCAGGCGATTCACTAAAGCTTACCAAGCTGTTTAAAAGCCCGGAGGACAAGGAATTTGCTATTGAGTTATTTAGAAAAACATATCTTAACGATGAGGTTCTTTCCGCAGAAATGCTGGGAAAAACACCTAACTGGGATAAGGATAGAATTGCTGAAGTGGATATGGTTCTTATTAAAATGGCCATCTGTGAATTTATGAAGTTCCCGTCAATTCCGGTTAAAGTAACCATCAATGAATATCTTGAGATTGCGAAGGAATATAGTACCCCTAAGAGTAGTATTTTTATTAATGGGGTCCTGGATAAATTATCCCGGGAGTATAAAACCGAAGGGAAATTAAATAAAATGGGTCGCGGCCTTATGTAGTAAAGAATTTTTATTAATTTTACCCCTTGAATATTTTAAAATAAATTACGATGAAAAAAGGACTTTTAATGATAGCAGCAGTAGGAGCGCTGCTTTTTTCTTCTTGTAAGGATAACAATGCTTCAGACAAAGTGAGAGCAGAAAATGTAGAAACAGCTGCAGAACGTGACGCTCAGGAAACCGTGTATCCAGAAATTTCTTTTGAAGAAGAGGAATTTGATTTTGGAACTATCCAAAAAGGGGAAAACGTAGAGCACATTTTTAAATTCACTAACACTGGTAGAGCGCCTCTTGTTATTACCAATGCTACAAGTTCTTGTGGTTGTACAGTGCCAGATGCGCCGAAAGAGCCAATTGCACCTGGAGAAACTGCTGAGATGACTGTAAAGTACAATGGATCGGGTAATGGACAGGTAACTAAAACCGTTACCGTATCTGCAAATACTGAAAAAGGAAAAGAGCAAGTGAAAATTAAAGCTTTTGTAGAAGCTGGAGAAACAACTAGCTAGAAGAAAAGTATATGGATAATTTAGCGCAGTTTGCCCCTATAATCTTAATGTTCGTTGTGGTGTATTTCTTTATGATACGACCTCAAATGAAAAAGGCAAAGCAGGAAAAAACCTTTGTCGAAGATCTTAAGAGAGGTGACAGAATTGTTACCAAAAGCGGGATGCACGGCAAGATTTTAGATTTCAGTGAGAAAAATAATGCAGTAATTATTGAAACCGGGGCAGGGAAAATTACTTTTGATCGTTCTTCCATATCTATGGAAATGAGTAAGAAGATGAATGAGCCTGTAAAACAACCGGCAGTAAAGGAAAAGAAATAATACTGTTTGTCACCTTAAGAAAATGGTGACAGGAATATATAAGAAAACCCGTGAAATTCTTTCACGGGTTTTTTTTAATTTAGATTTTAACTAAGAGAGGCGCTCAAAATGCCAATTATCATGTTTTTCTATAATGATCGTTTAGACCGACCCCTTTTTTGATTAGCGGAATGATTTTTTCCAGTCTTCTTTGTTTTGTACTTTCCTTTTTTGCTTCAATAATATACTCGCCATATTCCCTTTGCTTACAATCCGGAAGTTTTGCAAAATCTTTTTTTAATTCTTCGTCTTTTTTAAAAAGATCTTTTAGTTCAGGGGGTAAGATTAATTGCTTACTTATTTCAGGTTTTACTATGGCCCCCAGTTTCTGGTTGGCTGTAGCTTCGGCTACGTATTTCAGCAAAACTTCAGTATTAATTTTACTTTCTTTTCTGAATTTTATTTGCCGTAATGTTTTGGTTTTTCCTTCCTGAGCATTTTCCAGTAAAGCCGTATTTCTTTAAGAGAAGCACCATTAAAGAACCACATGGCACAGTGATTTTTAAAAGCAGCCAATCCTATTACATTCTTGCCTTCCAGGGTATAAACTGGTGCGCCCCATTTTATTCCTTCTTACAGCTCGGTGCTAAGAAGCATTTTCCTTAAGGTTAAGAGCTCTTCCTGCCATTTTGTATGTATCTCCACATATTGATCTGCTGATTGTATGGGCATAGCTGTAGGGGTTATTAATTTATTTTTTATACTTTTCTGAAGTCAATTCTGCTAATTTCACAATCACTTCAACGGCTTTTTGCATACTTTCTACAGGTACATATTCGTACTTTCCGTGAAAGTTATGTCCGCCGGCAAAAATGTTAGGGCAGGGAAGCCCCATGTAGCTTAGTTGGGAACCATCTGTTCCGCCTCTTATAGGTTTTAAGATGGGTTTCACTCCTACAGCGTTCATGGCTTTTTCGGCAAGGTCAACGATATGTTTTACCGGTTCTATTTTTTCCTTCATGTTGAAGTACTGATCTTTAATCTCTATATTTATACAATCCCGCTCATACTGTGTACAAAGATCCTGGCCCAGATCAAGAATCATTTTTTTACGGGCTTCGAAGTGTTTTCTATCATGATCCCTAATTATGTAATGAAGTTCTGTCTCTTCAACATCTCCTTTCATGTTGCTTAAATGAAAAAATCCCTGTCTCCCCTCAGTATGTTCGGGAGTTTCAAGCCTTGGTAAAGAGCTTATAAAATCCTGGGCAATATAAAGACTGTTGATCATTTTGTCTTTTGCATATCCGGGATGCACGCTTTTCCCAATTACTTTCACTACTGCAGAAGCTGCATTAAAATTTTCATATTCAAGTTCACCAATCTGGCTACCATCCATCGTGTAAGCCCATTCAGCGCCAAACTTCTGAACGTCAAATTTATGAGCACCTCTGCCAATTTCCTCATCTGGCGTGAAGCAAACTTTTATTTCGCCATGCTCTATTTGAGGGTTATCAAGAAGGTACTGCATGGCTGTCATAATTTCTGTAATTCCAGCTTTGTCGTCTGCCCCCAGAAGTGTTGTACCGTCGGTGGTAATAATCGTCTGACCTTTATATTGAGCCAGATCCTCAAAATAATCGGGAGAGAGAATTATATTTTTTTCCTGGTTTAGAATAATATCATTGCCGTCATAATCTTCTATAATCTGCGGATTCACATTTTTTCCGCTAAAATCTGGCGTAGTATCAAAATGAGAGACAAAGCCAATCACAGGTACTTTATGAGCAACGTTTGCTGGCAAAGTGGCCATTACATACGCATGCTCATCTATGCTTACATTCTGCATCCCCATTTCCTTTAGCTCGTCTACGAGTAAATTTGCCAAATCCCATTGTTTTGCCGTGCTGGGGGTGGAATTACTGGAGGGATCGCTTTGGGTGTCAATCTTTATGTATTTTATAAATTTATTAATGAGCCTATCTTTGTTAACCATTACGATAATTTTTTTAAAGAATTTGGACTAAATTGTAATCAATCTTTTCGCCTAACAAAGATAAATGATCAGGAATCCTTTTACCTTAAACTTATGAAAAAACTAATCTTTCTTCTGATTATAACCATATTTACCTCCTGTAAAACAAAGATTAAATCCAATGAGAATACCCGGGAAAGGCTGGGAGTAACTTCTGAAAAGGCAATGGTTGTTTCTGCAAGAAAAGAAGCTTCAGCAATAGGTGTTGAAATTTTAAATAAAGGTGGAAATGCATTTGATGCTATGGTTGCTACCGAAATGTCTCTGGCGGTTTGTTATCCTTTTGCCGGAAATCTCGGAGGCGGCGGATTTATGGTGTATCGTCTTGCCGATGGAGAAACCGGTGCACTGGATTACAGGGAAAAAGCTCCTTTAGAAGCCAGTAAAACCATGTATCAGGATGAAAGCGGAGCAGTTATTTCTGAAAAAAGCAAGGTGGGGGCAATGGCAGTAGGAGTTCCCGGAACGATAGCCGGTATGTTCGCTGTACATGAGAAGTTCGGTTCTATGCCTGTGGCAGAAATTTTGAAACCTGTAATTGCGCTGGCTAAAAATGGTTTTGTGGTAACCGCGAAGCAGGCAGAAACGCTGCAACGATATAGCGAGATGTTTGCTAAAGTTAACAATGATAGTATTCTTTTTTCTAAAGATTTTGCTGAAGGTGATACTATTAAGAACCTGGCACTGTCCAATACACTTCAAAGAATTTCAGAAAATGGAAGAAAGGAGTTTTATAACGGCACCACAGGTAAAAAGGTAATAGCTTTTTTGCAGGATTATAATGGTATAATGAAGATGGAAGACCTGGAAAGCTACGAAGCGAAATGGAGGGAGCCTATAAATATTAAATACAATGATTTAAATATAATTTCTATGCCTCCACCATCCAGCGGGGGCATTGTTTTGGGGCAGATTCTCAAAATGATCGAGAATTATCCTATTGATGAATATGGACATAATTCGGTTAAAGCTATTCAGGTATTAACAGAAGCCGAAAGAAGGGCATATGCAGACAGAAGTTTTTACCTGGGAGATCCAGACTTTGTAAAAATTCCAGTAGATTCTTTACTTAGTGGTACTTATGCAGAAAGGAGAATGGAAAATTTTAGTTTTTCACGGGCCACTCCTTCCTCTCAAATGGATTATGGAGAAATTTCGGGATATGAAAGTATGGAGACTACGCATTATTCTATTGTAGATCAATTTGGTAATGCCATTGCTGCTACTACCACTTTAAACGGGGCGTACGGTTCTAAGCTTTATATTCAGGAACTGGGATTTTTTTTGAACAATGAAATGGATGATTTCAGTGCCAAGCCTGGTGTACCTAATATGTTCGGTTTGATTGGTGCCGAAGCAAATTCTATAGCCCCTGGAAAAAGGATGTTGAGTTCTATGACCCCTACAATTGTAGAAAAAAATGATGATTTATGGCTAACATTGGGCTCCCCGGGTGGCTCTACCATAATTACTTCAGTTTTGCAGACGATACTTAATGTGGAAGAATATAAGATGACGATGCAGGAAGCTGTAGATGCACCACGATTCCATCACCAATGGCTACCAGATGAAATATTATTCGAACCAAATGCTTTTAGCTCAAATGTTCTGGAGAGTCTACAAAATAAAGGATATCATATAGATGAAGGAGAGTCTACTATAATAGGAAAAGTAGATGCCATACGAGTTCTGCCAGATGGAACTCTGGAAGGAGGAGCTGACCGAAGAGGGGATGATGTTGCAGTGGGCTTTTAATTATTTCTTAAACTAGTTCATAATTATGTTTATATTTTAATAGTTTTTGTTAAATCATTAAGTTATATTTAACTTATTAACTAAAGCAGGAAAAATATGAAAAATAATTACTTTTTAAGTTTTTGCATGCTGCTTATTTGCACTTTAATGCAGGGACAAATTCAGGAAGTTACAGGTACAGTAGTAGATGAGCAGTCACAACCGCTACCTGGAGTATCTGTGGCTATTAAAGGAACCAATCAGGGAACAGCAACTGATTTTGATGGTAAATATAGAATAGCGGCATCTCTTGGGCAGACACTGGTTTTTACTTTTGTAGGTTTTGACGCACGAGAGGTAGAAGTAGATCAAGATGTTATTGATGTGACTTTGGTTTCAGGAATGGCACTTGATGAGGTAGTATTAGTGGGATCGCGCAATCGTGCACGTACCGTTACAGAATCATCGGTTCCTGTGGATGTATTAGATCTGGAGCAAATTTCTGTTTCAGTACCACAGGTCAATCTTAATCAGATGTTAAATTATGTAGCTCCATCCTTTTCTTCGAACACGCAAACTATTTCAGATGGAACAGACCATATTGATCCCGCATCACTTAGAGGTCTGGGGCCAGATCAGGTACTGGTGCTTATCAATGGGAAAAGAAGACATAATTCTTCCTTAATAAACGTCAATGGTACTTTTGGTCGTGGTAGTGTGGGAACAGATTTAAATGCTATTCCGGCTGCTGCTATAGGAAGAATTGAGGTATTACGGGATGGAGCGGCAGCGCAATATGGTTCTGATGCTATTGCCGGGGTTATAAATATCGTGCTTAAAGATGTCGTAAATGAATTAAGGCTGGATGTCACTACCGGTGCAAACTTTACGGAAAACGCTAACGAGCAGACGGGAGGGGTAGATGGAGAAACTGTAAATGTTGCAGCAAGTTATGGTATAGAATTAGGAAATAACGGAGGTTTTATCACTTTTGCCGGTGATTTTGATTATAGGGAAGATTATAATCGAATGAAGGAATGGGAAGGCAGTATATTCAATGCTTATAATGCAATCGAAAGACAGGCATCTAATGCCGGGATAGACATTGCTAATCTATCTAATGAGCAAATTCAGCAATATGCTCAAAATGTATCTTATTTTGATGCTGCTTTACAGGGAAATATAGCAAATGCAGAAGACAGATCTACTTTACAGTCTTTGCTCAATGTAGATGTTACAGAAAATGAACTTGACGCGAGAGGCATGATGAGGAGCGATTTCAATATGAGAGTGGGCCAATCTGCGCTTCGTGGTGGAAGATTGTTTGCTAATATGTCTTTGCCAATAGATGATGAGGGAACCGAGTTATATTCTTTTGCCGGAATGAGTTCCAGGAAAGGAAATTCGGCAGGATTTTACAGGTTGCCAAACCAAAGCAGGACTTACACTCCAATTTATATTGATGGATTTCTTCCAGAGATAAACTCTAAAATAAGTGATAAATCTTTAGCCGTGGGAATTCGTGGAATGGTGGGTGAATGGGACGTAGACTTTAGTAATACCTGGGGGGAGAATGAGTTTCTTTACTTAATTTCCAATACTTCCAATGCCTCCTTGCTAAGAGCGAGTCCAACTACTTTTGATGCCGGAGGATTTTCTTTTGCTCAGAACACTGTAAATCTTGATGTTTCGCAGTTATACGAGGATACTTTTGAAGCTTTGAATGTAGCTTTTGGAGCCGAGTATCGACTGGAAACTTACGAGATTGTTGCGGGAGAACGTGCTTCTTACGAACAATATACTCAAAATGGAGATGTG
Organism: Autumnicola psychrophila; assembly: GCF_031846645.1. Classification (NCBI taxonomy): domain Bacteria; kingdom Pseudomonadati; phylum Bacteroidota; class Flavobacteriia; order Flavobacteriales; family Flavobacteriaceae; genus Autumnicola; species Autumnicola psychrophila. The sequence goes on from NZ_JAVRHN010000008.1 coordinate 193,627, forward strand.
GTGACAAGGGCAGATCAGATGCCGGCAACAGATTTCTTCGGAAATGCCCGGCCAGGAGGGTCGCAGGTCTTTCCTGGATTTAGTCCAAAAAATGAGCTTTCGCGCCAACGTAGCAGTATAGCTGGATATTTGGATATTGAAGCCGATATTACAGAGGCGTTTCTGCTGACCTTCGCAACCAGGTTCGAAGATTATTCCGATTTTGGTTCTACTATAAACTTTAAGGTCTCATCCCGCTATAAATTAACTGATAATATAAATATAAGAGGGGCTGTAAATACAGGCTTTAGAGCGCCATCATTGCACCAGTTATACTTCAATTCCACTTCTACCATTTTCGATAATAATGGTGATCCTCAGGAAGTCGGGACTTTTTCCAATGATAGCAGACCAGCACAATTGTTAGGTATCCCGCAATTGAAAGAGGAGACTTCAGAAAGTATAAGTGTTGGTTTTACGGCAACAATTCCTGATGCAAATCTCACCCTTACGGTAGATGGATATTTTGTTGCTATTGATGACAGGATCGTATATACAGGACAGTTCCAGGGACCAGGAACAGGAACCGAGCTGGACAATTTATTGGCCCAGGCCAATGCTACTGCTGCTTCGTTTTTTGCAAATGCAATAGATACCGAATCTAAAGGGTTAGATATTGTACTTACCCATAATGCCTATTTTTCAGAAGAATTTCAGTTAAAATCTGATCTTGCGGCTACGCTTTCAAAAACCAATCAGGTTGGAGGAATAAATGCTTCCCCTCAGCTCGAACGGGCAGGTTTGGTAGGCACTTATTTTCCTGAAGATAGCCGGATTTATCTTGAAGAAGCCGTGCCAAGAACGAAGATCAACCTTACCAATAATCTTACGATTAACAGGTTTAATGTATTTCTTAGAAATGTCTTTTTTGGTGAAGTGACCGAAGCTGTCACAACCCAGGCGAATCAGCAGGTTTTTGGTTCTAAAGTGGTGACCGATCTTTCTGCGGGCTACTCATTTTCCGATGCTGTAAGATTTACCCTAGGAGCAAACAACCTGTTTGACGTGTATCCGGATAGGGCCGCACCGGAGTTTGGAAATAGAAGTGAGGGAAGGTTTGATTGGTCAAGAAGAGCGCAGCAATTTGGAATTGGTGGAAGGTTTTTATTCGCCAGGCTCAGCCTTACTTTGTAAAAGTTTTTGATATTTATTTCCAATTAATTATTACCCCCGACAGCTGTGCTTCGGGGTTTTTTGTTGTTAGATCAAAACAATTTTCTTCAGTTACAAATAATTCATTGCATAATTATCTGTGTAATAAAGGAAGACTCAACTTCAGGTTTCGGTTTTGTAACTGTAGAATATGTAGAAGTCTTTACAGTGTAGTTTTCAGAATATAGAATTTAGTCTACTTTTGTACAAACCCGCTACTATGTATACATCAATAATAAGATCTGCACTTTTTAGATATGACCCCGAAAAAGTCCATTATTTCACCTTTAATGTTCTAAAAAAAATAAACAGTATTCCCGGAATTTCTTCTCTTCTGAAGAAAAAATACCATGTAAATGACAGCAGGCTCGAACGTGAAGTCTTCGGATTAAAATTTAAAAACCCGGTAGGTCTTGCTGCTGGTTTTGACAAGGATGCCAACTTATTTGAGGAGCTTTCTAATTTCGGTTTTGGATTTATAGAAGTAGGCACTGTGACTCCCAAACCACAGCCGGGCAATGAAAAAAAGCGGCTCTTCCGCCTTCGGGAGGATGAGGCAATCATTAATAGGATGGGTTTCAATAATGGTGGGGTAGAGGCTATGGTGGAACGGCTAAAGAAGAATGAAAATGTGCTTATTGGAGGTAACATTGGTAAAAATAAAGTTACTCCTAATGCAGAAGCAGTGGAGGATTACAAAATTTGTTTTGAAGCACTTTATGCTCATGTAAATTATTTTGTGGTCAATGTGAGCTCACCAAATACGCCAAATTTAAGGGAGCTTCAGGATAAAGAGCCTTTAACAAATTTACTGAATACGCTTCAAAAATTAAACCTTGCAAAGCCGAAGCAAAAGCCGATATTGTTAAAAATAGCACCAGATCTTTCGGATTCACAATTGCTCGATATCATTGAAATTGTGCAGGCCACCGGAATCGCCGGTATTATTGCTACAAATACCACTATTTCCCGGGAAGGTTTAAAATCTGAAAATATGCAGGAAATGGGCGGGATGAGCGGGAAACCATTAAAAAACCGTTCTACCGAGGTAATTAGGTTTTTATCTGAAAAAAGCAATAAAGCCTTTCCGATTATTGGCGTGGGTGGAATTCACTCTCCTGAAGATGCGCTGGAGAAACTTGATGCCGGGGCAAGTCTTGTACAATTGTATACTGGATTTATTTATGAAGGTCCGTCGCTTGTGAAAGCGATAAATAAGAAGATTCTTGAGCGCTCGATAAAATAAATTCTGAAGATAAATAGGCAGGGAGAGGTAGTAGAAATGGCAATTATCGACAAATTTTAGGACATGCCAAACTTCTGTTTCTTCTTTATAAATCCTAAAATACTATCTTTGGTTTTATGCGAGAAATAAAGCTTATTGAGTGTCCGCGGGATGCAATGCAGGGGATTAAATCCTTTATTCCTACAGAGAAGAAAGTGCAGTATATCCAGTCCTTATTAAGGTGTGGATTTGACACTATAGACTTTGGAAGTTTTGTTTCTCCCAAAGCTATTCCGCAAATGGCAGATACTTCAGAAGTTTTAAAGCAGCTTGATCTTTCCAGAACAAAAAGCAAGCTTCTGGCGATTGTTGCCAATGTGCGCGGTGCGCAAGATGCTTCAGCTCATGAGGAAATCCAGTATTTAGGCTATCCTTTTTCAATTTCTGAAAATTTTCAGATGCGGAATACCCATAAAACAATTTCAGAATCTGTAGAGGTTCTAAAAGAAATTATTCAGATTGCCGGAGCCAATAATAAAGAAGTTGTCGCCTACCTTTCAATGGGTTTTGGAAATCCATATGGTGACCCCTGGAATGTAGAAATTGTCGGGGAGTGGACAGAAAAGCTTTCAGCAATGGGGGTTAAAATTTTATCATTATCAGATACTATTGGAAGTTCCACACCAGATATTATAGCGTACCTGTTTTCCAATCTTATTCCAAAATTTAAAAATATTGAATTCGGTGCACATTTGCATACCACGCCTTCCAGCTGGCACGAGAAAATAGATGCCGCATATAGAGCCGGCTGCTATCGCTTTGATGGGGCAATCCAGGGTTTCGGCGGTTGTCCTATGGCTAAAGACGAGTTGACTGGAAATATGCCTACAGAAAAAATGGTGTCTTATTTTAATTCAAAAAAAGCAGATACAAATATCAGGATGGGGAGCTTCGAATCTTCTTACAATGAAGCTACAAAACTTTTTGATGCTTATAATTAATTAAAATTATGGTTTAGGTATTTTTCATCATTTTATTTTATTTAAAATTAATCTAAATAAATTTGGTGGCTGCACGTCCATTGCTATATTTGCCATGTTGTTTTAAACCAGTCTAAATAAACCAATATGAAAAAGCTGTTATACCCAGCAATGATTTTTGCAGGACTTACTCTTGCATCTTGTTCAGGTGATGATGCAAATGAACCTATTTCCGGAGGAAACGAGGTAGAAGCTCCTGCTAATTATACTTTTGAAAGAAATAATTCTACAGTGAGTTATGGTGGTCAAACTGCGAGACTTCAAATGACTAAGGAAATACTTTCAAATTTCACAAACTTTGAAAGTGCTTCAGAAGAAATGCTTCTGAATATGTTCGCAAATGAGAATTCTCCTTTTGAAAGTGCTGCTTTAAATGAATCCGGAAAAAGTGTAAAATCTAAAGTTGCTGCTTCTAATCTTTACTTTTCAGCTAATACAGTAGAAAGTTCGGAAATTAAAAATGATTTTGCCTCCTGGATCAGTGAGCAGATGACTACAGTAAAGATGAATAAGGATGAACTTGCTGAAGCCGGCCAGTCGGGACAGATAGCCCAGGGGACAAGAGTAAGGTATGTAAATGAAAAAGGTCTTGAACTTAACCAGGCTTTTGCAAAGGGCTTAATCGGCGGGCTTTTGGCAGATCAGATTTTAAATAACTATTTGTCTCAATCGGTACTTGATGAAGCTGATAATCGTGAAAATAATAATAACGGTATTACCGAAGAAGGAGAAGCTTATACGACTATGGAGCACAAATGGGATGAAGCTTACGGATACCTTTATGGAGATCCCTCTATTCCAACCTCCAATCCAAACTCAGTATTAAACGAAAGTGAAGACAATTTGCTTTTCAGCTATCTGGGACAGGTGGATGCCGATGAAGATTTTGCCGGTCTTGCAGAAAGCACTTTTGATGCTTTTAAAGAAGGTCGTGCTGCGATCGTAGCCGGGAATTACGAAGTTCGTGATGAGCAGGTTGAAATAATAAGAGAAAACATTTCAAAAGTTATTGCGGTAAGAGCTGTTCATTACCTTCAGGGAGGTAAAAACGCTTTAAGTGAAGAGAATTTCGGTGCGGCTTTCCATGAGCTGTCAGAAGGGTTTGGATTTATCTATAGCTTAAGATTTACTCATAATCCGGCTACCGATATGCCATACCTTTCAAAGGAAAAAATTAACGAATTCAAAGAGCAATTGCTTGACGGAAACGGTTTTTGGGACGTTACTCCTGAAACATTGGATATGATTTCTGAAGACATTGCTACAGCCTTTGACTTCACAGTGGCTGAGGCTGCTGAATAATAAATAAACCGGAGCAGGATATCTGTTTCGGTTTTTATTTTTCTAAAACTATGAATGCGATTTTAAGATTTTTACTTATAGCTACTTTATTCTTCACAGCCTGTTCTACGGAAGATAAGGAGACCGAAAGCGGTGGCGATACTGATAGTTTTGACAGGGGGGCAATGCTGGCTAATTGGGCCGATAATATTATAGTTCCTTCTTTTGAAGCATTTCAGGAAGAGACCCAACAACTGGAAGAAGCTGCAAAGAGTTTTGCTGAAAACCCAGATGCTACTGAACTAAGCCTTCTCAGGACGCAATACAAAGAAGCCTACGTCGATTTTCAAACGGTTTCTATGTTTGAAATTGGAAAAGCTGAAGAGCTCAACTACCGTAGTTTTCTAAATACCTATCCGGCCAACAAAGAAAATATAGAATCTAAAATTGCGTCAGGAAGTTATAATCTTGAATTGCCATCGAGCTTTGCAGAACAAGGTTTTCCTGCACTGGATTATTTGTTGTATGGGTATGGTAATGCTGAGGAAACCCTGGCAGTATTTTCAGATAACCAGGAATATATTCCATATATCGTAGCAATTACTGAAAGAGTAAATGCACTAACTTCTGAGGTTACTGCGTCATGGCAGGGAGATTTTAGAAATACCTTTGTAAATAACACCAGTTCTTCAAGTACAGGTTCTGTAGATAGATTTACAAACGATTATGTGATGTATTTTGAAAAGATCCTGAGATCTGGTAAAATTGGATACCCCGCCGGAGCCTTTACAGGCACACCTTCTCCCGGGAATGTTGAAGCTCTTTATGCGGGTAATTCTAAAGAACTTTACCTTCAGGCGATCAAAAGTTTTCAGGATTTTTATTCAGGGTCCCATTTTGGATCTAACGGAAATGGCCCCGGTTATTCCCAATATCTTAAATTTTTGGATAGCTTAAAGGATGGAGAGAATCTTGATGATTTAATAAGTCAACAATTCCAGGCTATAAAGACCCAGAGTTCTAATCTGGAGAACGACTTTAATACACAGGTTAAAACCAATAATTCAAAAATGCTGTCAGCATTTGATGAATTGCAAAAAGAGGTTATTCTCCTCAAAGTCGATATGATGCAGGCGCTTTCTATAAGTGTTGATTACGTGGACTCAGACGGAGATTAGTATCTAATGCACTATTCCATTGGTGAATATCTCAAAAAGACTACGGAAGCTGCCCCTTTGGCAGTTTTTCGTTTGTTTTTTGGAATTATGATGTTTGCCAGTATAGTCAGATTTTGGTTCAATGGCTGGATTGAGAAATTATATATAACTCCTAAATTTTTCTTTTCATATTACGGTTTTGAATGGATAAAACCGCTGGGCGATTTCACCTATTTACTTTTTATACTTTGCGGTGTTGCAGCTATAATGGTTGCAGCAGGATATAAATATCGAGTTGCCATTATTTTGTTTTTCCTCAGTTTTACCTATATCGAATTGATGGACAAAACCACTTATCTTAATCATTACTACTTCATTAGTATCCTTAGTTTTCTAATGATTTTTCTTCCTGCTAATGTCTATTACTCTGTAGATGCACTAAAAAATCCTGGAAAAAGATTTCAAAGAGTTCCTCGCTGGTGTATCGATGCCATTAAACTACTCCTCGGGATTGTTTATTTCTATGCAGGTTTAGCCAAGTTAAACTCTGACTGGCTCTTCAGGGCAATGCCGTTAAAGATTTGGTTGCCTTCTAAGTATGATCTGCCGGTCCTTGGTGATCTTATGCAGCAGGAATGGCTTCATTATGCTTTTAGCTGGAGCGGAATGCTTTATGATCTTTTTATTCCCTTTCTTCTACTGTGGAAACGCACCCGGCTCTTCGCCTTTCTACTGGTAATCATTTTTCATATTTTCACACGTGTTTTATTTCCTATTGGGATGTTCCCTTATATAATGATCGTAAGCGCACTTGTATTCTTTAGTCCAAAAGTTCATCACAGGATTCTGGAATACATTTCTAAATGGTTTAGAATAACAAAAAGAACATTTGATAATTCCAGAACCTTCAAATTTTCAGGGGTTACTAAAAAGGTAAGTGTTGGGATTGTTTCAGTCTTCTTTATCATTCAGTTACTACTTCCATGGAGATATCTTCTTTACCCGGGGGAGTTATTTTGGACTGAAGAAGGTTTTCGTTTTTCCTGGAGAGTAATGCTTTTGGAAAAAGCCGGTTATGCACAGTTTAAAGTAGTTAACAGCGAGACAGGAAAGAGATTTTACGTGGATAATTCAGATTTCCTCACACCTTTTCAGGAGAAACAAATGTCCTTTCAGTCAGACTTTATTTTGGAGTATGCTCATTTTCTTGCGGATCATTTCAGGAAAGACGGCCACGAGAATATAGAAGTATATGTTGAAAGTTATGCGGCATTAAACGGAAGAAAAAGCACGACATATATAGATCCCGATATAAATCTTCTGGAATATGAAGATTCATTCAAACGCAAAACATTTATTTTACCATTCAACGATGAAATTAAAGGTCTTTAGCATATTATTATTTTCAATTCTCTCTGCTCAGGCTCAGCATACCTTTAGCGGAAAAGTGATTTCTGCTGAAACAGGAGAACCTATTCCTAATGCAGAGGTTTGGAACAAAACAGAATCTGAAGTTGCAGTGGCAGATGTAAACGGAGAATTTGAAATGGAGCACCTCAAATCAGGTACTTACGATTTTGCAGTTTTTAGTTATGAATATGGCATTGTAGAAAGAGAGATTTCTATTAACGGAGACCTTAAAATGGATTTTAAACTTTCTCCGCTCGCAGAAAGTTTAAGTGAAGTGATGATCACAAACAGAAGAGAACAGCTGTTTGCTTTAAGAAAATTAAGGAAAGTTGAAGGTACGGCGATCTATGCCGGTAAAAAAAGTGAAGTAGTCTTGATGGATAAGGTCGTGGGAAATATGGCGGCTAATAATGCACGGCAGATCTATAGTCAGGTGGTTGGATTGAATATCTACGATAATGGAGATGCCGGCTTACAACTGAATATTGGAGGCCGTGGTCTGGATCCTAACAGAACTCAAAACTTCAATACGCGGCAAAATGGCTATGATATATCAGCAGATGTTTTAGGGTATCCTGAGAGCTATTATACTCCGCCACCGGAAGCACTAAGAGAAATTCAGGTGATTCGTGGTGCAGCTTCATTACAATATGGAACTCAATTTGGAGGACTCATAAATTTTAAGTTTAAAGAACCGGTTCCAGATAAAAAGATTGAACTTATATCAAGACAATCTGTGGGATCTTACAATTTGTATACAAGCTTCAATAGTATAAGTGGTACAATAGGGAAATTTAATTATTATACTTATTACAATTATAAAACAGGGGAAGGTTTCAGGCCAAATTCAGGTTTTGATTCTCATAACGCGTATGCGCATTTGGGCTGGAATTTTAGCGATCGCACCCAAATAAGTTTTGAATATACTTATCTGGATTATTTGGCACAGCAGCCAGGAGGTTTAACTGATGCTCAGTTTTACGAAAATCCCGACTTCAGTAATAGGGAACGAAACTGGTTTGATGTCAACTGGAATTTATATGCACTAAAGCTTAAACACCAGCTCTCGGAAAAAACAGATTTTAGTTTAAATGTTTTTGGTCTTGATGCTTCAAGAAAGGCTGTTGGATTTCGGGAAAACCGGGTTTCTCAGGCTGATGATCCCGCTTCCCCGAGAGAATTGCTTGTAGACGACTTCTCCAACTGGGGAGCAGAGGCCCGGATACTAACTAAATATGATCTTTTTGATGAAGAGTCAGTAATATTACTGGGGAGTAAATATTACGATGCGGATAATTTTCAAAAACAAGGTTCAGGAACTAGATCTGCCAAACCCGATTTTCGTTTTACGGAAGATGAATATCCAAATTACCCAAGGCAGTCGGCATATAGTTTTCCGAACAGGAACCTGGCATTCTTTGGGGAAAATATTTTCAACCTGACCAATAATTTCAGCATTACTCCCGGTTTTAGAGTAGAGTATATTAATACAAAAGCAAATGGCTATTACAAAAGGATTATTCTCGATCTCGCCGGTAATCCCTTAATTAATGAAACCGTAGAAGAGACTAAAGATCTGGAAAGAAGTTTTGCCTTATTTGGGGTTGGCGCGAGTTACAACCTTGATGCTTCGAATGAGCTTTATGCAAATTTATCACAGAATTACAGATCGGTGACCTTTAGTGATATCAGGATTGTTAATCCGAGTTTTGCGGTAGATCCAAATATTTCTGAAGAAACAGGGTTTACTTCAGATATTGGGATGAGGGGAAGATTTAAAAAATATCTTTCCTATGATGCAAGCATCTTCGGGTTATGGTACAATGATAGGATTGGCGAAGTTTTGGAAGTTAATGATGGTTTTATTGTGCGTAAAAGAGCTAATATAGGAGATGCTTTTATATATGGTCTGGAAACTTTTGGTGATTGGGATCTGAAAAACACCTTTTTTGGACAGAATAAAAATTTACGTTTGAACCTTTTTATAAATGCTGCATTTACCAATTCTGAATATACCTCTTCTCCTGAAACGAATGTAGAAGGAAACCAGGTTGAGTTTATACCATACCTGAATTTGAAATCAGGTCTTAATTTCGGTTATAATAACTTTCTTGCAGGCCTACAGTACACTTATTTATCCAAACAATATACAGATGCGACCAATGCACCACAGGATGTGAATGATAATCAGCGGGGAATTGAAGGGAGTATTCCGGCATATGGTATTCTGGATTTTTCAGCGTCTTATAGTCTTGGAAGGTTTAAACTTGAAGCGGGAATAAACAACCTGCTTGATAATTCTTATTTTACAAGGCGCGCCACCGGTTATCCCGGTCCCGGCATTATTCCTGCGCAACCCATAACCTGGTATACCACTTTACAGGTCAAGCTCTAAATCTATAAGGGAATTTAAAATACAGTAATTATTTCCTTTACTGGAATTCTGGTGAGTTAAAATTAATAAAGTCTGTTTTCTCACTTATTTCTCTTATATTTGCACGCAATTAAATCCTTAATTGCTATGACCGCACACGAATCTAAAATCCTTGGAGAAGGTCTTACTTACGACGACGTACTCCTGGTTCCCGCATTTTCTGAAGTTTTACCACGCGAAGTTAGTATCCGTACAAAATTTACCAGAAATATTTCCATTAATGTACCTATTGTATCCGCTGCTATGGATACTGTTACAGAATCCCGTATGGCTATAGCTATGGCCAGAGAAGGAGGTATTGGAGTGCTTCACAAGAATATGACTATTGAGCAACAGGCACTGAAAGTTCGGAAAGTAAAAAGGGCAGAGAGCGGTATGATCATAGATCCTGTTACTTTACCAATTTCGGCAAAAGTAAAAGACGCCAAAGCTCATATGAAAGAATTTAGCATTGGCGGGATTCCTATTGTAGATGGAGAAGGCAAATTGCTGGGGATTGTTACCAATCGGGATTTACGTTTTGAAAAAAATAATGACCGTCCAATTTCTGAAGTTATGACTTCTGAAAATTTAGTGACAGTTGCTGAAGGAACTTCACTGGACCAGGCAGAAGATATTCTTCAGGAGAATAAAATTGAGAAACTACCGGTAGTAAATGAGGACAAAAAGCTCGTAGGTCTAATAACTTTTCGGGATATTACTAAGCTTACGCAAAAGCCAATGGCCAATAAGGATAACTACGGAAGACTTCGTGTGGCAGCGGCAGTTGGAGTTACCCTGGATGCTGTGGACAGAGTGGAAGCTCTTGTTGCAGCCGGTGTGGATGCCGTAATTATTGATACCGCCCATGGCCATACAAAAGGAGTGGTGGAAATACTGAAAGCAGTTAAGAAGAAATTTAAAGATCTTGAAGTAGTGGTCGGAAATATTGCCACAGGCGAGGCGGCGAAATTTTTAGTAGATGCAGGAGCAGATGCTGTAAAGGTAGGAATTGGGCCGGGATCTATTTGTACTACAAGAATTGTAGCCGGGGTTGGATTCCCTCAATTTTCGGCAGTACTGGAAGTTGCTGCAGCTATTAAAGGTAGTGGTGTCCCCGTAATTGCAGATGGTGGTATAAGGTACACAGGAGATATTCCAAAAGCAATTGCTGCCGGGGCAGATACGGTAATGCTTGGATCTCTGCTTGCAGGGACTAAAGAATCTCCAGGGGAAACTATTATTTACGAAGGAAGAAAATTTAAATCTTACCGCGGAATGGGGTCTGTAGAAGCTATGCAGAAAGGCTCAAAAGATCGTTATTTTCAGGATGTGGAAGATGATATCAAAAAGCTTGTTCCTGAAGGTATTGTGGGTAGGGTTCCTTATAAAGGAGAGCTTGAAGAGAGCATACACCAGTTCGTTGGAGGTTTAAAAGCCGGAATGGGTTATTGCGGTGCGAAGGATATTGAAACCCTGAAGGAAAATGGTAGATTTATTAAAATTACGTCTTCAGGAATACATGAAAGTCATCCTCACGATGTGACAATTACCAAAGAATCTCCAAACTACAGCAGATAGAAATAAATTTCATAGAACAACAAAAAAGCCTCAGTTTTTAGCTGAGGCTTTTTTTGGCAATTATCGGTATTTTTTATTGTCCTTCGATATTTTCTGTCGGGATTCCAAGTTCTTCCATTACCAACATAGTGATATCATATTGTTCGGCGGCAAAAGCAAGACTATTTCCACCGGCATTGATAATATGCGTGTAACCTTCTGCCTGGATAACCTTTTGCATGGCAGCATCAATCTTTTGGTAAAGCGGCTCAGTCAGTTCATTTCTTTTCATCTGTAACATAACAGAAGCTTTCTGTCTGAAGCCTTTTATTTCATTTTCAAGTCCGATAATTTCGGTTTCTTTCTCTTTTCTTTCTTCTTCAGTTAATGCAGAATTATTTTCCTGGTAATCTGCGATAAGAGTTTCATAACTGCTGATGCTTTCCTGTAGGTTTGCCTGTAATTCAGTATTATAACCTTCCAGTCCGGTGTTAACTTCTGTGATTTCCGGCATTTTGGAAAGAATAAATTCCGGATCAATTGTACCTGTCTTTGTTTGTGCATTTGATATTACACTAACGAATAGAAGTGTAATAATTAAACCAAATTTTTTCATTTTATTATAAGTTTTTGGCAAATATAAGAGGCACAAACAATTAAACATATAGAAAAACCAAAATAGTTTTTATGAACCCTTCCGAAGAAAAAATATTAATTGTTCTAATGCTTAAAAGTTCTAAATTAAGACAGTGCCTAAAAATGCCAGTTTTCGGCATTACATAAAGAGATAGGAAAAGCTGTCTTTATACACTCCTGAATTTTCAATAGAAGCTTAGCTTGCAGAACCTAATCTTATTCTTATTTTAGCTCCATACTTATGGGTAGAAATTTATGGCATGTATTTGGTAGTTAAATTATAAGCCTAAAAAGCATTAATTTGAATAAAGTTTTAAGTAAGCTTCTCATTATACTGGTTTTACTTCCACTAACAGGTTGTGACTACTTTAGTGCGGCAGAGGAAAGGAAGATTATTGTTCGGGTAAATGATTCCTATCTTTATGAAGAAGATATTGAAGCCCTTATAGACGAGAATACTTCTCCTGAGGACAGCAGCCTTATTGTTTCAAATTATATAACCCGCTGGGCCACGCAACAACTGCTTATAGACCGGGCGCTGCTTAACCTTCCCGATAAACAGCAGGAAGAATTCAACAACCTGGTAGAGAATTATAGAAACGAGATTTATACCAATGCTTATACCGAGGCTATAGTATCCAAACAACTGGACACTGCTTTTCAAGAGGAGGAAATTGAAGAATATTACGAACAGAATAAAGAGAATTTTAAGCTTAATGAGGATTTGGTGAAACTCCGGTATATCAACCTGGATAAAAATTATACCAATCTGGATAAAATTAAAAGTTGGATTACCCGTTTTAATGATGAGGATCAAGCGGAGTTGGAAAAACTTGCTCTTCAGTTTAAAAATTACTCGATGAATGATTCTATTTGGGTAAGGACGAAAGCGGTTTATGATAAAATTGGACCTCTTTCTGCAGATGATCGTTCGCGGTTATTAAAAAAATCGAATTATCTGCAGCTTGAAGATTCGCTAAGCGTATATTTGATTTATGTAAATGATGTGCTTAATCGTAACGAGCAGGCTCCTCTGGAATACGCTTCAGCAACCATAGAACAAATACTGCTGAATAAGCGGAAACAAGATTTAGTAAAAGAATTGGAAAAAGATATTACAAAAGATGCAATTAAAAACAATGAATTTGAAATATATAACTAGAATTACTACAGGTCTAATCCTTATGCTTTTTGTAGTAGACATGCAGGCTCAGGAGGTTGTTGTTACAGATAGCACAGCCATCCAGCCTAAAGAAGAGGTGGCAGAGAGCATCACCAAGAGCAGCAATGAGCGAAGAAGAGTAGAGGGAATTGCTGCTGTTATTGGAGATTATATCATCCTAGATAGTGATATCGATCTTATGTACAAGCAAATGCAAAGCCAGAACATGTCTACTGCAGATGTAACCGAATGTAAGCTGGCAGGTTCTTTAATGGAGAATAAGCTTTATGCACATCATGCTGTTCAGGATAGTATTATAGTATTAGATGCAGATATAAGAAGTTATATTGATCAACAAATTGCTGAAATGAGCAGACAGCTTGGATCTGTTGAAAAAGTTGTTGAATATTACAATAAAGAGTCTGAAGCTGAACTGCGGCAGGAGCTTTTCGAGATCAATAAGGAAAGGCAGCTTTCTTCCAGGATGCAGCAAAAAATAGTGGAGAGCGTAGAAGTTACTCCTGAAGAAGTCAGAGCCTATTTTGAAGAGATGAAGAAGGATGAACTTCCGATTTTTGGAGATGAGGTAGAAATTGCCCAGATTGTTGTGCGTCCCGAAATTCCTGAAAGTGAAAAACAGAAGGTGATAGACCGCTTAAGTGAATTTAAGGCAGATGTAGAGGATAATGATGCCAGTTTCAGAACTAAAGCGATACTTTATTCTGATGATACAAATACCGGCGGCACCATTCTTTCTTTAGGACGAAAAGACAACTTTGTAAAAGAATTTAAAGATGTTGCGTTTAGTCTTCAGGAAGGAGAAGTAAGCGAACCCTTTGAGACAGAATTTGGTTATCATATTATTGAAATTGACAAAATACGAGGACAGCAGGTAGACCTTAGGCATATTCTTTTAATCCCGGGAGTTACTAATGCAACTGTAGATGAGGCAAAGGCAAAAATCGACAGTATTAGAAAACGTGTTAATGAAGGGAAACTAGAATTTGGTGAGGCTGCTAAAGAATTTTCTGATGAGAAGGAGACCCGGAATGACGGAGGGAAGTTAAGAAATCCAAAAACGGGAGATACTAAATTTGAGCAGACAGATTTGGACCCAAAGATTTATAATCAGATTGTAAACCTTAAAGAAGGGGAGATGTCTTTAAGAATAACTGATAGTGATGACACAGGAAAGCCTTTCTTTAAGCTTATTAAAGTGGTAAGACGTATTCCTGAACATAAAGCAAACTATGCGACAGATTACCTTAAAATTAAAGATTTGGCATTGCAGGCAAAACAGCTGGAAGCTATAGAAGAATGGCAAACAGAAAAAATTGCAGATACTTATATTAAAGTTAACAGCAAATTCAGGGACTGCACTTATGCCGGTAACTGGTTAAAGAAATAATTATACTTAATGTCTGACGTTGCACTTGTAGAAAAGCTGGTTGAAAAAAACCGGCAGTTAAAAAAGGAAATTGCCAAGGTAATCGTAGGTCAGGATAAAGTTATACATCAAATTTTGCTCTCCATATTTTCTGGGGGGCATTCTTTGTTAATAGGTGTTCCCGGTCTGGCAAAAACACTTATGGTAAACACTATTGCACAGGCGTTGGGATTGAATTTTAAAAGAATACAATTCACGCCAGATTTAATGCCAAGTGATATTTTGGGATCAGAAATTCTGGATGAAAACCGTCAGTTTAAATTTATTAAAGGACCCATATTTGCCAATATTGTTTTGGCAGATGAGATTAATCGTACTCCGCCAAAAACCCAGGCCGCCTTACTTGAGGCAATGCAGGAACGTGCAGTTACTGTTGCGGGCCATCATTATAAACTTGATCTTCCTTATTTTGTTCTGGCTACGCAGAACCCGATTGAGCAGGAGGGAACCTATCCTTTACCCGAAGCACAACTTGACCGGTTTATGTTCGCTATTAATCTGGAGTATCCCACATATCAGGAAGAGGTAGATGTGGTAAAAAGTACAACTACAGATAACAAGCCGCAGGTACAGGCACTTTTTAATGCAAATGAAATATCCGATATTCAGCACGTCATCAGGAGGATCCCAGTAGCAGATAATGTTATAGAATATGCTGTAGGTCTGGTGGGAAAAACACGTCCCCTTGGAGAAACAGCACCTGAACTTGTTAAAAGTTATGTAGATTGGGGTGCAGGACCAAGAGCTTCTCAGAATCTTATTTTGGCAGCAAAGGCAAATGCAGCTGTCAGCGGGAAATTCTCTCCAGATATTGAAGATGTGCAGGCAGTTGCCACTGGAATCCTTCGGCACAGGATAATAAAAAACTATAAAGCAGAGGCAGAAGGTATTTCTGAAGAGAAGATAATTAAGGAACTGCTCTAAAAGAATTTAGGTAGCACATCCTTGCCTTAGCGATACCATTTAAATCTTTTCCAGAACTAATTTTTCGTTGACTTCTTTTTTGGTAGAAATAAATTAGAATATCCAGAGTATTTCCACTCAAACTAATAAATTCATAATTTATAGATGATATTTTTATATTCAGGAAATTATTATCTATAAACAGCAACAAGTGGTATATTATTTCTATTAATTTCTGAATATTGCTTATAACTTTCAAAATCCGGCTGAAATTCGTAAATTTGCAGGACTTTTTAGAACAAAAAACTTTTTAGAACATGGCATACGATATTGATATGATCAAAAAGGTGTATAGCCAAATGGCAGATCGTGTAAATAAAGCACGTGAAGTTGTTGGAAAACCTTTGACACTTTCAGAAAAAATTCTTTATTCTCACCTGTGGGACGGCGAAACTTCTAAGGCTTACGAAAGGGGTAAAGATTATGTTGAGTTTGCTCCGGATAGGATTGCCTGCCAGGATGCGACTGCACAAATGGCTCTGCTGCAATTTATGCAGGCTGGTAAAAAACAGGTGGCGGTGCCTACTACGGTACATTGTGATCACCTTATCCAGGCTAAAATGGGTGCTGCAATTGACCTTCAGAGTGCAAATAAATCAAGCAGCGAAGTTTTCGATTTTCTGGAATCAGTATCAAATAAGTACGGAATTGGATTCTGGAAGCCAGGTGCAGGTATTATTCACCAGGTTGTTCTTGAAAACTATGCATTTCCCGGTGGAATGATGATTGGTACCGATTCTCACACTGTTAACGCAGGTGGATTGGGAATGGTTGCCATTGGTGTTGGTGGTGCAGATGCTGTAGATGTTATGGCCGGTATGGCCTGGGAACTTAAATTCCCTAAATTAATTGGAGTAAAATTAACCGGAAAACTTTCTGGTTGGACTGCTCCCAAAGATGTGATTTTAAAAGTTGCCGGGATTCTTACTGTAAAAGGGGGAACCGGTGCGATTATAGAATATTTTGGCGAAGGCGCGACAGCTATGTCCTGTACCGGTAAAGGTACAATTTGTAATATGGGAGCTGAAGTTGGTGCAACCACTTCAACTTTTGGTTATGACGATTCAATGGAACGCTACCTGAAAGCCACAAACCGTACAGATGTTGCCGAGGCTGCAAATGCAGTTCGGGAGCATTTAACAGGAGATGATGAGGTTTACGCTAATCCTGAACAATATTTTGACGAGGTAATTGAAATTAATCTTTCAGAATTAAGGCCTCACCTTAACGGACCTTTTACTCCAGATCTTGCTACTCCAATTTCAGAAATGGCAGTAAAAGCAAAACAGGAAGACTGGCCTATTAATGTGGATTGGGGACTTATTGGTTCCTGTACCAACTCGTCTTATGAAGATTTAACACGTGCTGCTTCCATTGCGAAACAGGCGGTTGACAAGAAAATTAAAGCTAAATCAGATTTTGGTATTAATCCGGGATCAGAACAAATCAGGTTTACCGCAGAAAGAGACGGGCTACTTCAGATTTTTGAAGATCTTGATGCCACTGTCTTTACAAATGCGTGTGGACCATGTATTGGGCAGTGGGATAGAAGTGATCGTAAAGGTGACGAGAAGAATACTATTGTTCACTCCTTTAACCGAAACTTTTCGAAGCGGGCAGATGGTAACCCGAATACACATGCTTTTGTAGGTTCTCCAGAAATGGTTGCTGCAATTGCAATTTCAGGACGATTGGATTTTGATCCTACCCGTGATAAATTGATTAATGAAGACGGAGAAGAAGTGATGTTGGACGAACCTAAGGGAATAGAATTACCCACAAAAGGTTTTGCTGTGGAAGATGCAGGATATGTTGCGCCAAAAGAAGATGGAAGTTCTGTAGAAGTAAAAGTAGCCGAAGACAGTGAACGTCTTCAATTACTGACTCCTTTTGAGCCCTGGGATGGTGAGAATCTTACAGGTGTAAAACTCCTTATTAAAGCTCTAGGAAAATGTACAACAGACCATATTTCTATGGCGGGACCATGGTTGCGCTACAGAGGTCACCTGGACAATATTTCCAATAATTGTCTTATTGGAGCTATTAATGCCTACAATAAGAAAACAAATTTTGTTAAGAACCAGCTTACTGGAGAATTTGACGGAGTTCCGGCAGTACAAAGAGAATACAAAAAAGCAGGTGTTCCTACAATAGTTGTTGGAGATCACAACTACGGGGAAGGTTCTTCCAGAGAGCATGCGGCAATGGAGCCACGTCACCTGGGAGTAAAGGTTGTATTGGTGAAGTCTTTTGCACGTATTCACGAAACAAATCTTAAGAAACAGGGAATGTTAGGGATCACTTTCGATAATGAAGCAGATTACGATCTTATCCAGGAGGATGATACTTTCAACTTTATTGATCTTAAAGACTTTGCTCCCGACAAGCAGCTGACTATAGAAGTAGTACATGCCGATGGCAGTAAAGATACTATTAAGGCAAATCATACCTATAATGAGCCGCAAATTGCGTGGTATAGAAAAGGTTCAGCCTTAAATCTTATAAAAGAACAAAACGCAGCTTAATTTTTGTTTTGTTATCAATTACAAAACTCCCGAAAGTAAGTCTTTCGGGAGTTTTTTTTATAAAAAAAGCCCGGCGAACGCCGGGCTTTTTAATCAGTTATTTTACTCCCCAGTTAAAATAACCAATCTGTTACATTTGTGCTATTAAAAAGTTCTCTATTCTTCCTTTTTGCCTGAGTAGTAAATCTGTAAATTCTTTGCAACGTGTGCTCTTATATAGGCAATTGTAGTAAAGGCCTACATTGGATAATTCACAATCTTCACAATTTTTCCAGGTAGTTTTTCGCAAGGCTCCTGCTAATACATATTCCATTTTGATAAAAGGAGACAGGGCAAATACAAAGTGTCCATTGTTTTCCTTTAAATTTTCCAGATAATCCTTCAACTCAAGTTTTATTTTTTCTCTTATTTTTATGCGCTCTTGTATTAAATTTTCTATTTCCACATATTCTTCATTTTTACCATCCCCAAGTATACCATAATACATATTGAGTAAATTTAAATTGGAATTGCTTAATCTTAAGGTATTGTGGCATAGTATAATATAATTCATTTACAGCGCTTTATTCATATTTGCAACTTTGTTATAAAATTACGGAAAGGCTAGTTTTATTGAAAGCAGTTAAATATTTTAACACGTGTTTAACCCATTTCTGAAGAATAAACAGTTAGATTATCATTATTAATTATAAAGATTTACAGTCTTTAATTAATGCACGATCTTTGTTAAAATTGAATTTCCCTATGTAATTAGGGCCGAGAACCAGACCATATGAAAGGAAGACAGGAGATAGGTAAAAGAATTAAGGAACTGAGGCGGGAACACAAGTTTTCACAAAAATTTGTTGCCGAAAGGCTCTTCATTTCCCAGGCCGCCTATTCACTTATCGAAAGTTCACAAAACGGGATTGTCGCAGAACACATTGTTAACCTTAGTAAATTGTATGATGTAACTACAGATTACTTATTGAAGGGAGATAAATTTGTAATAAAAATGTCAATATCAAATGGATTCGTACCATATATAGGCGTTTCAGCACATGCAGGTTTTATAGAAAATTATGATGGTGAAGCACCTTTGGATAACTATGACTGGTACCGTATTCCCGGTTTTAACCCCACGCAAAATCAAAAACTTTTTGAAGTGGAGGGAAACAGTATGGCCCCAACAATACTTTCTGGAGATGTGGTGATCTGCCAGACTCAAAAAAAGCTGGAGAACATATTAGATGGCTCGCTGGTATTGATTATTACTAAAAATTCCATCTTAGTAAAGCGTATTCGCAAAAACGACGATACTACTTTTCTGACTTTAGAAAACGATAATGTTGAAGATGAAAATGAGAGGGAAAAAATGGAAATAAAGAAGCAGGATATCCGGGAGTTAATGATGATAAGGGGTAAAATAAGTGGTGTCCTGGTGCCTCACCATGAAATAGCTTCCAAGGGAAAAATAAAAGCTTTGGAAGACGCCTTAGAGATGCTCAAGAAAGAAGTCTATAAACTCAATAAGAAAATAGCTGCAATTTCACACTAACAATTTTCATTCTTTAATAGCCTGATTTTACACTTTGGCAAACGAGCGCATGTAAATTCTATTACATTTCCCTTGAAGATTAGCGGCTGTTTTGTTTCTTTACAAAAACAACTAAATCTAATAATTCCTGTGTAGCGGGCGGTTTTTAATTAAAAAATAATGAAACTATTCAAGAACCAGTGGCTCAATATTATTTTAATTGTGATTCTTTTGGCTCTTCTTATTCCGCAAATCAGAAAACCACTGCAAATTTTCGCAAACAAAGCTTTCGCCTTTAGCCCATCAGTTACAGATGAAGAGGACAGGGAGCAAATTGCCAGTTACGACTGGGTGTTGGAAAAGAATAATGAAGAACGTGTAGACTTTTCAGAATATAAAGATGAAGTAGTAATTGTGAATTACTGGGCGACCTGGTGTCCTCCCTGTATAGCAGAAATGCCCAGTTTCCAGGAGCTTTATGAAGATTATGGAGATAAAGTGGCCTTCTTTTTCATCTCTGGTGAGGACCATGAAACCACAACCAATTTTCTGAAGCGGAACCGCTATAGTTTTCCTACGTACAGGATGCTTACAACAGACCCTAAACCACTGGACGGTTTTACGCTTCCTACAACCTTTGTCATAGACAAAGAAGGCAATATTATCATCAGAAAAGTGGGTGCGGCAGACTGGAATAGCAATAGTATGAGAAACACGCTGGATCAGCTCCTGAAATCCTGATATTTCTATATTTTTCTGAAGAAGGATTCTATAAATTCGGTACCGAAAAGGGAAAACATAATTTTCATTTCTTCTGAAAATGAAGTTTCTTCGTCAAGATATTTAAAGATTTCTTCCATGGAATTTTTGGAATAAAGCTTACTGAAAATGACATCTCCTTTTTCATTATGTCTTGCCAGAACATCTAAAAAAATAGCATCATAACGTCGGAATTTCTTTTTTATAAGATTTTTCCCCGGAATTAATCCTCTTTTAATATTATCTATGATCTTGTCTACTTTTTTCTCTGTGCTTTTAAAAGAATAGCCTGTACTGGGCTTTACCCAACCTCCTCCTGTGCCAATTTTGGTGATTTTTTTAGTGTTTATTTTTTCAAAAGGGAAATCAGTCATAGGTATTACCCCCGCTTCAACTGATGTTACCTTGTAATCTTCAATTTTCAGGATTTCTGAAAGATATCTCTTCAGCATTTTGTCATAAACATGTTCTTCCGCCAGGAATGGGGTGAAAAAAGTGAACTCTATAAGTGCTTTTGTGCTGGTTTCTGGTAAAACGTAGGTAAAACTGGTGGAGTTCTTGTGTTTAAGCCGGTAATCCATCATCGTAAAAGTGGAGGGGTCAAAATGGCTATTTTCGGTCTCAATATACCAACCCCTGAACTGCTGGTAGATCTTCGTGTAGTTATCGTCATCAAGATATGAAGAGGGTAATCTACTGTCAAAAAAATGGGTTGCTGAATAATTTTCTTTTTCACCAATCGCCTGCATGGTAACAGGATCTATTCTGGAAATCTTGTCTCTTAGAAAGACAATGTCAGGAGAAGAATTTAGCTCTTTCTTTACAAAATTGTAAAAATCGAGAGATTTTATTCTTTTGTATTTATATGGGGTAAGATCAAGCGTCAGGTCTTTTTCGGCAGAAAGAAAATTTGTAGAATTCCAGGTTTTGCTAACGATTTTATCCCATTTACCCTGTCCTTTTTCCCAGAAACACCAGGTTTTATCATTGGTATTTTTTTCTGAAGGATCGATAATTGCAATTTTCTTACCCTTGAAGAATATTTCTTTACTAAGTTGATGAGCGAGCTGCAGTCCGGCAAGTCCGCTTCCCACGATCACATAAAAATAGGTTATCCCCATAAAGAAATGTCAAATATTTTATTTTTTGAAATACCTGAATGGAACAAAAAGCATTCCGAAGCATTCCCCGTGGTTTTTCCCCAGGTGTTTATGATGCATCTTATGAGCCCGTCTTACGCCCTTTGCATACCAGTGATTTGCATTTCTAAAAATTTTAAAGCGCTGATGGATAAAGATATCATGCACCGTAAAATAAGTGATTCCATAAGCGAGAATGCCGAGACCCAACGGTAGACCGGCCCAAAATCCATTGTATTGCCACAGTAAAAAAAATGTAATACTTACCGCCGCATAGAAAACAAAGAATAAATCGTTCCGTTCCCACCAGCTGCTGTGGTCTTTATGATGGTGATCTTTATGAAGTTTCCACAAAATCCCATGCATAATGTACTTGTGGGTAAACCACGCCATACCTTCCATGGCCACAAAAGTCCCGAGAAAAATTAAGATCCAAAGCAAAGTATCCATAATTATTTAAATAAGGTTAAATCTATAAGAAATATATGATTTTGCCAAGAGTCCCGCCTTTTGATAATCTGGAACACGAATTCTTTGGTTTCTGATTTCCAGCGACGGTACTTTTTTAAGTTTGTGTAATAACTTTCTATAGTAAACATACGCTGTATAAACTCCAAATTTTGCTTCTACAGGAAGTTTTGCAATGCCGTGCAGACCTCTGTTAAAATCCTCTTCTATATCTTCTATAATTTTAGATTTACTTAATTCATCCAGCTGCGAGAGATTAACATCTGGAAAATAACTTCTCTGAAGATCCTCATAATCTGCTTTTAAATCCCGCAGAAAATTCACTTTCTGAAATGCCGATCCAAGGCTCATTGCCGACTCCTTAAGGGCGTCATACTGTTTTTGATCACCTTTTACAAAGACCTTTAGGCACATTAAACCCACAACATCTGCGCTACCGTAAATGTACTCTTTGTATTCTTCTACGGTAAGATACTCAGATTTTACTAAATCCTGACGCATGCTTTTCATAAAAGAACGATATAATGGTTCTTCTATATCATATTTGTGAACAGTCTCCTGGAAAGAATTTAAAATTGGATTCAAGCTAATTTTTGCTTCAATTGCTTTGTAAAGATCCTTCTCAAAATCATCAAAAAGTTCTTTTTTGTTGTAATCATGAAAGGTGTCTACAATCTCATCTGCAAACCGAACAAATCCATAAATATTGTAAATATCCTGGCGAATACCGGGAGCCAGCATCTTTGTAGCTGTAGAAAAAGATGTGCTGTAGGAATTTGTGACAGTTTTACTACAGGCGTGGGATACGACATCAAAAATGGATTTCATAGCATTAAAATTTTGAGTTCTGAATAAGCTCTGCTGCTAATTTTCCCGAGATTAATGAAGGCGGAACACCAGGACCCGGAACGGTTAACTGTCCTGTAAAAAACAGGTGATGAACTTTTTTGCTTTTTAATTTTGGCCTCAGGAAAGCAGTTTGAAAAAGCGTATTCGCGAGTCCGTAAGCATTTCCTTTGTATGAGTTGTACTCACTTTTAAAATCGTTGATACAAAAGGACTCCTTAAAAATAATATTATTTTTCACTTCTTGCTTCGTCAATTTTTCAAATCGTTTTATAATTTTCTGAAAAAATTCTTCTCGTAATTCCGGAGTATCTTCTATACCCGGTGCTAGAGGGATTAAAAATATTCCACACTCTTTGCCTTCCGGAGCGCAACCAGCGTCAGTGACTGAAGGAAAACTGGCATAGAAAAGGGGATTTTCCGGCCACCGCGGATTATCGTAAATAGCATCTGCATGTTTTTTAAAATCGGTATCAAAAAATAAGGTGTGATGAGAAACATTTTGTAGCTTTTTATCAAAACCAATATAAAAGAGTAGGGAAGAGGGAGCGAAAGTTTTCTTCTCCCAGTATTTTTCAGGATACTGCCTTTTATGTTCAGGGAGTAAAGACTCGGTGTGGTGATAATCTGCACCGCTCAGGATTATATCAGATTTAATATGCTCCCCATTAATCATGATACTTGTTGCGGTGTCCCCATTGAGATTTATTTTGTCTACAGGTGAATTTGTATGTATTTGGACTCCCAGTGATTCTGCAAGTTCCTTAATGCCTTTAATGACCTCGTACATTCCTCCTTTTGGATGCCAGGTGCCCAAAGCAAAATCGGCATAATTCATAAAACTGTAAAAAGCAGGTGTGTTGCTTGCCTTAGCGCCAAGAAAGAGAACAGGGAACTCCAGGATTTGAACAAGCTTTACATTTTCAAATTCCTTTTGAACTTCGCGGGAGATGGTACTAAAAAATTGTCCGAGTTTTTTTGCAGTTTCTATGGAAACCAGCTCCAGCGGAGAAACACCGGGACGGTACACCATGTCTTTAATGGCAATGTTATAATTTTCTTCAGCCTGACCTATAAATTTTTTAAGCTTTTTAGAACTTCCCGGTTCTTCAGCTTCAAAGGCATGGTAAATTTTTTCTAAAGTATCACCAATTGTAATTTTCTCACCATCTTCAAAATACACCTGATATGCAGGATTTAATTTTTCAAGATGATAGTAGTCTTCAGGAGTTTTATTAAAGTCGGCAAAAAATCTTTCAAATACATCTGGCATCCAGTACCACGTGGGGCCAATGTCAAAAGTAAAACCTTCCCTTTTTAACTGTCTCGCCCTTCCGCCAACTTCAGAATTCTTTTCATAAATATGAACATCATTCCCTTCTTTTGCCAGATAACAGGACGCCGCAAGAGATGCAAAACCCGAGCCTATTATTGAAATCTTTTTTTTCATGTACGGAATTAAAGGGTTTTGATAAAATCCTGGATTGAAGGAAAGAATTTAATGTTTGCCGAAAAATTCTTTTTTTGTTCTTCAAACTGTTTTACCCGATTTCCAAAAAGGAAAAGCTCCCTTGGTTTTTCTGAACAAATCTCTTCCTGAAATTCTCTTACGAATTCAATAATATCCTGTGGTGCAATAGTAAAGTAACTCATAAATGTAATATTATCACTTTTATCGAGGAGATATTTTATGTCTGAAATGGGGAGATTTGAACCTAAAAAAATACTCGACTTCTTATTTAAAAGTAACTGATAATTAAGATATAGCAGGCCTACATCGTGGATTTCGTTCTCTGGTAGAAAGAGAACAAAAAGCCTGTCTGAAGTTGGTTTCCTCTCTTGCTTTAGAGCAGCAATGTTTAGGTATATCTTTTCTCTTATAAGTTCTACAATATAGTGCTCGTGTATGGGTTTAATAGTATCGGTTTGCCAAAGAGTACCTATCTCACCTAAAAGAGGAATAAAGATTTGCTGAAATATTTCCTGAAATGTTTTCTCTTCCTGAAGGCTTTCATAAGTCCTATTGAAGAGTTCCTCATCAAAATCTATCATCGCCATCTTAAACGCGTTGATCGCCCGGTTTTCCACACTGGAGGAGGCTGAAATCCTCTTTACCATTTTTCCTATTTCTTCTTCAGAAAGTTTGGATATCCTGGAAATTTTATATCCATGTTCGTTAAGAAAAGCAATATTCAGAATTTTCTGAAGATTGGAGCTATCGTAGGTTCTAATGTTTGTTGAAGTGCGATCTGGATTGAGGATGTTATACCGTTTTTCCCAAATCCTGATGGTGTGAGCTTTAATTCCGCTAAGATGCTCCAGGTCCTTAATGCTGAAATTTTGTTTTACGAGTTCCATATTTTGTTTAACAAGAGAAGTAAAACTACGTAATTTGTGGCTTCTGAAAACGTTCAGAAAGTTAAATGTTTAATAAAAATAAAGATTACTTAAACAGTTCTTTCTTAAATTGGAATACTGAAATAGAAAATAACTCATCTGATGTTGTGAAATTTCTGAAGATCAATAATGATCGTTTTCAGCATACCTCTTTAGAATTTTCGATAATGAGTTTTTTCTACGGAGTGAAAATTTATCAGTGAATTCGTAAATTTTCCTTAAAAATGCTACTATCGGTCGATAATTGGTGTTTTCAGCATAACTATTTAGAATCTGCGAAATTTATTTTTTCTACGGAAGTGAAAATTTATCAGTGAATCCGTAAATTTTTTTAGAAATGCTACTATCGGTCGATAATTGGTGTTTTTCGCATACCTCTTTCGAAACTGCGACAACGAGCTTTATCTGTGAAAGCAAAATCTTATCAGTGAATTCCTGGCCTTTCTTCAGAAATGCTACTACCGGTCAATAATTGGTATTTTTCGCATGTCTCTTTTAGAATTTACGACAATAAGTTTTATCTACGGAAGCAAAAATTTATCAGTGAATTTCGTGGCTTTTCTTCAGAAATGCCAATACAGGTCGATAATTGGTGTTTTCAGCATGCCTCTTTAGAATTTGCGACAACGAGCTTTATCTACGGAAGCGAAAAACTTATCAGTAAATCTGTAGCTTTTGTTCAGAAATGCTTCTATTGGTCGATAATTGGTGTTTTCAGCATGCCTCTTTAGAATTTGCGACAACGAGCTTTATCTACGGAAGGGAAAACCTATCAGTAAATTTGTAGCTTTTGTTCAGAAATGCTACTATTGGTCGATAATTGGTGTTTTCAACATACCCCTTTAAAATTTGCGACAACGAGCTTTATCTACAGGAGTAAAAACTTATCAGTGAATTCCTGGCTTTTCTTCAGGAAGTTTATTGTAGAAAGTAGAAGTAATTCTTTAAAGTACCCGGAGCGGGACTTGAACCCGCACGCCCTAAGGACACATGGCCCTCAACCATGCCTGTCTACCAATTCCAGCACCCGGGTGTAATTGAAAGTCTCAATTAAAGGCTGTTAAAGTAGCTTAGTAAATTAACTAAACTAGAGTGATCTGGCTGGAGTTCCCTTCGATTCAGCTACACTTCGTTTCACTTCACTCAGGATAAACTTCTCGCCCAATTTGATCAGAACTTAAAAATGTGATCTGGCTGGGGCTCCCTTCGATTCAGCTACACTTCGTTTCACTTCACTCCGGATAAACTTCTCGCCCAACTTGATCAGAACTTAAAAATGTGATCTGGCTGGGGCTCGAACCCAGGACCCTCTCCTTAAAAGGGAGATGCTCTACCAACTGAGCTACCAGATCTAAACAATATTTTAATGAGCTAAATGATCTGTTTGCGACTTCCTTCGGTTCAGCTCCACTTCGTTTCACTTCACTCAGGATAAACTTCTCGCCCAACTTGATCAGAACTTAAAAATGTGATCTGGCTGGGGCTCGAACCCAGGACCCTCTCCTTAAAAGGGAGATGCTCTACCAACTGAGCTACCAGATCAAAATGTACATTCGGCTTTTCCAGAATGCGGGTGCAAATATAATATCAATAATTTACTTTTCAAGATTAAAATGACATAAATTTGCAAATGTTTTCAATTAACCTAGAAATTAGCGAAGTAGCGTATGAAGATTTTTTTAAATGGCTATATGGGAGCAGGAAAATCCCTCATAGGACATAAACTTTCGGCAGTTTTAAATTATAATTATGTCGACCTGGATGATCAGATAGAGCTTATAGAACAGACCAGTATCCAGAGTATTTTTAAAAAAAGAGGAGAGCTTTATTTTAGAAACCTGGAAAATAAAGTGTTGCGGGATATCCTGGAGAAAGAAGAAGATATGGTCGTGTCTTTAGGAGGTGGAACACCCTGCTACGGCAATAATCTTGATTGGATCCAGCAGACTGCCGGAACAAAAACGGTATATCTAAAGGCTACGGTAAAAACTCTTACAGATCGTTTGTTTCTGGAGAAGGTACACCGGCCTGTGATAAGTCACCTTCAGACAAAACCGGAATTGGAAGAGTTCCTGAGAAAACATTTATTTGAAAGGGCTTACTATTATAACCAGTCAAATATAATTGTAAATGTAGATAATCGGGATCCGGAACAAATTGCAAGGGATATCGTAGAAAAGTTATAAAAGTTCTACCCGGTCATTTCCTTTTTCAAATCTTAATTTTACAGTTTCATTCAGGGAGGTGGAAAGGGAAATACCTTTAAAATCTGCCTTTACAGGATACTTCTTGTGGTTCCGGTCTACAAGTACAGCTGTTTTAAACTGCTTTAGAGGGACATTAAGGAAATGCCGGACACCATAGATGAGGGTTGTTCCGGAATTTAGTACATCGTCCACCAGGATTACCGATTGATCTCTGTATTCTTCAGGTGTGAGGGAAGTAGTAATTTCAGCCAGGGGATTCTTTTTGTCAATTTTCACTTCGCAAAGCCGTGGTCTAATAGATGAGATTATTTCCAATTCGGCTTTTAAACGTTTTGCAAGTTCAAATCCGTTTTTGGCAATTCCCGCCAGAATAATATCATTTTCGTCGATGTTGTTCTCCAGGATTTGATAGGCAATTCTTTTAATCTTGTGTTTTATTTCTGCTTTGTTTAAAATAAGAACCTTGTCTTTCATTACTTCTGTTTTTTTCTAAATATAAAGAATAACTCGTTCCCCCGTCTTGGCGGAATAGAATTATAGCACTTTTCCAGTACTTCTACTTCAAAATAAGGATTAAAATACGTGAGATACTCCTTCTTGCTTCCACCAAACGGCGGGCCGTTTTCTGTTAATTCAAAGTTGAAGAAGAGACCTGAAATTTGACCATTTTCGGCTAAGAGATGAGCAGCCTTTTCAGCATAATTTTTTCTTTGGACTACGGGCAGCGCGCAAAAAAAAGTTTGTTCTAGGATGAGATCGAAGGTGCCCTCAAGCGTGAAGAAGTCGGTATGTAATAACTGATTTTCAGGGAAATCCGGTAATCTGTTTTTTAAATTATGAAGAGGCATTTCTGCAATATCTGCCACCCAAACATTTTTGAAACCGTTTTTATACAAATATTCAGCTTCATAAGAATTTCCAGCCCCGGGAATTAAGATTTTTAGCTCCCTGTCCCGAAGCTGATCTATATATTCTTTAAGAGGAGTTGAAACTTCACCTATATCCCAACCGGTATCATTTGATGAATACCTTTCACTCCAGTAGCTTTGATTAAGTTTCTTTTTCATCTTTTTTATCTTCAGGAGCAGTTTCGAACCAGTCGTCTATATCCCGGCGATCTTTCTTAGTTGGTCTGCCGGCTCCTTTTTTACGATAATAGTCCTGAGAATATTTCAGGAGATCTTTTTTTTCAAATTCCTCTTTTGGAGTAATATCGTGAAGATATAAATTTACAAGCTTTGCGCCTATCCGGCTGGGAGGAAGATCGAGAACTTCTACTTCGTAATTTACCTGGTTTTTCCTCACCTGGATTTTATCTGCGGGAAAGACTTCTTTAGAAGGCTTAACATTGGCCCCATTCATCTTCACCTTTCCCTGCTTACATGCATTGGTAGCAATGCTTCTGGTTTTGAAATACCGGACGCACCATAAATATTTATCAACTCTCATAAATCAGCTTTAAATGTCATCTTATTCCTTAAGCAAAAATACAAGAATATTGTATCTTGCGCCCTAAAATTATAGACGATGCGGTTAAAGAAGTTATTTCTTATTTGTGCAACAATGAGTATTGGATTTATCTCCTGTAACAAAGATGATGATGATGAGACGCCTACATTTGAAGAAAGGGATAGGGGAGAGCAGGCAATAGAAGATGATGAAAGATTAGTGGAGTTCCTGTCTACACATTTTTATAATTATGAAGAGTTTCAGAATCCTTCTGAAGGTTTTGATTACGAAATTGAATTTGACACTATCTCGGGAGAGAATTCTGAAAAAACATCCCTGCTTGAATCTGAAGATTTAATGGTAAAATCTGTGACCCGCGATGATGTTGAGTACAATTTATATATTCTGAAAGTACGGGAAGGAGAGGGAGACCGTCCAACTATGGCAGATTCTACTCTTGTTGCGTATACTGGACAGTTGATGAACCAAACTGTCTTTAACGACAATATGGTGTCGCCGGTGTGGTTTGATTTACCGGGATACATTATTTTGGATGCTAATGGGAGGCCTGGACGTGCGGGAGGAGTTCTCCCCGGCTTTTCTGAAAGTCTTGTGGAGTTTAAATCTTCTACAGGGTATGATGTGAGTCCAGATAATACAATCGAGTGGGAAAATGACTACGGAATAGGAGCTGTTTTTGTGCCTTCAGGTCTTGCTTATTTCTCTTCTCCTCCTTCCGGATCTGGGATACCTGGTTATGCTCCGCTTATCTTTAAAATAAACCTCTATCGAACTGCAGAAGCAGATCACGATAAAGATGGAGTCCCTTCCTGGATGGAAGACCTGGATAACGATGGAAATCTTTTTAATGATAATACTGACGGTGATAATTTCCCTAATCATTCTGACGCAGATGATGACGGAGATGGTACTCCTACTCGCAATGAAATTGTAATTCAGGAAGATGGTACTTTAGAACTTACAGATACGAACAACGACGGAACTCCAGATTACCTGGATCCGGATTTCTTTAAGTAATTCTAATTCTAGAAAAGAAAATAAACAAAAAAGAGCCCTATTTCGGGCTCTTTTTTTTAGGATGTTATGTGGGATTAATAATTTTTAGAAGGCATAGGAAGCGCTAAGAATCCATTGTGAAGCGCGGGAATCGATGGTGAAATTATTTTCTGTAGCCATTTCTCCAAAAGTATTATTTTCCTGAAAAGCTCCTTCGTAGCGCACGTCAATTCCAAGGCGACCCAGCTCCAATCCGGCTCCTAATTGATAACCAACACTAATTTCATTCTCAACATCGCCAATCTGAAGGCTGGTATTTTCAAGTTCATTGCTCAATACATATTGAAAAGAAGGACCAGCCTTGATGTTTAACGGTCCCAGAACATTTATTCCCGCCAGAACCGGAAGATCTATTTTGTCTAATTTATAATCGAAGTCACTATACTCAGTATTTAACCTTGTATATAAAAGTTCCGGCTGAATGAAAATGCCCAGGATTTCGAATTTGCTAAAGAGGCCCACGTGGAAACCTCTTCGGTTCTCTCCGTCTTCAGAGAAATTTGAAGAGAGGTCATCTGCTGCATCCTGAGGTCCGTTGTATTCTCCGGTAGCTCCGTAATTTAAACCTCCTTTAATCCCAAAAGACGCTTCTTGTGCCATAAGTGTGGATCCGCAAATAAAAATGGCGAGTAACATTAGTTTTTTCATAATAATATTTTTAGGTTGTGATAAGATAACGAAGAAATACTCGGTTTTATTTTTAAAGAAAAAGCCTTTCAATTTTTTTGAAAGGCTTTTTCTTAATAATTATTATCAAAAAGATTTATTTTCTTTTGATGACTTTCTCTGTAGCTTTAATGATTGCTTCAGCATTCAGGCCGTACTTGTCCATTAATTGCTCTGGTGTACCACTCTCACCAAAAGTGTCTTGTGTGGCCACAAATTCCTGGGGAGCCGGATGATTTTCAGATAATGTTCTTGCGACACTTTCACCTAATCCACCAAGGAAGTTGTGCTCTTCAGCAGTAACTACACATCCTGTCTTCTTTACAGACTTAAGTATAGCTTCAGCATCAAGAGGCTTAATAGTATGTATGTTTATAACCTCAGCACTAATTCCTTTTTCTGCAAGTTGTTCTGCAGCCTGTACAGCTTCCCATACCAAATGTCCTGTAGCGATAATAGTAACATCGCTACCTTCATATAGTTGAACTGCTTTTCCAATCTCGAATTTTTGATCTTCCGGAGTGAAATTTGCCACTTTTGGACGTCCGAATCTTAGGTAAACAGGTCCCTTATGTTCTGCTACTGCAATTGTAGCTGCTTTGGTCTGATTGTAATCGCAGGTGCAAATTACAGTCATACCAGGTAACATCTTCATAAGACCGATATCCTCAAGGATCTGGTGTGTTGCACCATCTTCTCCAAGTGTAACTCCGGAATGTGAAGCACAAATTTTCACATTTTTATCTGAATAAGCCACACTCTGGCGAATCTGGTCGTAAACTCTACCCGTAGCAAAGTTTGCAAAAGTTCCGGCAAAAGGTATTTTACCTCCTATTGTAAGTCCTGCAGACATCCCAATCATATTGGCTTCGGCAATCCCTACCTGGAAGAAGCGCTCCGGATTTTCATCTATAAAATCCTGCATTTTTAAAGATCCTACCAAGTCGGCACATAGGGCAACTACGTTAGGATTGCTGCGTCCAAGTTCTGTAAGTCCGTCTCCAAAACCTGAGCGTGTATCTTTTTTTCCTGTATCTGTATATTTCTTCATTTTTAGCTTTTTGTCATTTCCTTATAAGGAAATCTTTGGTTTAATAATCTCCCAGGGTTGCAGGGTTTTGAGAAAGTGCTTTTTCCAGCTGCTCATCATTAGGAGCTTTTCCGTGCCATGCGTGAGTGTGCATCATAAAATCGACACCATGCCCCATTACGGTGGTCATAAGGATACAAACTGGCTTTCCTTTTCCTGTCCGTTGTTTAGCTTCTTTTAAGCCATCAATAACCTGTTTAAGATCATTTCCATTTTCTATTTCCAAAACATCCCATCCAAAAGCTTCAAACTTGGCTTTAAGATTTCCCATTGGTAACACTGTTTCGGTACTACCGTCTATCTGTTGTCCATTTAAATCTACGGTAGAAATAATATTGTCCACTTTATTTCCTGCAGCGTACATAATGGCTTCCCAGTTCTGACCTTCCTGTAGTTCGCCATCTCCATGGAGGGTGTAAACTAGGTGCTTATCCCCGTTTAATTTTTTAGCCTGTGCAGCACCAAGTGCTACAGACATTCCCTGTCCCAGTGAGCCTGAGGCAATACGTATCCCCGGCAACCCCTCGTGTGTAGTTGGATGTCCCTGCAGTCTTGAATCGATAAGCCTGAAGGTATCAAGTTCTTCAACCGGAAAATACCCGCTCCTGGCAAGTACACTGTAGAATACAGGAGAGATATGACCGTTGGAAAGAAAGAATAAATCTTCATTTTTTCCATCCATATCAAAATCTGTATTGTGCTCCATTATTTCCTGATAAAGTGCTGTAAAGAATTCAGTACAGCCTAAAGAGCCCCCGGGATGTCCCGAATTCACCTTATGAACCTGCCTTAAAATATCCCTGCGCACTTGTGTAGCAAAATCTTCTAATTTCTTAAAGTCTGACATTATGGTTGTTGTTGTTATGATATTGAAACAAAAATAGGTTATTATATCCCTTTTTCAAAGTTTAATTGAAGGAGTTATAACCTTAAGTGTTAAAAGCACACATAAATTATCAATTGTCACAATTCTTTCTTTCCAACAAATGTTGAGTATCTTTGCGGCACTTAAATGTATATATGGATTTTGAATTATTATCTGTCGATCCCGGCAGTAATGCCCGAGCTGGTACTATTACAACAGATCATGGTAAAATTGAAACACCTATTTTTATGCCCGTTGGCACCGTTGCTTCTGTTAAAGGAGTGCACCAAAGGGAATTGAAAGAAGATATTAATCCTGACATTATTCTTGGGAATACCTACCATCTCTATTTAAGACCTCAGACTGAAGTGCTTAGAAAAGCCGGAGGTCTTCATAAATTTATGAATTGGGACCGAAATATTCTTACGGACAGTGGAGGGTACCAGGTATATTCGCTTTCTGCACGTAGAAAAATTAAGGAAGATGGTGTAAAATTCAAATCTCATATAGATGGCTCTTACCATACCTTTACCCCGGAAAATGTGATGGAAATCCAGCGTGTAATTGGTGCCGATATTATAATGGCTTTCGATGAGTGTACCCCTTATCCCTGTGATTATAAATATGCCAAGCGTTCTATGCATATGACGCATCGGTGGCTGGACAGATGTATCACCCATTTTGAAAAAACTCCGCCACTGTATGGTTTTAATCAAACGCTTTTTCCAATAGTTCAGGGAAGTACTTATAAAGACCTTAGAAAACAATCTGCAGAATACATTGCATCTGTAGGAGCTGAAGGTAACGCTATTGGAGGGCTTTCTGTTGGAGAACCAGCAGAAGAAATGTATGCAATGACAGAAGTTGTAACAGATATCCTTCCAAAAGAAAAACCAAGATATTTAATGGGTGTAGGTACCCCGATAAACATTCTTGAAAATATCGCGCTGGGTGTGGATATGTTTGATTGTGTAATGCCGACCCGAAACGCAAGGAACGGAATGCTTTTTACGGCTCATGGAACTATAAATATTAAGAATAAGAAGTGGCAGGAAGATTTCTCTCCTATTGATGATACGGCCATGACCTATGTTGATACCGAATATTCAAAAGCCTATTTACGCCATTTGTTTACCGTAAACGAAATGCTTGGCAAGCAAATTGCTACCATACATAACCTGGGCTTCTACCTGTGGTTGGTGCGGGAAGCCAGGAAACATATTATTGCCGGAGATTTTGCCACCTGGAAGAATCAAATGGTGAAGCAAATGGATAAACGCTTATAAGTTGAAAATATTAGACTGGTACATACTGAAGAGATATCTGGGCACTTTTATTCTGATGCTCTTGCTTTTTATTCCTATTGGAATTACAGTAAACCTGGCTGAAAAAATCGATAAGATACTTGAAAATGAGGTGCCCTTCATTGAGGTGGCAAAGTATTATCTGGATTTTACAATTTATTTTGCCAATCTTCTTTTTCCGCTTTTCCTGTTTTTATCGGTAATCTGGTTTACTTCTAAACTCGCAAATAATACAGAAATTATTGCTTTTTTAAGTAGTGGTGTTTCCTTCTGGAGGTTCTTGCGTCCATATCTTATTGGAGCTTCCATAGTATGTGTCGGTGCGCTGGTATTAGGGATGTATCTTGCGCCAAGAGCAAGTAAAGGTTTTAACGAATTTAAGTATGAATACCTCAAAAGGGGAGCCCAGGTTCAGGAAACACGGGATGTTTACCGGCAGATCAATGATGATGAATACATTTACGCAAGTAATTTTCAACCAAAAACAAAGACTGCAAGAAACTTTACGCTAGAACATTTTAATGGTAATAAACTGGAATTCAAAATAAGTGCTTCTTATCTGGAATTTAATGAAGCAGATTCAACTTATAGCCTTACTAACTTCGATAAAAGGATTGTAGGGGAAAATGGAGATGAGATTATCCACGAGAGAAAAGTCGATACTATTCTTCCATTTGAATTTGGTGAACTTACTCCGGAATCCTATATCGCAGAGACTCTAAATTATACTGAATTAAACGATTTTATTGAGACAGAACGTCGTCGTGGTGCCGGTAACATTAACAGGTATCTTGTTGTTGCTTATAAAAGATGGAGTCTTCCGGTGTCAGCTTTTATCCTTACTGTGATTGCGGTTGCAGTTTCCTCTAAAAAAAGGAGGGGAGGAATGGGCGTAAATCTTGCGGTAGGGATAACCCTGGCTTTTATTTTCATCTTTTTCGATAAAGTTTTTGGTACAATGGCAGAGCAATCTACCTTTTCACCACTACTTGCAGTGTGGTTTCCGAATATAGTTTTTGGGGTTTTGGCTATTTACCTACTTTTTACGTCTAAGAGATAAGGGCGTATCGTACACTTGAAATTTAAACGGAAACTATAGAAATCTTCCTTTTAAAGTTTGTTATATTTGTGGGCTAATTAAAAAACACCATAATTCTTATGGAATATTTGGATTTTGAATTACCCATTAAAGAGTTAGAAGAACAATACGCGAAGGCCTGTAATATAGGAGAGGAGAGTAATGTTGATGTAACTGCTACCTGTAAACAAATTGAGAAGAAGCTCAGGGAAACCAGAAAAGACATATATAAGAATTTAACTGCATGGCAACGTGTCCAGTTATCACGACATCCAAGCCGGCCGTATACGTTAGATTATATAAAAGCCATTTGCGGTGATACTTTTCTTGAACTTCATGGGGATCGTAGTGTAAAGGACGATAAAGCAATGATTGGGGGCTTTGGAAAAATTGATGATCAGAGCTACATGTTTATTGGTCAGCAAAAAGGATATAATACCAAAACAAGGCAGTATCGTAATTTTGGAATGGCAAATCCGGAAGGTTATCGTAAGGCGCTTCGCCTTATGAAATCTGCTGAAAAATTTGGTATTCCTGTTGTATGTTTAGTAGATACACCGGGTGCTTATCCGGGGCTTGAAGCCGAAGAAAGAGGACAGGGAGAAGCGATAGCAAGAAATATCCTGGAGATGACGCGTTTAAAAGTTCCTATTATCGTTGTAATAATTGGAGAAGGAGCTAGCGGTGGGGCTTTAGGTATAGGAGTAGGAGATAAGGTTATGATGTTGGAAAACACATGGTACTCTGTAATCTCTCCGGAATCCTGTTCGTCCATTCTCTGGAGGAGCTGGGAATACAAAGAAGTTGCGGCAGAAGCTTTAAAACTTACTGCTAAAGACATGAAGAAACAGAAACTTATCGATGAAATAGTGAAAGAACCAATTGGTGGCGCACATAGTGACCGGGAGGAAATTTTTGCAACTGTAAAAAAATCCATATCGGACTCTTATGATGAGTTTAAAAACTTATCACCAGCAGATTTGGTTGAAAAAAGAATGGACAAGTATTTAGCGATGGGTGTTTTTAAAGGCTAATACATTCTATACCGCATCACGAATTTAATCCGGAGCTAAAGTTTCGGATTTTTTTGTCCTTTTCAACAAAATAATTAAGTTTTCAACAGGGCAATTGTTTATTACCGGTTAATTAAGTTGACCGTTAATTCTTAAGGTTGTCTTAACATTTTTTTTACTTTCGTTATATGGAAAATATCACTGCGCCGCAAAGTTTTGGTTACAAACAAAGTAATGTCGTTAATTTAGAAAAAGGAAAATTACCTCCTCAAGCTGTTGATTTAGAAGAAGTTGTGCTTGGGGCGATGATGATTGATAAAAAGGGAGTAGATGAAATTATCGACATCTTAACCGCAGAGGCCTTCTACAAAAGCTCTCATAAGCTCATATTTGAGGCTATACATAAGCTGTTTGAAAATACAGAGGCGATTGACTTATTAACCGTTTCTAACCAACTTAAGAAAGACGGCAATTTTGACAAGGCTGGAGGCGATTATTATCTCATTCAGTTGACTCAAAGAGTATCATCTTCAGCGCATATTGAATTTCACGCGCGTATTATTCTTCAGAAATATATACAGCGAAGCCTGATAAAAATTTCAAACGAAATTATTGAAGATTCTTACGACGAATCTACAGATGTTTTCGATTTGCTGGACCAGGCTGAAGCTAAATTATACGAAGTCACACAGGGTAACATAAAAAAATCTACAGAAACTGCGCAAAGTTTGGTGATCCAGGCGAAGAACAGGATTCAGGAGATTTCCAACAAAGAAGGACTTAGTGGTGTTCCTTCAGGATTCGAAAGATTGGACAGGTTAACTTCCGGTTGGCAGCCCAGTGATTTAATTATCGTGGCAGCACGTCCTGGTATGGGTAAAACCGCGCTGACTTTATCGATGGCGAGAAATATTGCAGTGGGACAAAATATGCCCGTTGCTTTCTTCTCCCTGGAGATGTCTTCAGTACAGCTTATCACCCGTTTAATTTCTTCTGAAACAGGTTTATCTTCAGAAAAATTAAGAACCGGAAACCTGGAAAAACACGAGTGGGAGCAGCTAAACGTAAAAGTGAAGGATCTTGAAAAAGCACCTCTATTTATAGATGACACCCCCTCTTTGTCAATTTTCGACCTCAGGGCCAAAGCGAGACGTCTCGCTTCACAACACGGTATTAAACTAATTGTTGTGGATTACCTGCAGTTAATGACGGCTGGAGGAAGCCAGAAAGGAGGAAACAGGGAACAGGAAATTTCTACAATTTCCCGTAACCTTAAGGCGCTGGCTAAGGAACTAAGTGTTCCGGTTATCGCACTTTCGCAGTTGTCCCGTGCCGTGGAAACTCGTGGAGGCAGTAAAAGGCCGCTTCTTTCTGACCTTAGGGAATCTGGAGCGATCGAGCAGGATGCAGATATCGTTTCCTTTATTTACCGTCCCGAATACTATAAAATTGACGAGTGGGATGATGAAGAACGTACTCCTACAGATGGCCAGGCAGAATTTATTGTAGCGAAACACCGTAATGGCGGACTTGAGAATATCAGGTTGAAATTTATTGGACATCTTGGTAAATTTGATAACTTGGAGGAGTTTGATTCTCCATTTGAATTTCATTCGAAAATGAACAGTGGAGGGGAAGACGAAAATGATTTTGGTAGTAAAAATTTACCCAGTCCAACGGCAGACGAAGCTTTTGGCAGCTCCATGAATGATGACTTTAATGATGACGATAGCGACGTGCCTTTTTAACAGAAAAATAGAAACAGCAGAGAATACTTCCGCCGGAATTCCTTTTAAACTGAAGGGATTTCTGGCGGTTTTTTTATGGCTGATAATTGCCAATTTTCAGGGTTGGTCTTCCAATATTCTTATTCCGATGGATGCCGATGGGCAGGCAGATCACCTGAAAGCATATGGAATCACCTACTATTCCCTCGAAAAACAACTGGAAGTTCGCTGGCTTCTGAATTACAGGGGAGGTTCCTTCCTTATTTCAGATACCGAAGACCTGCGAAGGGAATGCCAGATACGCGGAGTCTCTTTTGAAGTAATCAGCGACCAAAAAACAGAGCAAATCCTGGAAGAAATTAGCAGTCCGTCGCGGAATATGGAAACCGTAGAGTTGGAAAAAGCTCCGAAGATCGCAGTTTATACTCCGGAAGGCAACAAGCCCTGGGACGACGCGGTAACTATGGCGCTGGAATATGCTGAAATTCCTTACGAGACCATCTACGACCGGGAAGTTCTAAATGATGCGCTGATTTTATACGACTGGCTGCATTTGCACCACGAAGATTTTACGGGGCAGTATGGCAAATTTTACCGCGCTTTTAAAACCACGCCCTGGTATATAAAAGATAAAGAGGAAGCCGAAGCTTTGGCTGCAGAGCTGGGTTATGATAAAGTTTCTGAAGAAAAACTGGCAGTAGCACTTAAAATTAGGGATTACGTAGTGGGCGGCGGCTTCATGTTCGCGATGTGCAGCGCGACAGACAGTTTTGATATTGCATTGTCTGCAGAAGGTGTGGATATCGCAGAACCAATGTTCGATGGTGACCCCAGTGAACCGGGTTACCAGTCCAAAATCGATTATTCCAATACCTTCGCTTTTACAGATTTTATTCTTGAACGCAGCCCGATGGTTTATGAATTTTCCTCTATAGACATGACCCAAAAAAGGCAAATATCGGCCGAAAGTGATTATTTTACCCTTATGGATTTCTCTGCAAAATGGGATGTGGTTCCAACGATGCTCACTCAAAATCACACCCGCCTGGTTAAAGGTTTTATGGGACAGACCACTGCTTATAATCCTGAAAATGTTAAAGCCAATGTACTGGTAATGGGAGAAAGCAAACTCAACGGCGAAGCGCGCTATATCCACGGAATAAAAGGCAAAGGATTTTTCACATTCTATGGCGGTCACGACCCCGAAGATTATACGCACAGGGTCGGCGATCCCAAAACCGAACTGGAATTGCACCCAACCTCGCCCGGTTACCGACTTATTCTGAACAATGTACTTTTTCCGGCAGCCAGGAAGAAGAAACAGAAAACCTGATCTTATGAAGATTGACGCGCATCAGCATTTTTGGCATTATGATCCTGAAAAGTATTCCTGGATTAGTAATAAAAAGATTCAGAAGGATTTTTTACCGGAAGATTTAAAGCCACTGCTCAAAAATGCCAAATTTGAGGGTACTATCCTGGTGCAGGCGCATCAATCTGAAGAAGAAACGGAGTTTTTACTGAGTCTGGCAGCTGAAAAATGACATTATTAAAGGAATTATAGGTTGGGTCGACCTTGATTCCGATAAAATTGACCATTCTTTGGCCCGTTTTTCTGAAAATAAGATGTTTAAGGGCGTAAGACATACGGTTTATGATGAAAAAGGAGGATTTATGACTGATCCTGCTTTTCAAAGAGGGGTGTCAAAATTGGCAAATTTCGGCCTTATATATGAAGTCCTGGTTTTTCCTTATCAGTTACCCGGAGCAATAGCTTTAGCTGAAAAATTCCCTGAACAGAAATTTGTGTTAGACCATTTGGCAAAGCCCGATGTCTCAAAACCACCTTCAGAGCAATGGAAACAGGATATTCAGCAATTGGCGGAAAACGAGAACGTGTTTTGCAAAGTTTCAGGATTACTCAGTGAAGCCGGAAAGAATTGGAACCCTCCAGATTTCATACCTTTCCTGGATGTGATAGTTAAATCTTTCGGAATGGAAAGATTGATGTTTGGATCTGACTGGCCGGTTTCATTAAGCGGTGGAAGTTATGAAGAGAGCTTAAAGATCGTAGAAGATTATTTTTCAGCCTATTCAGAAGAAGATCTGAAAAAGGTCATGGGCGGTACAGCATGTGAATTTTATAATATTGTTTAAATGGTCCTGCTGACTCTATATCTTTAGAATGCTGGTAGCCTTTGGTGATTAAAACTAACATATGTCTGAATTAACTATTAAACTCATTATTATATTAATTCCAGGAGCAATTGCGACATTAATTTTTGGTAAGTTAATATTGCATAAAGAGTGGAGTAGTTTTCGTTTTGTACTTTATTCAATTATTTTTGGAATTTTATCCTACTTATTCTTGCAATTAATTATAAATGGGTTGAATCTCTTTTCCTGTATTGAATTATCCGATTTAACAATATGGAAGAACTTAAATAATGCATCATTAATTCCTTATCAAGAGGTAGGTTTTGCGACAACCATATCAATTATTGTTGCCTTTTTTTCTTCAATGATTGAGAATAGAAAAATTATAAACAGAGTGGCAGGTTTTTTCGGAATTTCAGCAAAATATGGTGATGAAAATCTTTACTCAATGTTTCTAAATTCTAAAAATGTACAATTTGTATATTTAAGAGATATAAAAAATCAACTGACTTATCACGGATGGGTAAAATCTTTTTCGGAAAATGAAACCGTTTCTGAAATACGACTTGCAGATGTGGCCGTTTATAATTATTCGGATTCGAAATTTCTTTATGAAGTTGGTGAAGTATATTTATCTTTAAACAAACAGGAAATAATAATAGAAATAGCAAAATTAGAAGAAAATGGACAAGAAACATCCCAATAAGAGTAACGGACAAAAAGGTGAATCTAAAAATAGCTCGAATAAGCCAAAACCAACAATATCAAGGGTGGAAACAAAACCACCACCATCGCCGAAAAAGGATAAATAAATGTGGAGAACACTAAAACCATTGCTTAAATCCGTCTTGAGTTGATGCTCTGTTCTCGCTTTCAACACCTGATGGTCCTGCGGACAATCAAACTCACCAGCTCCCACTGTTTTTTACGAGACGTAGGCAGCAACTGTAAGAAGATTATATGAAAGAAACAAAGCTCGAATCCTTAGATCACCTACATCAAATACTTGAAAAATTTAGAAAAAGTAGCTTCTATAAGTTTCGTGGTCAAAGTGATAAAGATTGGTCTTTAACTCCAAAAGCTGGTAGACAAGGGTTTAATCAAGTATCTGATCAAGACATTTTTTATCATTGGAAAAGAAGAGCAATCTCATATTTGAACAATACAAACTACAATGAATGGGAATTACTTTCAATTGCTCAACATACCGGTTTGCCGACAAGATTATTAGATTGGACACATACTCCTTTAGTAGCTTTCTTTTTTGCTGCTTCAGAAAATCCAGAAAAAGATGGAGCAGTTTTTATTTATCTGACAAATTATTTTGTTAAACATAAAGAAAAAGAACCATTTGATTTGAGCACAAAAATTTCAATGTATCAACCAACAACTTCATCTACGCGATTGGCTAATCAATATGGGTATTTTACAGTTCATAAAGATCCAGAAGAACCAATGACTGAAAAAAACTCTAAAGGAACTTTAGAAAAAATAATAATTCCTGCAGGTTTAAAGTCCGATTTAATTCATCTTTTAAATCAATATGGGGTCAACTACTTAAGTCTTTTTCCAGATTTAGAAGGTTTATCAAAACATTTGAGTTGGTTCTCGGAAAATTATAAATTTTGGTCTACAAATTTTAACGAAGAAGAAATTGAATCGTAGACAGCAGCTGCTACCAAACTCCGCGCCACTTGTAGTTCCACGAGCCGTTAAGCATGCTAATTCCTATATTAGCACTACAACCGAAAGAATAAATTAAAATAAATAGACATGGAAGTTTTTCAGAAAGAAATAAAATTATCTGCAAAAGGAAGAGGATTTCATTTGGTTACAGAAGAGATCTTGTCAGGATTTCCGGAGATTTCCAATATTGAAAGCGGGATGTTCCAGGCTTTTATCAAACATACTTCCGCGGGTTTGACTATAAACGAAAATGCAGATCC
This sequence comes from Autumnicola psychrophila, assembly GCF_031846645.1. Classification (NCBI taxonomy): domain Bacteria; kingdom Pseudomonadati; phylum Bacteroidota; class Flavobacteriia; order Flavobacteriales; family Flavobacteriaceae; genus Autumnicola; species Autumnicola psychrophila. The sequence continues at coordinate 235,341 of NZ_JAVRHN010000008.1, forward strand.
TACGGTGCGAGATGATTTCGAAAGCCATATCAACAAAATGGTTCCCGAAAATCAGCCGTACTACAGGCATACGTTGGAAGGATCTGATGATATGCCGGCTCATATTAAAGCTTCGTTGATGGGAACTTCAGTTCAGATTCCAATAACCAATGGGAAACTGAATTTAGGAACCTGGCAAGGGATTTATTTATGCGAGCATAGAAACCACGGTGGGACGAGAAAACTTGTCTTGACCGCCTTTGGTGTAGGTCGTAACCGGTAAATTAATACAGTAAAAAATAATGACTGTAGTCTTACTGGATATTTCTCTGCCACTGGAGAATCCGGTGCTAAAATTCCTGATCATTCTTCTCATTATTTTGTTCACGCCACTCGTGCTGAACAAAATAAAGATTCCAAACCTTCTGGGTCTTATCCTGGCGGGAGCAGTTATTGGCCCTAACGGACTAAACCTGATGGAGCGGGATAGCGGAATTATTCTTTCGGGAACTGCAGGGCTGCTCTATATTATGTTCCTCGCCGGTCTGGAAATAGATCTCGCCGACTTTAAGAAGAATACTAAAAAAAGTCTCGTATTTGGGATGTTCACCTTTAGTATTCCTATGATAATGGGCATTTTTACCGGTCTTTATATTTTCCAGTTTTCGGTATTAACTTCAGTACTTCTAGCCAGTATGTTTGCATCACATACTTTGATTGCTTATCCGCTCGTAAGTAAACTGGGCGTGGCCAGGAACCGCGCTGTAAATATCACTGTAGGAGGAACAATGATTACCGATATTCTTGCCCTCCTGGTGCTCGCGGTAATTGTTGGGATGACCAAAGGAGAAGTGAACACTGCATTTTGGTTGAAACTAACTGCTTCAGTTCTCACTTTTGGTGCTATTGTAATGTTTGTCTTTCCGATTATAGCACGTTGGTTTTTCAAAAAATATGATGATAATGTTACGCAATATATCTTCGTCCTGGCACTGGTTTTTCTCGGAGCAATTTTGGCTGAAATTGCAGGAATTGAAGCGATCATTGGTGCATTTTTATCCGGATTAGCCTTAAACCGACTCATTCCCCGCACTTCACCATTGATGAACAGGGTGGAATTTGTGGGGAATGCGATTTTTATTCCATTCTTCCTTATCGGAATCGGGATGCTTATAGATTTCAGGGTGTTCTTCCAGGGATGGGAGGCGATTTGGATAGCCGCCGTTATGACCATTGTCGCAACATTGGCAAAATTCCTGGCGGCGTGGCTTACACAGAAAACCTATAGATTCTCTGTAGATGAACGCCGGCTGATTTTCGGACTCAGCAATGCGCAGGCAGCTGCAACGCTGGCAGCCGTAATCATTGGCTATAATATTATTTTAGGTGAATCAGAAACCGGGGAGCCTGTACGACTGTTAAATGAAAATGTTCTTAACGGAACGATTCTCATGATCCTGGTGACTTGTACAGTGGCATCTTTTGTAGCACAAAAAGGAGCCCGTAATTTAGCTTTGTCACAAGTCGGAATGTCAACAGGAGCAACAGCAGGGGAGAGGGGTAATTCCGAAAAAATTCTTATTCCGGTTAGTAATACCGAGACCCTGGATGAACTCATCCATCTTGGGCTATCGATAAAATCTATAAAGAAGAGCGGGGGACTTTATGCTCTCACGATTATCGATAATAATTCTTTAAATCCCGAAGCTGAAAAAAAGGCGAGAGAAGTTTTGCATCGTGCGGCGGTTACAGCATCGGCAACAGATAATCACCTGCAGGAGCTTCTTCGGTATGATTTTAATGTTGTGAATGGAATTACTGGTGCTGTAAGGGAGAATGGAATAACCGATCTTATTATAGGTCTTCATGTGAAGCAGGGAATCTCCGATTCTTTTCTTGGCGAACTTACCGAAGGGATTTTAGCAAGATCCAACACTACAACTCTAATCTATAAGCCTGCACAGCCATTAGCGACGATAAAGAAACACTTCGTCATTATTCCGCCAAAAGCAGAAAAGGAGATAGGATTTCCGTTCTGGATAAACAAGATCTGGAACCTTTCTGAAAATTCTGGTGCGGAACTGGTTTTTCATGCAACTACAGAAACTATAAAGCTGATTAAAAATATTCAGGTTTCACATGCTGTGGAATGCTCTTTTCGGGAGTTTAATGATTGGTCCCGATTTGAAGATATATCCAAAGGCGTTGGAAAGGACGATAACTTAATAATTGTGCTAAGCCGAAGAAACAAGATTTCATATCAGCAGAAAATGGTAGAAACTTCTTCTTATCTTAACAACCAGTTTAAAAATAACAGTTTTATCCTTATCTACCCGATGCAGGAGGTTTAGGAAAGCAGTAGTTAGCAGGAAATTTATATTTAGTGAATCTTACTTTCCGTATTCACTAGTAAGAAATAAAAAATCCGGCTCTTTACAGAACCGGATTTTAAATATAAGAGAGTATAATCTGTTATTTAATTACTTTACTTTGTCAACGATTGCTTTAAACGCTTCCGGGTGGTTCATTGCCAAATCGGCTAAAACCTTACGGTTTAGATCGATTCCACTGACGTTGACTTTTCCCATGAATTGTGAATAAGACAATCCGTGCTGACGGGCAGCAGCGTTAATACGCATAATCCATAATGAACGGAAGTTACGCTTCTTGGTTTTACGGTCTCTGTATGCATAAAGCATTGCTTTATCTACCGCATTTTTTGCTACTGTCCAAACGTTCTTACGACGTCCGAAGTAACCTTTTGCTTGCTTAAGAACCTTTTTTCTTCTGGCTCTCTTCGCAACTGAATTTACTGATCTTGGCATATTTTATTTGTTTTTGTAGCAGGCGGCCGGTAACCGGCACTTTTAACTTAAACTTCAAACTGTCACACTGAGCCCAGTCGAAGTGTTGCCCAACTCCAGGGTTTATAAATTGTTTAAACCGTTAAGAGCTTCAGCTTACTTTAAACGTAGTTGAAGTTTAACATTATCCTTATCTGCATCATGTACCAAAGTACTGTGAGTAAGGGCAAGCTTACGTTTTTTAGACTTTTTCGTTAGAATGTGGCTTTTAAACGCGTGCTTTCTTTTGATTTTACCGGTACCTGTAAGCTTAAAACGCTTCTTGGCACTGGATTTTGTTTTCATCTTAGGCATGCTGTCCTTCTTTTATAATTAAACTCTCTTAATCTTAATATCCCACGGTTTTACCATGGCTTACCCTCCTATCTCTTCAAAAAAAGCGGAACTTCAAAATAAAAGAAGTTCCGAATAATTTAAGAAATGCAAGGATTTATTTTGTCTTTCTTGGAGACAGAAACATAGTCATACGTTTACCCTCCAGCTTCGGCATTTGTTCAACTTTACCAAGCTCTTCAAGGTCTGTGGCCAATCGCAATAACAGGATTTCACCTTTATCTTTAAAAACAATAGACCGACCTTTAAAAAATACAAAAGCCTTTAATTTCGCACCATCCTTCAGGAATTTTTCAGCATTGCGCTTTTTAAATTCGTAATCATGATCATCGGTGTTTGGCCCGAATCGAATTTCTTTGACTATAACTTTAGTGGCCTTTGCTTTCATGACCTTTTCTCGTTTCTTCTGTTCATAAAGAAACTTCTTGTAGTCCATCGCTTTTACAACCGGCGGTTCAGCATTTGGAGATATCTCTACCAAATCCACACCTAACTCTTCAGCGATTGCTAAGGCTTCCTTAATAGGGTAAACGTCCATTTCCACATTATCACCAACAAGCCTCACTTTTTCAGCGCGGATTTTATCGTTGATTCTGTGTTCGTCTTCTTTCCTCCTTGTACTGGGCCTTTTCGATTTTTTTCTTCGTATTGCTATGGCTAATCTATTTTTAGTTAAACTTCAAACGCCTTAAGCGTTTTTCTTATTTCATTATTTACAATTTCAGCAAAAGCTTCTACCGGCATTGTACCAATGTCGCCTTCCCCGTGTTTACGTACAGAAACCGTACCATCATTCGCCTCTTGTTCTCCAACGATAAGCATATATGGATATTTTCCCATTTCAGCCTCACGAATCTTCTTGCCGATGGTTTCATTTCGGTTATCCTTACGGGCGCGAATTTCGTTATTTTCCAGCAAAGTTAAAACTTTTTGGGAGTATTTTTCATATTTCTCACTGAGGGAGAGAATAATAGCCTGCTCCGGCATTAACCATAGTGGGAAGTTCCCGCCGGTATGTTCCAGGAGAATCGCAACAAATCGTTCCATACTTCCAAATGGCGCTCTGTGGATCATGACAGGGCGATGACTTTCGTTGTCACTTCCCTTATATGTCAGGTCAAAACGTTCCGGCAGGTTATAATCCACCTGAATTGTGCCAAGTTGCCAGTTTCTGCCAAGCGCATCTTTAACCATAAAGTCTAGCTTAGGACCGTAAAATGCAGCTTCACCTGTTTCTACCACATAATTTAAGCCTTTTTCCTTTGCTGCAGAGATAATAGCATTTTCAGCTTTATCCCAAACATCATCACTTCCAATGTACTTTTCCTTGTTTTCGGGATCCCTTAAAGAAACCTGTGCGGTGAAGTTTTCAAAACCTAAAGAATCGAATACATATAAGGTAAGGTCTATTACTTTTTTAAATTCATCATCCAGTTGATCCGGAGTACAGAAAATATGTGCATCATCCTGTGTAAATCCTCGCACACGGGTTAGTCCGTGCAATTCCCCGCTTTGTTCATAACGGTAAACCGTTCCAAATTCAGCAAAACGCTTCGGTAAATCCCGGTAACTCCAGGAAGTTGCATTGTAAATTTCACAGTGGTGAGGGCAGTTCATCGGTTTCAGCAAAAATTCTTCTCCTTCGTTCGGAGTTTTTATCGGCTGGAAACTATCTTCTCCATATTTCGCGTAATGCCCTGAAGTTACATATAGTTCTTTTTGACCAATATGCGGACTCACAACCATCTCATATCCCGCGGTTTTCTGTGCTTTCTTCAGGAAATTTTCCAGGCGTTCACGTAAAGCAGCACCTTTTGGCAACCATAAAGGAAGGCCCTGTCCTACTTTTTGCGAAAAAGTGAAAAGCTCCAGCTCCCGTCCTAATTTACGGTGATCCCGCTTTTTAGCTTCTTCCAGAAGTTCCAGATACTCCTTTAACTCCTTTTGTTTTGGGAAAGAAGTACCGTAAACCCTGGTGAGCTGAGGTTTCTTTTCATCGCCACGCCAGTATGCACCGGCAACACTCATCAGTTTTACCGCTTTAATAATTCCGGTATTCGGAATATGTCCGCCGCGGCATAAATCTGTAAAAGTATCATGATCACAAAATGTAATCGTTCCGTCTTCAAGATTTTCAATCAATTCAACTTTAAACGGATTATCCTGTTTCTTATAATAATCAAGTGCATCAGCCTTGGAAACCTCCCGAAGCTTAAAATCATGCTTTCCGCGGGCAATTTCCAGCATTTTGGTTTCTATTTTTCCAAAGTCATTTTCCGAAAGTGTATGCTCCCCAAAATCCACATCATAATAAAATCCGTTGTCGATAGCCGGCCCGATCGTAAGTTTAGAACCAGGGTACAACTCCTCGATAGCCTGCGCCATCACGTGAGAAGTGGAGTGCCAGAAAGCCTTTTTCCCCTCATCGTCGTTCCATGTATATAAGGTAAGCGCGCCGTCGGTAGTCAAAGGCGTAGAAGCCTCTACTATTTTGTCATTGAATTTTGCCGAAATCACATTTCTGGCCAATCCCGCACTAATACTGTTCGCGACATCCATTGGAGTAGCGCCTTTTTCAAATTCCTTAATGCTGCCGTCGGGCAAAGATACCTTAATCATGTCGTGTTTTTCAATTAGAAGAGCAAAGATAAGCCGTTGAAGTTGGTTGCGCAATACACTATAAGGAGAAAAATGAAGGAATTGGGCGTTTCCGCTCCCAGGAAAGGTCGCGGTCGGGCTATCCGCTGTATCTTATAGCGGTTTTGGAGTAGGGGGAGAAGTAAGGTATATATAAGGATGTCGATAATTGCCAAATTAGGACATGGATTATTTTCCGCTATAAGGATGCCGCTGCTATCCCTAACGCAAAAAGGGTGGTGAGTGAGTAGTGAAAAGTGAAA
>NZ_JAVRHN010000009.1:0-181119 GCF_031846645.1 Autumnicola psychrophila
ACTGGGAAAATTAAAAGTACTGTTCAGCATTAGGGCACGCTATGTAAAAATTGCTACGCAGTTAAAAAATGGGCTCAAAGCATGTGAAATATTACACAAAACAACGCCTATTAAAAAGGAACTGGAAGAACAGAAGAAACTAATTGATATCTTGGATAAAAAAATAGCTGCCATTGAACAGAGAATGTTCAGTGAAATCCAGACAGAGTCCAAGCTGCTAAAAACTTTCAGCAAAATAACCCAGGTTGTAGGTGTGGGGCCTATAACAGCGCTTAAGTGCATCATAGAGACAGATAACTTTACCAGTTTTAGCGATCCCAGAAAGTTCAACTGTCACTGTGGCCTGGCACCATTTCCATACAGATCCGGGAGCAGTATTCGAGGGAGAACAAAAACCAGCAAACTGAGGGATAAAGAATTAAAAGCGATTCTATTTAAAGCTGCTGGATCAGCAATACAGCACGATCATCAGTTGAAAGCGTACTATAAAAGGAAAATCAGCGAAGGCAAAAATAAACTTTCTGTCCTGAATGCTGTGGCTAATAAAATCGTGTTGAGGATATTTGCCGTGGCGAAAAGGGAAGAACCCTTCGTGAAATTATCCGCTTAAATATTTGTTTTTATCTTAGAATGCTCAGCCGGACTATAGCGTCTGATTTTTCAGCGAAAATCCTGTTACTATTTTTTCTGCGGAAGAAAAGCTTCAAAGTAAAATTTCTCCGGGGCAAGCCCACGGAGCATTTTAGTGGAACACGTTTTCAAACTTTACAACATTTACTAACGAGACAAGTCTCGGGGTATTTACCCTTTTAGAATAAAAAAACTCCTGCATCAGATTGACACAGGAGTTTCTTTATAAAAAATAGAACAGGCTGTTATTCTACTAAATTGAAGGAAGCCTGCAGCCCTTCTACAGAACTTCCTCCTACAAGAATCTGGAATTCTCCGGGTTCTACAACATATTCTCCCTGTGCATTATAGAAGCCCCATTCTTTTTCTGTAAGGGTGAAATTAACAGTTTTGGTTTCGCCTTTGGCAATTTGCACCAGCTCAAAACCTTTCAGTTCTTTTACCGGTCTTATCACGCTGGCATACATGTCCCTGATGTACAGCTGAACAACCTCTTTTCCGTCATAATCACCAGTATTAGTCACTTCAACGGAGATATTAAGTTCTCCGGAAGTTGGAACTTCCTGCTTATCTAACTTAAGATTATCATAACTGAAATCTGTATAGCTTAGTCCATAACCAAAAGGATAAAGCGGGGTGTTTTCCACATCCATGTAATGCGACCAGAATACCATTTCGGTTGCTTCAGGTCTTCCGGTATTCCCATGATTGTAGTAGATTGGTGTCTGACCGACATTTCGTGGGAAAGTCATTGGTAATTTTCCGCTGGGGTTATAATCTCCATAAAGAACCTGGGCCACTGCATTTCCGGTTTCTGTTCCCAAATGCCATGCTTCAACAATTGCCGGAATATTTTCTTCTGCCCACTCTATTGCCAAAGGACGACCATTGTTAAGAACAAGAACGATATTTTGGTTTACTTCATAAACTTTTTCCATTAATTCCTGTTGAACTCCCGGAAGATCCAGATTTGTACGGCTCCTGCCCTCACCACTCTGGAAACCATGCTCGCCAAGAACCATCACCACAACATCTGCATCCTTTGCTGCCTCCAGAGCTGCATCAAATCCGCTTTTGTCGGTGGTATTAAACTCGAGTTCGTTAATAAAAGTTACCGTTCCCTTTACCAGTTCTGCTCCTTTTTCGAAAACAAGGTTATTGCCTTCGTATTTTTGCATTCCTTCTAAAACGGAAACAGCAGTATTATCATCTGATGCTATTCTCCAGCTTCCTAACGGACTGTTTTTATCATCTGCAAGCGGACCGATAAGAGCGATATTCTGACCTTTTTTCTTCAGAGGTAAAATATTGTTCTCATTTTTAAGCAGAACTATGGATTTTTTGGCCATATCAAGAACTGCTTCATGATTCTCCTTACTTCCTATAATATTTTGCTCTCTTTCTTCATCTAAATACCTGTATGGGTCTTCGAACAATCCCAGTTCGAATTTAACACGCAGTATCCTTCTAACCGCATCATCAATAAGTGCTTCGTCTACCTGGCCTTCGTTTACAAGTGCAACAAGTTCGTTTACGTAAGAATAGGATTCCATATCCATATCTACGCCTGCCTGTACCGCTTTTTTGGCAGCCATCTTTTCGTTTTTCACAAAGCCATGAGTAGCCATTTCTTCAATAGAAGCATAATCTGAAATAACAAAACCTTCAAAATCCCACTTTTGCTTCAGAATATCTCTTAATAAATATTCGTTTCCGGTAACAGGCACTCCGTTCAATTCATTGAATCCATTCATAAAGGTTTTTACTCCGGCCTCTTCCGCAGCTTTAAAAGGAGGCAAAACGATGTTGTGTAAAGTAAGCGTCCCAATATCTGCTTTGTTGTATTCCCGTCCTGCTTCAGCAAAACCATAGCCGGCAAAATGCTTAGCGGTGGCAGCGATTGTAAGTGGGTGAGACAAATCTTCTCCCTGGAAGCCTTTAACCCTTGCCACGGCAATTTTGCTGCCCAGGTAGGGATCTTCACCTCCACCTTCCATCACGCGGCCCCAGCGTGCATCCCTGGAAATATCGACCATGGGTGCAAAGGTCCAGTTAATTCCCGAAGCAGCCGCTTCTGAAGCAGCTACCTCTGCAGATTTCCTGATCGCCTCAAGATCCCAACTTGCAGATTCTGCTAATGGAATAGGGCTTAAGGTTTTATAACCGTGGATAACATCGAACCCGATAATGAGCGGAATCCCTAGCCTGGTTTCTTCTACTACAATCTTCTGAACTGCTCTAACCTGCTCCACCCCACGCACGGTTAGCATAGAGCCAACCAGACCGCTTCGTAAATGCTCATATTTAAGTTCTGCGCTACCGCCTTCAGGAGCGGGGCCGGTTACTTCCCAAAAGCCATTATATTGGTTCATTTGCCCTACTTTTTCTTCCAGGGTCATAAGGTTTAACAATGAATCTACTTTTTGGGTAATGCTGTCAATTTCTAAAGTTTCCATAGATCGATTTAGTCTTCTGTTGTTACCGCTGAAACTTAACATTGCCATTGCGGTGACAATTATCAGGGAAAAACATGCTGTTTTTTTCATTTTCATTAATATTTTTAGAGTTAATTATTTTTACTGAAGCTATCAGGTGAGCTACCCAGGATTAAGCTATAGCTTCCTATAAAGCATTTTACTTCCAGAGATAACTTCCATTGCATTTTAGCTTAATTGGCCGGCATGTCGTATAATGAAGGAAGGTCCTTCAATAGAAGAGCTTCCTCCGTTTCAACAAATTCCATAAAATCATCTTCCCCTTCTACTCCCGGAACAGGTACCGTGTAAGAATCGGAATAATTTTGCCAGAACATGATAAAGCCAATGTTCACATCGCCTTCTGTAATGACATTATAAATATTTTTTGAATAAAAATTAGAAGGCAATGGATTTTGCGCGTCTACAAAATAACCTGTCTCGGTTAATGCTGCCACCTTATTTTTTTCCTTCGCAAGGTCTGAAACCACTTTTAGTTTCTGGTTAGCTGCTGCCACGCCAGAGCCATTTTGTGAAGAAAGATCTCCGTAATTATCCATACCTAAGATATCTACATATTCATCTCCCGGATATCTGCTTAAATAGGCACTTTTACTTGTATAACTGTTATCTGGCGCGAAAGCGTACAAAATATTATGTACATCTAACTGATCCCTAAGATAAGTGACGGTAAATCTCCAAACCTCCTTAAATTCTGAAGGTGTGGAATAAGGTGCCCCCCACCAGAAAAAATCACCATCAAATTCATGAAAAGGCCTAAAAATCACCGGCACAAGCGCCCCATCGCTTCCTCGAAGATTTTTCACCACTTCTGCTACTTTTTGTAGCTTTTCCTTATAATATTCATGATTGGCGCCTCCCTCAATTATACTTCTAAAAGCATTTTCCCTTTGAAAGGCAGTCATTTCACTGGTGTAAAAATCATCCCCTTCATAAGGTTCGCGTAAATGCCACGTAAAAGCATTCACCATGCCTTTGTCGTAAGCTTCGATAGCGTCCTGAATAATTTGTTGTTCCTGTTGGTAGAACCAGTTACCGGCCTCCGCGTTATTGGAATCATCTGTAATAAACATGAAATCTGAACCGAGCATCCCGGGATCGCTTCCGGTTAGTTTTTTCATATCAGATTCTCCGGAATCATTATTATAAAAAGCATTAAAAGCATCCTGCTGACCTATGATAAATTGCGAATCTGAAATCGCCTTTAAATGATAGAACAATGCCACCGTTTCTTCTGTAGCCGAGGCATCTGCCATGTAACCCCTGGTCTCCCCGGGAGCAAAAGCATAAGTCTGCGGATCCCCCTCTTCGGGTGTTTCTTCCGGAACTTCAGGTTCTGTAGGTTCTTCCGGAACTTCTCCGGGTGTTTCTTCAACCGGGTTTGGTTCTTCAAAGCTATCGTCCTCACTACATGCCGTAGTGATTACAAAGACAAATATTAACAATGAGTAACTAAGCTTTTTCATATTTTCTATTTTACTAACATCATGCACGCCCTTGAATTGTGATAAGGTGCTTTCCACATTCCTAATTTATCTTCATTTGTGTAAGGTTTATTTTTTTCATTTACCCTAAAATGCCACTCTCCATTTTCCCTGTCTATAATTTGCGATTTCGTGTACTCCCAGATATCGAATATTGCCTCCTGGAATTTATTTTCTTTAGTTAACCTGAAAGCAAAATCGAGCCCTACCATCGCCTCTACCTGTGGCCACCAATGCCTGTCGGCATCCAACTTTCCCGATTCCAGATTTTTTTCGTTTAGCACTCCCGAGCCCATAACGTAACCTTCTTTCAGAAAAGTTTCTGCTACAGCAACAGCCACAGTATTTGCCTTTTCCAGAAGATCGTGATCGTTTAAGGTCTTAATTGCTTCAATAATAAGCCAAACCGCTTCGATGTCGTGCCCATAGGAAACAATATTGTTTGTTCTGTTCCACTTTACATCGAAAAACAGATGAAAATGCTGAATTTCTTCAGTATAAAATTTTTCAAGAAAAAGAATTGACAGATTATGTAAAGCTTCCCTAACTTTTTCCTCCTTGGTAATCTGATACAAGGTGGTATAAGCCTCAAGAATATGAAGATGTGTATTCATGGTTTTAGCGGAATTATCTTCTTTTTTGCTTAGACGCATATCCTCAATTGGTGACCAATCCTGCTGAAAAGCTTCCAGATATCCATTATTCTCTCTGTCCCTTCCATGCTTTTCTATAAGCTCGAAAAGGGAAACAGCCCATTTTTTCGCCTCCTCTTTCTGAGTTAGTTTATAATATTCAGATAAGGCATAAACAGCAAAAGCCTGAGCGTATATTTGCTTCCTAGTATTTACCGCGTTCCCCAGGTAATCCAGCTCCCAAAAGACACCTCCATTTTTCCTGTCCTGAAAAAATTCCTTCAGATAATCGTAAGCTCTTGTTGCAATTCCAACAGTACTTTTATCCTGCCGGAAATTCCCTGCTGCAGAGAATGTCCAGAGAAGACGCGTATTTAAAATAATTCCCTTTTTTGCTTCAGGAACAACCTTATTATAAAAATCCCGCCGGCCTATAAAACCACCGTAATCATCATCCTGACTAAACGTTTTCCAGTAGTCCAGGATATTGTCCAATTCTGCCGATAATTCATTTTTTAAGATGTTGCGGGAGTTAAACTGCATTTTAAAGCGATTTATTTTTATCTGCCTGCTGTATAATTTTTTCTACGGAAGCAGCCGAGGTGAAATCATCTTCAGGAGTGTTCTTTACATAATCCAGAAGTTTTTCCACCGAAGATACGGCTACATGCGACCGTGTATCTGAAGATGCATAGTAGATAAAAACCTTACCATCTTCATCTTTTATCCAGCCATTTCCGAAGAGAACATTAGGAACGTCCCCTACAGTTTCTGTATAATTTGGAGCCATAAAATATCCTGCAGGCTGGTGGATCACCTTAGATATATCATCGAGGGCCGTCATAAAAATATAAAGCGTATATCTTAGACCTCCTGCTGTATTGCGCACGCCATGTGCCAGGTGCAGCCAGCCTTCTTTTGTTTTAATAGGTGCCGGCCCCAGACCATTCTTCATCTCATATATAGTATGATATACCTTATGATTAATGATTTTTTCGTCTTCCAACACAGGGTTCTTCAGGTCCTTTACATATCCCAGACCAATTCCCCCTCCTTTACCCACTTCTATAAATCCATCCTGCGGACGGGTGTAAAGCGCATATTTCCCATCTACAAATTCAGGATGTAAGACAACGTTGCGCTGTTGTCCCGAATTAGAAATTAAATCGGGCAAACGTTCCCAGTTTACAAGGTCCTTAGTACGGGCAATCCCTGCATTGGCCACCGCCGCAGTAGTATCTTCGGGACGACTTTTATCCTTTCTTTCTGTACAGAACACTCCATAAATCCAACCATCTTCATGACTCGTAAGCCGCATATCATAAACGTTAGTGTCGGGCTCATCTGTTTGCGGAAGAACTACAGGTTTTTCCCAAAACTTAAAATTATCTACACCATTAGGACTTTCTGCAATGGCAAAAAAGGATTTCCTGTCATTCCCTTCCACCCTTACAGCCAGCACATAACCGTTATTCCATTTCATGGCACCCGGATTAAAGGTGGCGTTAATCCCAATTCGCTCAAGACCCAGCGGATTTGTTTCGAGGTTAAAGTCATATCTCCACTCCAGTGGTGCATGTGCCGCAGTAACAACCGGATAGTGATATCGCTCATAAATCCCATTGGAAATTTCCTCCGGGTAATTTTTTCTTTCGATTAGCTTTTGATGGCTTTCCAATAATTTTTGAAAGCCGGGAAGCTTCTTTATAGTTTTATTTTCATTTTTAAAATCCATACTTCCTTAATTTTTCCTGGTAATATTTGGTTCGGTTTTAATTTTATCCCACCAGTTTTTCTTTAGAATAACTACACTGATGATGAGGATTACAAATGAGATTATAAGAGGTACATTTTCTCTTAGAATTATATAAAACGGGATTACAACTAGAAGGGTTTGAGCCACAGTACCTATAAGTACATTAAACATATCTCTCCCAAAGCCCTTATTTTCTTCAAATTCGGGATCTTCTTGTTTTACTTTTTCTTTTATAGGCTTCCAGAAGCCCCACGGCCTTGTTCTTTTATAAAATTCCATAAGTGTATGCTCGTCTGTTGGCCCGGCAGTATACGTTCCTATTACACTACCCGCAATGGAAATCAACAAAATCACCGGGAAATAATAAAGATCCAGCGTATCTGTAAAAATCGGAAAGATCATGGCTGGTATAATACCGGATAACATTCCCCAGAAGTAACCCTCACCGTTAAACCTCCACCAGTGCCATTTTAATACGTTAGATACCACGTAACTTCCATATAATGCTGAAACGATCCACTGCAGTATGGAATTTACATCTTGAACAAAAAACCCAAGGATAATACTTATAATAACCACTACGATGCCACTGCTATAATTCATTATCTTAACCCTGGAGGACGAAGCCTGAGGATTTTTATATTTTAAATAGATATCATTTACAAGGTAAGCCTGGGCAGCGTTTAAAGTCCCTGCAAAAGTAGACATGAATGCAGCCAACAGACCCGCCAGAAGCAGACCCAGTAATCCTACCGGTACAAATTGCTCTATGGATGCAGGAAGAACTTTTTCAAAATCCAAAAGCCCTGCAGTTGTAAGATCCAATCTATCATAGAAGAGAACTGCCAAAATTGAGAAGCCACCTACCATTAAATACCTTGTAGGCATAAGGGCAAAAATTGAAAAGGCACTCATCTTTGCAGCTTCAAGAGGAGATTTAGTAGAAAGTATTTTCTGCATATCATAATTAGGTGCCGGCCCTGCGATGCTAGCCAATATTCCTTTAAAAACCATGAGCATAAAAAAGATTCCGAAGAGTGAATATCCATCAGAAACAATTTTTGTATTCACTTCATCAATAATTCCGCTCCAATCCAGGTTCAGTTCCCAGTTAAAAAATGGATTAAGCCAGCCATCGGGAACATTAAGCGTGTTCTCCCCTACCGCGAGCCATGCAATCACGGCGATAGCAATAGAAGAAACGGTCATTATTGAATATTGAAGCAGGTCTGTCCATACAATACCAGACATGCCACCCAATACAGAATAAAATACAGCAAATAATGTAAAAATAGTGCCATAAAAGTGTGGTATGTAAGCGGGTGGTATATCAAAAGGAATGTATGCAGAAACTATTTCCCAAGGAATAAAGATTTCTACAAATTTCCCCAGTCCGATAAATCCATACGCGAGGAAACCGAGACAACTAAGTATAGCAAAAACTACTATTATGGCGTGAGAACGTCTCCCTCCTTTCCCACTACTAAAGCGAAAGAGGATCCATTCGGCACCTGTGGTCACATTGGATCGTCTAAGCCAGGCCGACAAATACACCATAAGAAAAACCTGGTTAAAGACAGGCCAGAGCCATGGGATCCATATACTTTTAAAGCCATAGACAAAGGTTAAGGTAACCAGCCACATCGTACCTGAAATATCAAACATACCGGAAGCATTAGAAAGCCCAAGCATGTACCAGGGAAGACTTTTACCCCCCAGCAAATAATCATCCTTACTTTTTTGAGCCTTTTTTCGTAATGCCAGTCCTATTAAAATAGTTCCTACGAGATATGCCAGGATTATGGCAATGTCTAAACCTTGTAGCATTAATGCCTTTTTTTAATTAAAAATGTCTTCTACTTCATCAAGAAATAAGATTTCTTCCAAAGACTCAAATTCTTTAAAATCTTCTTCAGAAATTTCTCCTTTATAGATAGAAAAATAATGAGAAGAACTATCATTCCTCCACAGCAGAACCCAGGAAATACCGGAATTTTTAATTCCCGGATAAAGAACCTGTGTCCACCAATCCTCTCCTTCTCCAAAATTGTTGTTTCCTGTTTCTGTAAGAGCATATGGCTTATCTGATGATTGCGCCTTTCTCTTTACAATCTCCAGGTTCGATTTTAAATTCTTAACAAATACTTCATCACCTCCGTGATTGTAAATATCTATACCAAGAATATCAACATAGGCATCACCCGGATAATACTTCTCGTACTCCTCTTCACTGGAAACAATGTTTGGAGAATAAGCATACAGCAGGTTGTGCACACCGTTAGATTGCAAAAGTTCCAGGGTTTCCTTCCATAACTGCTTATAATTTGAATTTGATACATTGCCCTCACCCCACCAGAACCATCCGCCATTCATTTCGTGATATGGTCTAAAGATCACAGGTATAAATTTACCATTATCGTCCTTTAGAGAAAGAAAGAAGTTAGAGATCCTCTTTACCCAAAGCTCATATTTTTCCCGCTGCGAACCATTGGTCAATATTTCTGAAACAGCGGCGGAAGGGTCCCAGGAACTCCCGTCTGTTAAGGGATTGTCCAGGTGCCAGCTAAAAGTAATAACAGCTCCTTTTTTATGCATCTCCCGGATATGATCCTTCATAAGAGCAAAAGAGACAGTATCCAGGTTATGGCTTTTACCAAGTTCTATATGCCCCAAGTCAAATCCATGAACTGCAGGAAATTTTCCAGTAACGTGTTTAATGTCACTCCTTATTTCGTGTGGATTATCTTCATGTTTCCATCCTACCCCATAAGCTGTTGCATCCTGATGCCCAAATGCAATCCCTTCCTTTCCAATTTCACTAATGCGCCGGTAAAGAATTTTAGTTTCCCTTGTCGCGTCTTTATCGGTCAAAACAATGGTGTCTGCATCAAAAGTACGTAACGGTCCACATGATATGAATATTAAAGATGCCAAAAATGCAACTAATCTGACAAAATTTTTCATGTTAATCTTTTAAATCTGCATAGAAGTGACATATAATTTTCATTTTAAGAAAAGCTTATAGTATCTTTAACCTTTCCGTTTTTTGCGAGAATCACTTTTACAAGCTAAAATTTATGTTAATTCAAAATTAAAACGATTGAGACTATTATATCAATATCATTTTGTCATTTTATGATTAAAATTTACTAATTGACTTTTATCAATTTATTATGCATAAAGATATTCACAGAGAAATTACTCAACTTTCACCAGAAGATAGCTTCCTGGTTTTTGATAGAGTAAAGGACGATTTCGATTTCCCTATTCATTTTCATCCGGAATTTGAATTAAATTTTATCGCCAACGGCAAAGGTGTAAGAAGAATCGTTGGTGACAGCATGGAAGAAATTGAGGAGATCGAACTGGTTTTGGTTGGACCAAACCTCCAGCATGGATGGGAGCTACATAACTGCAAAAGCAAAGCAATACACGAGGTTACCATTCACTTCCACAACGATCTTTTAGATAGTAAGCTATTGAGTCGTAGAATAATGAAGCCTATAAAAGACATGTTCGAAAGATCTGCTCATGGGATATTATTTTCAGCTAAGATTTCAGAAGAAATAAAACCGAAGATCCAGCGCTTATCGAAAATTGACAGTATTGATTATTTCCTCGAATTTATTTCGGTGTTACACGACCTGGCAAATTCCAGAAAACAAAGGCTTTTATCAACATACATTTCGGAAAACAAAAACTTTGAGAATAGCCAAAAAATAAAAACAATCTATGAATTTGTACAGGAAAACTATCAGAATAAAATAAGCCTGGAAGAAATGTCCCAGTTGGTGAGCATGAGCCAGGTATCCTTTAACCGTTTTATAAAAAAGAGAACAGGAAAAACTTTTATTGATTACGTAAATGATACGAGAATAGGATACGCTGCAAGATGGCTTATAGAAAAGGATATGAGTATTGCTGAAATTGCATTTAATTGTGGTTTTAATAATATCGCTAACTTCAATCGTGTCTTTAAGAAAACTAAAAATTGTACCCCCAGTCAGTACCGAGAAGAATTTAGCGGAATTAAACGGGTACTTTAACTTATTATATTATTTTATCATGACTTTTAAAAAAAGAACATCTTTGCTTCTACTATTAATTCAATTTTCCCTCTTTACTAACTGCACTCCAACACAGGAACCCGTCAAAGATGAAGAAAACATGGTGGAAGAAGAACCCCCGTTAGATAACGAGGAAACAGAGACAGAAGAAGACATCAATCCTGAAGAGGAAGAAACAGAAGAGGAAGAAACAGAAGAAGAAGAAGAAGAAGCTGAGGAGAACATTGAGAATGAAACACCTGTTGCACGCCATGGGCAACTCAGCATACAAGGAAAAAACCTGGTAGACAAAAATGGTGAAAACATTCAGCTAAGAGGAATGTCCCTTTTCTGGAGCCAGTGGGAACCTGAATTTTACAATTTTGAAACTGTAAAAAACCTGAAAGAAGGCTGGAATGTGAATGTAATAAGAGCAGCAATGGCCGTTGAACACAATGGTTATTTACAGAACCCTGAAAGGGAAAAACAAAAAGTTTACCGGGTTATCGATGCCGCTATCGAGCTGGGAATCTATGTAATCGTAGACTGGCACGACCATCACGCCGAGGATCATACCGAAGCATCAAAAACATTTTTTAAGGAGCTGGCAATGAAATATGGAGATCAACCAAATCTCCTCTATGAAATTTATAACGAACCCCTGGAAGTATCCTGGAGCAACGTCTTAAAACCTTATCACGAAACGATAATTTCAGAAATAAGGGAACAGGATTCAGACAATATTATTATATGCGGAACACCACGTTGGTCACAAAGAGTAGATCTCGCTGCTGAAGATCCAATTGAAAAAAGTAATATTGCCTATACACTCCATTATTATGCAGCCACACATAAAGAAGAGCTGAGAGCTATTGCCAGAAAAGCATTAGATAAGGACCTACCGCTTTTTATTACAGAATTCGGAACCACCCTTGCTAACGGCGATGACCAAATAGATGCTGACGAATCTCATGAATGGTGGGACTTTGCAGAAGAAAATAATATTTCCTGGTGTAATTGGTCTATTGCGGACAAGGATGAAAAATCTGCAGCTATAATACCGGGAACAAGACCTGAAGAATTAAAGAGTAATGAGGTTCTAACAGAGTCAGGAAGACTGGTGAAAGCAGAGCTAACTAAAGAATAAAAAACCACTATATACTTAAAGTCATAGTTTATTGCCGATGACTTAAAGTTTTTAAAACAGCGTAACGATATTTCGTGCTCCACACTATGTGAGCTGTCAAACCTGGAAATCGTACCACCTATTCTTTGTTCAGGAATAAATAAATAGGCTTTTTTAAAAGCTAAAGCGAAATGCACTAAAATGCATAGTTTTATTATTCTTGAGCCAAAAAAATTCGATTACAAAAGCTTCACCTTTATCTTTTAACAGGTCCAGAAGGCAATGCTAAACCTTAACATATTTAGTGTTAATAATACAATTAACCGTTATTTAAACATAAAATATTGACTTGCAAAGGATTAAACCTTACCTAGCATCTCATTTTGTACAGAAGGAGCAAAAATAGCACAACTAAATGATAAAATAATATTAACCATAACTTGAATTTCCGTCTAAATTTGGAAACTATTAAAAAGGAGATGGTATTCTAACTATGTTCTAATGTGGGACTAAAAAATACCAAAATCTTAATTGTTTAAATTAAATCAAACAATTTTTTCTTATGCAATTTAAATTACTTAAAAGTAAAGGCTGTTTAAAAAGTAGAGGTAGGATGCTCCTCTTCGCAGCATTCTGTCTAATTACCCAGTTAGGCTTCGCCCAGGAAACTGTTTCAGGTAATGTTACAGACGCCCAGGGCATGCCTCTGTTAGGTGTAAACGTTATTGAGAAAGGAACCAATAACGGTACCACCACGAATTTTGACGGTGAATTTGAGCTTTCCATTGGAGAAAGCGGTGTAATCGTTTTTAGCTTTGTTGGATTCATGACCCAGGAAATTACGGTTCAGGGAGGCGAACAAATTAGTGTGACGCTGGATGAAGATTCTCAAAGTCTTCAAGAGGTAGTGGTTATTGGGTATGGAGCCCAATTGGAAGAAAACATCACGGGATCTGTATCTAAGATAGGTTCAGAATCTTTTGAGAATGTTCCTCAGGTAAGTGTGGACCAGCTTATGCAGGGACGTGCTTCTGGGGTAATGGTAACTAAAAACTCCGGGCAACCTGGTGCTGCTGTTTCTGTTAGAATTCGTGGGGTAAACACTATTACCGGTTCCAGTGAACCTCTTTATATTATTGATGGAGTGCCAGTTTCGGGTGATGCCGGACCGGAAGGCCTTAGCCCTTTAGCAGCAATTAATCCTAATGATATCGCTGATATAAACATCCTTAAGGATGCCTCGGCTACCGCTATTTATGGGTCCCGGGGATCTAATGGGGTTGTATTGATTACTACTAAAAAAGGTAAAATAGGCCAGGGAAGGTTAGCCTACAATACCTATTTAGGGATTCAACGTCCTACCAATAAGATTGACGTAATGAACTTACAGGAGTACGCAACCTTACAGAATAACATTGCGGAGATCTATGATCTTAATCCTCAAATGGAATTTTTGAATCCAAACCTTCTAGGACCTGGAACTGACTGGCAGGCACAAATATTTGACGATGCCCTTCAGCAAAACCATGAACTATCCTTTTCCGGGGCAAGTGAAAAAGTAAATTACTATATTTCCTCCTCATACACAGATCAGGAAGGAACAGTGATTGGTTCCGGTTTTGATCGTATAACGGTTCGAGCGAATGTTAACGGGGAAGTTAATGACTGGATTAAAACAGGTATTAACCTTACCGCCAGTAGGACTAATGATCAAATAACCTTGAATAATGCAACTAATGGTATTATTTCATTATCATTATTAAACAACCCCGCTACTGCTGTTTACAATCCTGATGGATCCTTTGCAGGACCGGTTACTCCAGATGAAATAGCTTATGGCAGAAGGAACCCTATTGCGGAAGCCCTTAATGTTCTGAACACGATTCAAAGAAACCGGATAGTAGGTAACTTATTTGCAGAATTTTCCCTTCATGACAACCTTAGCTTCAGAAGTGAATTTGGAGGGGACTTTGGTAACAATCTTCGTAATCAATTCCAGCCCACCTATTCATATGGTGCCCTGGAAACCGGACAAAACCGATTGAATTTAGCCAGGGAAAATAATGATTTCTGGATTATCAAAAATCTTTTAACTTATAATAATTCTTTTGAGGACAATCACGACCTTACAGTATTAGTAGGACAGGAAGTACAGGAATCTTCATGGCAGGGAATAAGCGCACAGGATGGAGATTTTGTAGGCAACGATGTACCCGTTCTTGGAACAGGAGATGCAGCCGACATTGCTGATCAATATATGGCAAGCTCTGCGTTAGAATCTTATTTTGGACGGGCTATCTATTCCTTTGACAATAGGTTTAATGTTACGGCCTCATTTAGGGCGGATGGATCTTCTAAATTTGCAGAAGGAAACAGGTGGGGGTATTTCCCTTCTATCTCTGCATCCTGGAGATTATCCAACGAAGCATTTATGGAGGACTTTGATGTTTTACAAAACATCAAGCTTTATGGTGGTTACGGAGAAGTAGGAAACCAGAACATCCCGAATTTCGCCTACGGAGTTAGGTTAAATACTATGAATACGGATTTGGGTACAGGATTTGAATATGCCAATTTTGAAAACCCTAACCTTACCTGGGAATCTTCAACTCAAACAAACTTAGGTGTCGACTTCTCTTTATTAAACAGGAGATTAGGTGCCACTATTGAAGTATATAATAAAGTATCGAGGGATTTCTTATATCAACTTGCAGTAACAGACTTTGTTACCGGTGGGGCTTCAGCAGGTTCTATTGCTGCTCCATGGGTAAATCTAGGAGAAATGGTAAACAGGGGAGTAGACGTAACTTTAAGTTATAACACTTTAGGAGATAGTGACTTTAACTGGAACTCAAATTTAACCTTTTCACACTATCAAAACGAAGTAACTGAATTATTGGGAGATCTTGTTATTAACGGACAGTTGTATATGAGTGATTCCAATGAAAACATTACCCGAACAGAAGTAGGGCAGCCGGTTGGGATGTTCTATGGCTATGAAGTAGAAGGTCTTTTTAGAACTACAGCTGATATTGAGAATGCTCCAATCCAATTTGGCCGACCTTATGAAGATGCGTTATTCGATACCAACTGGCTAGGAGATATTCAATATCGAGACGTAAACGGAGATGGAGTGATCAATACAGAAGACAGAACGCAAATAGGGAATCCACATCCTGATTTTACTTTTGGTTTCCAGAATAATTTCACCTACAAGGGATGGGATCTGGCAGTTTTCTTACAAGGGTCTTATGGCAACGATATTTTTAATGGTGTTAAGAGAACCTTAACTGCAGGAAATAGTTACTTCATTAACCAGGCTCCAATTGTTCTTGATTATTGGACTGTTAACAACCCAGATGGACAGCAGCCAAGGCCGGTAAGAGGTAGTGAAAGTGACCCAAATATCAGGATTTCCAGCAGGTATATCGAGGATGGTTCTTATTTAAGGGTCCAGAATTTATCACTTGGTTATACTTTGTCATCCCAAGCTGTTGAGCAAATTGGCTTAAACAGGTTAAAAATATATGGAAGTGTGCAAAATCTTTTCACTTTTACAAATTACTCCGGATACGATCCTGAAGTAGGTACATTTAATCAAAATGCGCTTTTAATGGGCGTTGACAACGGACGTTATCCTTCGCCCAGAACATTTACGCTGGGACTTAATGTTGAATTATAAAAAATAGATAAATGAAGAATTTAATTAAATCAAAGGTTTTAGTATTGGTTGCTCTTTCAGCCGTGCTATTTTTCCCTTCCTGTAGCGAAGACTTCCTGGACAGACCACCGGAGGATTCATACAGTGTAGATAATTTTTATCAGACTAACCGTCAGGTGGCTTCTGCATCAAACCACTTATATTCAAAGCCGTGGTTTAACTTTATTAGTAACGTAGCATGGCCTATCGGTGAAATAGCATCAGGTAATGCCAGGACATGGGATGCAAGGAACCAGGAATTTTCAAATTATTCCATAACCGGTGCTCACGGTACATTAACGCAGGCATGGGAATCCCTTTATGCTGTTATTGCTCAGGCAAACTCAGTAATAAATACTTTGCCCACAGCTGCAGGTCCTGATGTTTCTGAGAGAGTCCTAAATAATTCCGTTGCGGAAGCGCGCTATATCAGAGCAACAGCATATTTTTATCTGGTACGCATATTTGGATCTGTTCCAATTCTTGCAGACAATACAGAATATGTTCTAGAACCTGTTGTACCGCGTAACCCTGTAGAGGATGTTTACGAATTCATAAAACAGGACTTTCAATTTGCCATTGAAAATCTTTATGACAGGACCATGGATACCGATGTAGATGCCGGTAGGGTTTCCAGTAACTCTGCTAAAGCCGCATTATCTAAAATCTATCTTTACGAAGAAAACTGGTCAATGGCATATCAACTCTCAAGAGAAGTAATTGAATCTGGTGAGTTCGCTCTTCTGGAAGATTATAATGATTTATTTTTAGAAGAAAACGATAATAATGTGGAGTCTGTTTTTGCTTTGCAATGGACCAATACGGGGATTTATTCTGAAGGAAATGCACTACAATCTTTTTATGCTTCGGCAGGTGTTACAGGATTCTCTGATGGTTGGGGCGCTCTGGGGCCATCAATCGACCTACAGGAAGCTTACGAGCCGGGGGATGAGCGTTATTATGCCACGATTATGGAACCGGGAGCATTTTATCCCAACTTAAACGGAGGTTATACTGTTCCGGAAACTATAAATTTGCAGGGAACCAACGTAGGTATTAAAAAGTATGTCATTGGAAATCCTTCAAACGGAGCATCTCAGAGTTATCCCAACAATACCTATATTTTACGCTATGCTGAAGTTTTACTAATAAATGCCGAAGCTGCTATTATGGGAGGAGGCCCGGTTAGTGAAGGTGTGGAATCCTTCAACCAGGTTCGTACAAGAGCAGGTTTGGATCCAATCCAAAACCCCGATATGGAAGACATTTTCCATGAAAGAAGAATCGAACTGGCCCTGGAACTGGAATTCTGGTACGACATAGTTAGACGTGGACCGGAATTTGCCATAGAATATCTAGGTAATGTGGAAAGAGGACCATATGACAACTCGACTACTCCTCCTACAGTCACTTCAGAAAAAAACGTACCTACAGCAGACGATTTATTGTACCCTTATCCAAGTAGTGAAATTCAAAGTAACCCTGCATTATTAGAGGATCCGGTTCCCTATGATTTTGATGCTAACAACGGTGAATAGAATTAATTTAAAAAATATAATTATGAAAAGAACAATCTTTAAAACAACGGCTGTACCTCAGTTCTTGTTAATGATCTTTACAGTAGTCTCTTTGGTCTCCTGCGAGAGTGATTTTGATGTACAGTCTGTTGAAACAGCAGCGGAAGCTCCCGTAGTACATAGTGTGAGTGAGGCAACAGAAGACGTACCTGTTACCCAGGGAGTATTGCAAAATACTTATATAATTCGGGGTGAGAACCTGGGGAGCCTGGTTGCTGTTTATTTCAACGGTTTCCAGGCAGGTTTTAACCCTGCATTGACCACAGATAATCTTACTTTTGTATCAATTCCTGAATCTGCCCCTTACGTAGGGCAGGATAACATATTAAGACTGGATAATCTTTACGGTTCTACAACCTACGATTTTTCTCTTTTAACGATTGTGGATTTTACTGAAGGAACTACTGAGGACGGGGTTAAAACCGTGACGCTTATAGGCGGGGATTTTACAGATACATCAGAAGTTTCCTTTACTTCCGGTAGTGAAGAAGAAGGAAACCTTGTAGAGCGGCCAGCTGAAATTCTTTCTGTTTCTGAAACTGAAGTTACTGTTGTAGTACCAGATGGTGTGGAGCAGGCTTATATCGACCTTACAACATCACGAGGTGCTAGTGCCCGATCTGATTCCTATGGATTTACATATTCTATTTTTATTGATCAGTTAAACCCGGAATGGTCAATGAGCCAGTGGGGTGGTACTTTTGACGTAGAAGCAACAGATCCTGCTTTGGGGCAATACTCCATCCAGAGTGTTAGGGAGGCCTGGTCTGGATTAACATTTCTACCGGAAACAGGAATACCTTTTAACCAGTATGAAGCTATTACTGTATCCCTGTACGGTACAGGAGAACCCGGAGACATGGTAAATGTAGCCATAAATGACTTTGCCGGAACAGTAGGTGTAGAACTTATACCCGATCAATGGAATAAAGTAGTTATACCAATGGGTAGTTTCTTTCCAACCGGTGGTGCGCCAGCGGTAATTAACAGGATAGATTTCCAGGAAGCATCCAACACATCAAAACCTCAATATATATTCTATGTTGACGATTTCGGTTTTCTATAGATCGATATGCTTCAATTATAAATAAAACAAAAACAGATGAAATTAAATAAAATATATTACTTGTTAATCCTTGCGATGATTACGAGCCTTAGCTCCTGCGAGGACGACGATGATCTGTATCCGCAGTTGGGCGAGGATCCCAGAAATATTAATGAGGTCCTTGCTGAAACTGCAGATTTATCAGTCTTATATCAGTCTTTGGTTGAGGCCGAGATGGACTCGCTCTTAAGAGAAACCACGACTTATACGGTTTTTGCTCCCAGAAATGCAGCTTTTGACCAGGCAGATCTGTCAGGACTAGATCAGGAAGAAAGAGAAAACCTGTTAAGCAACCATGTGTTGAGCACGGTTACAGCAGATTTTGCTTCTACCCTATCAACAGGTTATCGCCCCACAATGGCTACAGGACCTAACGGAAATTTCCTTAGCTTATATATTAATACGGAAGGCGAAACTACTTTAAATGGTGACGTGTCCCTCGTTACCGAGTCCTCAAACAAAGGAGCTACCAACGGTGTATTGCATGTTGTAGATGGAATTTTAACTCCTCCTGCCATTCTGGACCACGTAGAAGCAAATAATCAGTTTTCCACCTTTATGGAAGCAGTAGAACTGGCAGGACTTACAGATATGTTGTCTGCAACTGAAGTTACAGACGCAGAGAATCCTGATTATCCATTGACAGTTTTTGCTCCTACCAATGCCGCATTTGAGAATTTCCTTGGCGACTTAAACGGTGCTTTTGGATGGACTACTCTAGCCGACATTCCAACTGATGTTTTAAGGAGTGTACTTGAACAGCACGTGATAACAGGCTCCAACCTAATTTCCGCCGAAGTTTTTGGAACCGAGCAAACACCAGTTTCCGGTGAAGTTTTTTCTGTGAGTGCACAAGGTGTCGTTTCTGACGCCAGTTATACAGACGGTAATGTTACAGTACAGGATATCCAGGGTACAAATGGGGTTATTCACGGAGTAGATAAAGTAATGTTAACTGAAGCTGTTTTCCAAAGCATTCTGGATGAAACGTTAAACCTGAAAGAAAGAATTGAAGACAGAGGATATACCTCTTTTATTGCTGCAGCTGAAAAAGCTGGTTTAATGGAGACTTTGGAAACTGAAGAATTAACTGCTTTTATTCCATCTAATGCTGCATTCGATTCCTTCCTTTCAGTTATCGAGAATTTTGAAAGTCTTGAAGATTTTGAAACTCCGGAAGAAATTGAATTACTTAAAAGTGTATTAGAATATCATTTACATGAAGGTAGGCTAATGAGTAGTTCTTTAACCGATGGCCCGTTAACTACGACGCAAGGTGATGAATTAATTTTTGACACTGCTACAGGAAGATTAACCCCTTCTTATGAATTTGCTCCTAAAGCAACTTTAGAAACAACTAATATAGGTGCAAGCAACGGAATTATACATCAAATAAGCAATGTCCTGGTTTCTGCTGAAGATGCAGAAGCACTGGGTTATCCGGTACCGGCTACCGGCGGGCCGGAATATGGTTACGAAATCTACCATGATGCCCTTAACCCAGGTTTTTGGGTAGGATGGACAAGCCCGGATTTTGCCAATACAGAAAATGTTTACTCAGGAAATAATTCAATAAAATTGGATTATGCTGCATACGAAGCATTGCAAATAGGTAATGATGAAGGTATTGACTTAAGTGCTTTTACCACAATTAATTTTGCTCTTTATTCGGAAAATGGAACTTCTGTTCTACTTGCATTAAATGGAAATAATGATGCTGGACAGGTTCTTTCTGTCCCTGCCGGGGAATGGACGGAATTTTCCATTCCAATAGCTAACGTTTCTGATGGTGCAACTACCTTAACCCAGTTTGTTCTTCAGGATCAATCAGGTGAGGCAGGTACCTTGTATTATGACCAAATAGGATTAGATGTAACTGTTGGAGAAGCGCCAGCACCTACTTTTGCTTTACCAGTTTACCTGGATGAAGAAACTGAATCTGGATTCCAAAATACCTGGAACGGCTGGGGAGGAACCTGGACCTGGAATAGTACAGAGCAAGTACAGAATGGTACTTCCTCCATTAAACTGGAATATTTCGCGGATAGTTGGGGAGCACTCCAAATTGGTGGTGCCGAAGGTGTTAACGCGTCGGATTATTCTACGTTCGAATTCTCTGCATATGGAGCACCAGGTAGTGGAACCACGCCCCTACTTGTTAATTTAGGCGGTAGTGATGATGGAGTTTCGCTTGATGTAATTGAGGGAGAATGGACTACTTATAGCTTTCCGGTGTCTCAATTCCCAGACACTTCGCTGGGGGAAATAAGGTTTAAAAACACCTCTGCTGAAGCCCGAACTATTTTTATAGATAATATAGGCTTCAACAACTAAGATTTCTTAAAGTCACAATAAAAAAATCTCTGTAGCTTTTGCAGGGATTTTTTTATTGCAAAAATTAGACAGTGAATAAAATTTATTAACAACAGTTGCGTCTCCTACCGCATTCACTTTAGCCTTACAAATATCACATTCCAGAGCCTGTTTTAAAGAAGCTGTATAAAAATGGCAATTATCGGCAATAAGAGCACGAAAACTGTCATTTTTATACCGCCATTATATTTTATTTCGCCTCTTCAAGTTGCAAGAAGCAATTGGTGAGCGCCCTAAAATTATGATATGCGGCTTTCCAGATATGTCCCTTGGAATCATCCCATACTTCGGGTTGAGCATCCAGCCCCCACTCATACCAGCCGCCATAAAGCTCATCCATAAAGAAAAGTTGAGTATAAACCCATAATTTATCGAAGTAATTTCTGTAATCTACAGGATCTTCAGGAAAATAGTGTTCCATCATTAATAAAGTATTTAAACCTTCAGCTTGTGACCACCAGTTCTTTTCATCATTAACAATTTCCAATTCTGTCGCACCTTCAAAATAATAACCACCATCATAGAAACCCCCAATTATCTCATCCCAACCTGTACTTAGGGCATGATCTACCATTTTTTTCCCTTTCCGAAGCGTTAATTCCTCATCCAGCCCCAGGGCGTGGGTAGCTTCCAGCATCAAATAGGCAGTTTCAACATCATGTCCAAAAGAAACGTGATCCAGGTAGTAGTGCTGCTGAATCTCTTCCCTGGACTTATTTCTGAAACTTACCGGCGTCCAGTCGGGTTCAAAAAACAGGTTCATATATCCTTTTTCTGTGGTTATCGTGTCCCGGATTAATATTAACATTTCCTCAAGCCGCTCGGCCAGTAATTCATCTGGCCAAACCTGGTACAATTCTGTAAAAGCTTCAAGTAAGTGAATAGAACTGTTCTGATCTTTATAACCGACATCTGAGGTTGAAGGAAAATCAGGAGTACGTTTAATTGGTGTACCATCTAGGTTCAAAGACTGGTAATATCCTTTATATTCAGGATCATGACTATGCTCCTCCAGCCAGTGAAATGTCCTTTTTGCCAATTCTAAGGCTTCTTCATTACCTGAAGCTCTATAATAAGCTGCAAGCCCATAAATTGCAAAAGAATTACCGTAAGCTGTTTTCTCCTGCCCTTTTTGCAGAACAGGTTTTCCAGTTTTTGTCACCAGTTGATGAAATCCGCCATTTTCGACATCCCACATTACATCCCGAAGAAATTCAAATCCATGTTTGGCATATTTTAAATATTTTTGCTTTTCTGAAAAAATTTCTGAAGCTCTGGCATTTGTCCATACATGACGGGCCTGCGTTACAATCATTTTATTATGCTCCTCCCCCACTTTAAATTCATGAGTGATTTCACTGTAGTACCCACCATCTTCCTTGTCCAGAGTCAAAGGGTACCACTTTTCAAGAAGCTGTTCTTTTGCCGCATGGCGAAGATCTCTAATGAGGTGTTCATCATTTCCTTTTTTGTCCTGTTCCTGAGCGGTACAAATTAAAATTGATAACAGCGCCACAATAGAAAAAGCCGTATATTTCATATATTTCTTTTTTCAGAATAAAGATAGAACAATAAGGATATCATTCATGATCCTGATTATATCCTATACGAAAATGATAAAAAAGTATTAAGCATAACATTAGCCATTACCCTAGTTTTATTCACTAAATTTCTAGTAATATGAAAACAGTTTTACAAAGCATTATTTTCCTTTGTTTTTTCAGCACTTATGCTCAACAAGTAAGTGATTCTTCCCAGGTTTTTACAATTAACGACCAGGAATATCTTGAAATGCGCGGCGCAAACGTTATGCTGGCCCACGATTTTTATCCGGAAAGCCACCAGGGTGGTGTTGGTATTATCCAAAACGGGATTAGAGTTGCAACAAACGGCGATCTAAGGCTGGAGCCTACCCCCGGCCAATGGCAACCGGTGCCCAAAGTTGGAGAAAGGCAGGTAGACAGGGAACAGAATGAGATTAGTGTACATATGAGCTATCCCGATCCTTCCAAAAACAGAAAGGGCTTTAATCCTATTGAATATCCAGATCTTAATATGGCTTACGACCTGAGAATTATCCCTGAAGGAAAATCATTCAGGATCGTCGTAGACCTGGTGCAGCCTCTCCCTGAAGAATGGGTGGGCAAAGTAGGCATGAATATCGAATTATTTCCGGGGATCCTCTTCGGAAAATCATATTATATGAATGATGAATTCGGAATATTTAACCTTCAGGCAAACGGACCGGGAGTTTACAATGAAGATGGAGAGTTTGAGCTGGAACCAATGGCTACAGGCAATGAGCTTGTTATTGTTCCTGAAGATGAAAAGCAAACCCTGAAGATTGAAAATTTAAAAGACAATGAACTGCAACTACTGGATGGACGTGCAATGCACAGCAACGGTTGGTTTATTGTAAGATCACTTGTACCTGCAGGTGTGACAGATAATGCGATAGAGTGGCTTATCACTCCAAACGCAGTAGAAGATTTCACTTATAGCCCGGTAGTACAGGTTTCTCAGGTAGGTTATCACCCTGCCCAGCAAAAAGTGGCAGTGATCGAAACCGATAAAAACGACAAAAATGTACAACAAGCTCAATTACTTCGTATTAATGAAAATGGAGGAACTACTGCCGTTAAATCCGAAAACCCTTCAGAATGGGGTAATTTCTTAAGGTATAACTATTACCAGTTAGATTTTACTGATGTTGAAGAACCGGGAATGTACCAGGTAAAATACGGTGATTACACGACAGAACCGTTTAAAATTTCAGAAAGCGTTTACAAACGAAATGTATGGCAGCCAACCTTAGAATATTTTCTTCCTGTGCAGATGTGCCATATGCTTGTAAACGACCGCTATAAAATTTGGCACGGCCGGTGCCACCTGGACGATGCCCGTATGGCCCCTACAGATCATAACCACTTTGACGGATACATCCAGGGAAGTGAAACCCTCACAGATTATGAGCCAGGCGAATTTGTACCCGGTCTTAATCTTGGAGGCTGGCACGATGCCGGTGATTTTGATCTACGTGTGGAATCGCAGGCTTCAACCATTCAGGGTTTATCGCATATTTATGAACTTTTCGATATAGAATACGACAACACAAGTATAGATCAGGACACCAAAACCGTGGACATTCTCCAACCCGATGGGAAAGCAGATATTTTACAACAAATTGAACATGGTGCACTATCTGTAGTAGGAGGTTATAAAGCCCTTGGCCGTTTCTATAGAGGAATTATTGTCCCATCCCTGGACCAGTACATTTTGCTTGGAGATCCTGTAAACCATTCGGACGGCGAACGGTTTGACGAAGCTTTCGGCCAGGAAGATGCAACAGAAAATGTTGAATGGGGACGTCCGGGAGACCAGGATGACCGCTGGGTTTTTACTGAAGATAATCCGCGCAGGGAACTTGGAGCAGCGGCAGGTTTAGCTGCAACTGCCCGAGCTCTTAAGGATTATAATCCTGAACTTGCACAGGACAGCCGCGAAATAGCTGAAGAGGTTTGGAACATTACTGAAACCGACAATCCGCTAAACAAGATTGAACTGGCTGTAGAACTACTACAAACCACCGGAGATCAGAAATATGCCGATTTCATAGTTGAAAACAGGCAACTTATCACTGAGAATATAGAGAGAACCGGATGGATTGTAGGACGTGCGCTCCCTCAAATAGAGAATAAAAGATTTAAAAAAGAAGTACGTGATGCTGTTAAGGAGTATCTAATTGTAGTACAGGAAAGAGAGCGAAAAACACCATACGGTTTGCCATATGAACCCGATATTTGGGGAGCAGGATGGGGTATTCAAAGTTTTGGAGTAAGGCAATATTTTTTACATACCGGTTTTCCTGATATTTTTCCAAAAGATTATATGCTACACGCCATGAATTTTGTGCTGGGAGTTCACCCGGGGGTTAATACCTCTTCCTTTGCTTCAGGAGTAGGTTCAAGATCCTTAACACAGGCTTACGGAATAAACCGCGGAGACTTTTCTTTCACCCCGGGCGGGATAGGCTCTGGTACAGCGCTAATACGTCCAGATTTTCCAGAACTTTTGGAGTGGCCTTTCCTTTGGCAACAAACAGAATACGTATTGGGAGGTGGAACAACAGATTATTTGTTCCTGATTATAGCTGCAGATAAACTTCTTAATCAGGAATAAAAATTTAAATGAAAAAATTACTCTTACTACTTGTGCTCCTCGTTAACGGAAATTGTTTTTCACAAACACCGGCAAATAAAAATGCCACCAAAGAAGCAAAGCAATTCCTAAGCTACATTTATTCCCTCGGGGATAGGGTACTTTCGGGACAGCACAGCTATAATGAAGAGCCGGAAAGCTATTACAATTTAGCTGAAGAAATCTCAGGTAACTTTCCTGCTGTTTGGGGAACAGATTTTTATTGGAACCGGGAAGATAATCCAGGTGACAGGATCGTAGAAGCGGCCCGAAAAAAACATGAAGAAGGTGCGATTATTACCCTTATGTGGCACGTCGGCAGGCCTATAGACAATCCTCCCTTTGGCTGGAGGACTAGTGTCCAGGCCGAGCTTTCTGATGCAGACTGGGAGCAACTTGTTACTACGGGAACTCCGCTCAACAAGCGCTGGCAGGACCAGGTAGACGTGGTGGCAGAATCTTTAAAAGAACTTCAGGAAGAAAATATTCCGGTGCTCTGGAGACCTTATCACGAAATGAATGGTGTATGGTTCTGGTGGGGAAATAAAAAAGGAGAAAAGGGTTTTAAAAAACTTTGGAAGATGTTATACGATCGCATGGTCAATTATCATCAGTTAAACAATCTTATCTGGGTCTGGAATGCGAACGGACCCAGAGATATTCCGAAGGATGAAGCTTTTCCTTATAAAGATTTTTACCCGGGCCACGAGTATGTTGACATTCTTGCAACAGATGTGTATCACTTTGATTACGAACAAAAAGATTACCAGGAACTTTTGAATTTAGCTGAAGGCAGACCTATAGCTCTGGGCGAAGTAGGCGAATTACCGAAAATTGACATTTTGGAGCAACAACCAAAATGGTCGTGGTTTATGGTTTGGTCGAATTGGTTAGAAACGGCAAATTCCCCTGAAAGGATAAAAGAAATATATAATTATCCCAAAACAATTACCCGAGATGAAGTTGAGATCGAAGATTAGCCTTATCAGAAACCTTTTACCGGCAATTACCCTCTTTACAATGCTGCTGGCATCAAAAAAAAGCTGTGCGCAGGCCGAGTTTACCACCTGGGGGAACATGACGGGAATACGGGTGGACAACCAATTAATGGAATTTAGCACCAGCCTGGCCCTGGTTAATAAAGATGACCGCACCTGGCGCACCCGAAAAGAAGGCCAGACCATAGATTTTAAAAGAAATGGTCAGGAAAAGCAATTTTCTTATGAAATGCAGGATATTAAGTGGACCAACTACATAGAATCTACCGGTAAAGGCGAAGCCAAAGTGGAAGTTAGCTTCAGCTCTCCAAGAGATACTCTAATAAAAGGCGCTTATTTTACTGTAGATCTTCCGGAAGAATTTGGAACAGAGACAGAATTCAGGCTTATTTCTCCTGATAAAATTGATCTCCGCGATATCCGCTCCAACTTTTCTGATGCAAAATATAAAGCCCCTGCCAAAGGTATTGTTGTAGAGTCGCCAACAAGGAAAATTGAGATCAATTTTGCCACACCTACTGAAGTTATCATTAAAACCGAAGATTCCTTAAACCCGGAGATAAGGCTGAATTTTGTCCTTGCTCACGGTCAGGTCGAGGCCGGTAAAACCTATGCAAATACTTTTACCATTAAAGCAACCGGGGAAATTGATACCTCACCATTAAACTTAAAAGTTTATCCCGACCAGGAAGGAGATAAATTTGACGGAATTGGAGGAAACTTTAGGCTTCAAAACCCCGAAACAGATCCTCAGGTAATTGACTATAGCCTTGAAAATCTAAGGGTTTCCTGGTCCCGTGTGGAAATGCCCTGGAGAGAATGGCATCCAAACGAAAATGAAGATCCTTTGGAAGAGGCCAGAAAAGGAAATCTCCATCCAAAAGTAAAGGCAGCTATGGAAATGGCGCAACGCCTGGACCAAAAAGGTATTCCTGTAATTCTTGCCGCGTGGTTTGCACCCAACTGGGCTATTATTGGAGAACCCTTTAAAGGAAAACATCCCGATGGTACTATGGGGAACTCCCTTGATCTTTCCAGGAAAGATAAAATCTACAACTCCCTTACCTCCTACATAAAATTCCTCAAGGAAGAGTACGGAGTAAAAACAGTCATGTTCTCTTTTAATGAATCTGATTTGGGAATAGATGTAAGGCAAACTGCAGAAGAACATAATGAACTGATCAAGGAGCTGGGAAAAAAATTCCGTTCTGAAGGTCTTCAGACTAAATTTCTTTTGGGAGATACTGCAGATGCCAATGGATGGGATTTTACCACCCTTGCCTCTACAGATCCTGAAGCCATACCTTTTATTGGAGGAGTGTCTTTCCACTCCTGGAGGGGTTGGACAAGGGAAAACCTTCTAAAATGGGCAGACATTTCCAATCGTGTAGATGCACCTCTTTTTATAGGCGAGGGAAGTATAGACGCCGGAGCATGGCGCTATCCTCAAATTTTTGAAGAACCCACCTATGCTTTGGACGAAATAGATGTTTACCTGAAAATCCTTAGGACTGCCACACCTTTAACGATTTTACAATGGCAGCTTACTGCAGATTACTCTCCACTTTCTGGCGGTGGTATCTTTGGAAATGATGAGGATGAGCTTTATCCAACGCAACGTTTCTTTAATCTTGAACAGTTAGGCTCCACTCCAAAAGGGCTTTTTGCTATTCCAATAAATAAGGACAAGGAAACAGTTACGGCAGCCGCATTTGGCGACAAAAGCAAAGGATCCTATGCAATCCACCTGGTGAATAAAGGAGCTACAAGAGACGTAAATTTAACCGGTCTACCGGATAGTGTAAACAACATGAAAATTTACCTTACTAATAGAGAAAATTCTTACAAAAAAATTAGGACGATAGAAGTTAAAAATGGGGAAGTAAATTTTGAACTTGAAGGGGCCAGTTATGTTTCCCTCTTCTCCGAAAATTAATATAAAATGCTAAAAATAAGTGAGCAGCTCCTCCCCGGTGTTGCTTTTTTATAATCATATAATAAACTAAAAATCTCTCTGGAATAGTAATAGTAGTATGCTTTATTTCTGAAATTAATCGATTGTAAAAACAGCAAATTTTTGTTAATTTGTTAATCCTTTGCTAATGAAGGTGATTAACCATTTTATCAGTATTCAGGAGCGTCGCCCCAAAACGGCCTCATACTTATATGACTCTACCAGAATTAAAAGCCGTCTTCGGACTGTTTCCTATTGCAGCTGCTGTAATTGAACCCGAAAATTTATCCATTCATCTATCGAATGATAAATATGCCCGACTCATTGCTAAGAAAAAATACTTTCCCTCAGCTGAAAATGAAGAATATAATTTATCATATGCTCAGGATTTCCATTTTGTTAATGTAGAACACCAACAGGATATTTTAAGCTCCCTAAAACAGGTTCAGGAGTCAAAAAAAGAAAATGTTTTAACATGCCAAACCTGTTCTGCTTCAAATGAAGAAAATGCTTTAGTTCCTTTATTCCTCAAAATTACTCATCAGCCCATAATGGCTGATAATGGAAGTTTAATTTATATTCTTCAGACTATTGAGAAAACAGATGAGGAAATGTATGCAGAAAGATATGTTCAAAAAGATTTTCAACTTTTGATGAACAACTTTCCCGCAATTACTTACCGTTGTTTACCCGATGAAGACTGGACAATGAAATACCTCAGTTCTGAGGTAGAAACTATCACCGGTTATCCGGCCTCAGATTTTATTGATAATGGAAAAAGAACCTTTGCCAGTATTATTCATCCAGATGATTTGAAGCTCACCTATAGCGCCTTCGATCAGGTAAAAAAGAAAAAAACATATTTTGCAGAGTACAGGATTATTAGAAATGGTGGTGAAATTATATGGGTCCAGGATCGCGGCACCGGTATTCTTTCTTCTGAAGGAAAGCTTTTATTTATAGATGGAGCACTTACCGATGTTACCGAGAAACTTCTCCAACAAATAAAAATTGAACATTATAATAGAAGATTTGAGGCTCTCGTTCAGGAGGCTTCAGATATAATTGCTATTTTGGATAAGAATGCCATAATAACTTTTGCCAGTGCCAGTGCAGAAAAATTACTTGGATATACTGCCGCGGAGTATCTGGAGAAAAGTATATTTGATTTTATACATCCCGAAGATGTAGGATTAGTACAGGGTAAATTTGCAGAACTTAACCATCAGAAACAGGGAAAAACACCACCATTCCGCTTCCGAAATAAAGAAGGAAATTTCCGGTGGTTACAGTCAAAGGCAACAAACTTACATCATGATCCTGCTGTACGCGGCATCGTAGTTAATTCCAAGGATATAACTACCGAGTATTTGCACAAAAAAGAACTGCAAAAAGCCAATGAACGTTATCGCCTCGCCAACAAAGCCACTAATGATGCTTTGTGGGATTACGACATTTTTAGAAAGGAAATCCATTGGGGAGAAGGTTACAAGAAAATTTTTGGATACAATGCTACCCATGCTTCCTTAGACCTCCAAAAGCCAAAATTATATAGGCCCATTCATCCAGAAGATGTAGAGGCTGTGGTTAAAAGCCTGAAACAAACTTTGGAAAACCCGGAAAAAGAGGATTGGAAAGCAAGTTACAGATATTACAGAGCAGATGGCTCGTCAGCCGCTGTAGTCAACCGAGCTACTATTTTAAGAAACAAGAAAGGTAAGGCAAAAAGAATTGTAGGCGCACTTCAGGATATTAGTGAGGAGAAAAACCGTGAGGAACAAAAAAATCTTATTTCCGGAATACAGAAAGACATTTATAATTCTTCCAGTTTCAAGGAAGGACTTGGTAAAATGATGAAGCGCCTCATCCAGTATTTTGATGTAGACCTTGCAGAATTATGGCTTACCTCTATAGATGATAAACACCTCAACCTGATATGTCAGGAAACCACAACTTCTATTGGAGACCAATTTGTTAATGACAATAAAGAAGTTATAGCCCTTCAAAAAGGAGAAGGTCTCCCCGGAGAAATATGGGAAAAGAAAAACCTCCAATCCTGGGATAGAAATCGGCTTGATTCCTTTATTAGAGATAATAGAAAATTTACGAGAGCCTACGGAATCCCTCTAAAAAGTGAAGAAGCAATAATTGGGGTGTTCTCGTTTTATAGTCAGAAGAACCAGGAAAATAAACAAAAATTCATTGAGATACTTGAGGTCATAAATAAAGAAATTGGACTGCCAATTCTTCATAGGAAAAAAGAAGAAGAATTGAATAGCTTTTTTAATCTTGCCAATGAACTTTTATGCATTGTAGGGATGGATGGCTTTTTTAAAAGAGTTAATCCTGCATTTTCGAAAAGCCTTGGGTATACTGAAGAAGAAATTTACAATATTCCCTATGCCGAAATTCTTCATCCTGAACATATAGAAGCTGCAAAAAATGAACTAGTTAAACTCCAGGCAGGAGCAACAACCTCTTTTGAAGCCAGGTACTACCATAAGAACGGTAGTATCTTATGGATCTCCTGGACGACATCCCCTGTTCCAGGTGAAGGTCTTGTTTATGCTGTGGGTAAAGATATAACTTCTTCCAAACGTTCGGCTGTCCAGCTTCTGGAGAGTACACAGAAATTAAAACACGCCCAGGAAATTGCAAAATTGGGATATTGGAGCCGGCCTTTAAAGTGTGAAGAATTTCAGTGGTCTTCTGAAGTATATAGAATCTTAGAGCTATCTCCCGAGGATTTTGTTCCAAACCTTGAGAATGTCAAGAATATATTTCATCCAGATGACAGGCATTTTCTAAATAAAACGATCCATAAAAATCATTTTCAGGATTTCGAGCACCGTATAATCACATCCAAAGGCCAAATAAAGTGGGTCCTGCAGCGGGTAAAATTAATAACAGATGATCAAAACAGACCTTTGCGACTGGAAGGTATAATTCAGGATATTAACGAGAAAAAAGAAAAAGAACTCCAAATCCATATTAGTAACAACCGTTTTAAGAAGGCGATGAAGGCCACAGAGGAAATGATATGGGACTGGGACCTTAATACAGATATCACAGTTCGCGGAAAGAGCTTTTATAACGTCTTTGGTTTCAAATCTTCTTCCACAACTACTTCACAAGATTTCTGGTTCAGTAATATCCATCCTGAAGACAGGGAAAAAGTAAGAAAATCCCTTTACAAAGCACTAAAAGGTAAAAGAAGAAAGAAATGGGCGATGCACTACCGGTTTATTAAAGCCAATGGTGAGCTGGCCCACATTTCAGATAAAGCCTTTATTGTACGAAATAAAGAAAAAGAAGCCGTACGAATTGTTGGTGCTGCAAGAGATATTACGCGCTCCAAAGAAATGATTCATGAAATCCAACATCAAAATAAGCTTCTAAAGGATATCACCTGGATTCAATCCCATGAAGTAAGAGCCCCGTTAAGCAGAATAATGAGTCTCGTGGAGCTACTCCCTGAAGCTAAAGATAAAAAGGATCAGGAAGAAATTCTTAATTACTTAAAGCACTCTGCTAAAGAACTGGATGATGTTGTTCGCAATGTGGTAAGTAAGTCGGAATATTTGGGGAAAAATGATTTGCATGAAGGGGTCGATTGAAAAAAATATGCAGAAGACGGAGATAATCTCAAAGGTATATAAATTGATTTCAATCTAGTATGAAAATTGGTCTATTTGGTCTGTCTCCCTTTACCAATTCAGGCTTCGAATTCCTCTTTCTTTCTAGCACCCATAGTAATTTTTCATCCTGTATTTTTTAATCTTCCTCCTGAAATATTTATGATGAAATCAAGATGTTACAGAGGAAAACTTCAGTTCCTGAAGGCATTTTTATTCATTTTTTAGTGCTAGAGAAATAGCTGTTCTAAAGTTAGGCAGTAAAACCGAAAATTTATCCCTGCCGGATTTTAAAATATTATTGTTTTAGGGTAAATGCTTCTTTCACAGCTCTCTACAGGTCTAAAATTGCCATTTCGCACCTAACACAGTACATCAGAAGCCTTTCTCTTCGTATTAAAATAGTAATTGATTACTACTTATGCATTAGGGCAAAAAATTGATAATTATTGTTCAAAGTCAAAAATATTTCGAAATTTTTTGCCAATTCTTACCACCTTTAATAAGGTTAAAACATCTTTTATGATATTCTTAAAACAGAGATAGATGGGAGCTACTTAACTTAAAGGGAATACAATTTTAAAAAAAGAATGTTATGGAAAAAAACGAGAAACAAACAGTATTAATTACCGGAGCAACAAGCGGAATAGGCAGAGCACTTGCCAACAAATTTGCAAGCAACGGGTATGATGTTATAGCAGTAGCGCGTAACGAGGAAAAATTAAAAGAAGTTACAGAAGAACTTCAGAAAAAGCACAATATAGAAGTATTTACTATTAAAAAAGATCTTGCCAGCGATGGAGCTGCAATGGAAGTCTATAACGAAGTAAAGCAAACGAAACGTACAGTAAACATTTTAGTTAATGATGCCGGAATAGGACAACGGGGAAAATTTGTAGATATTCCTAAAGAAAAAGATTCAGAATTAATTCATCTCAATGTCCTGGTACTTACGCAACTCACCAAACTCTATGCGAAGGAAATGGTGGAAAGAGATGAAGGACGAATTCTTAATCTAGGTTCTGTAGCCGGATTCCAGCCGGGGCCGCTGCTTGCCGTATATCACGCCACAAAAGCTTTTGTAGTCTCTTTCTCTGAAGCTTTGGCTACAGAACTGGAAGATATGGGTAGCGCTGTGACTATTACCTGTTTATGCCCGGGACCAACGGACACAAATTTCTTCTCCAGGGGTGACATGGAAAATACAAATGTGGTGGCACATAAAGATAAATTAATGGAATCTCCTGAAAAAGTAGCTGAAGAAGGTTATGATGCTTTGATGAAAAATGAACGTACACATATTCCCGGAGCTTCAAATAAAGTAATGACTTTTACCCGCCGGGTAATACCTAAAAGTCTTCAGTCTAAAATTCAGAAAAAGTTTTACGAAACCCATGAAGAGTAAGCCAATTTCACAATTGGATGCCCTTGAATTCTAAAGATAGAAAAACTAAAAATGCCCGAGAAAAATTTCGGGCATTTTTAGCTTTGGACTGGATTGTATTCCTTCAACTCCTAAACAGCAAATCAATCCTTTATTTTCTTAAATGCAGATTTGATAAAAGAATCGTTTTCCATCATTTGTTCCTTTTGGGCAAACCCTGCAGGATGCGCTGCTCCTAAATCTGGTTTACGTCCCTGGGGTGTTGCTTTTTCAAAAGAAAAACTACCTTTTCCATCTATAGATTTACCTTCACTCCACCTACCATGTGCTTTGGAATCACCATTTATGTGGGTGGAAAGGAAATTGTAATTAAAGTTTTGATTTTCCTTTTCCTGAGGAAAGCTATTTGGGATTGGGTGCACTCCTTCTGGCCCACCTAATTCTTCCAGCACCGCGAGCCACTGATTCTGGTGCATTGTATCCCGCGCAATTAAGAAGGATAGCATATCTTTCATTCCCTTATCGTCAGTTGATTTCCATAATCTTGTGGCGAGAACTCTACCTGCAGATTCTGCCATTACATTGGCGTACATATCGGCAGCCAGGTTTCCTGTACCTACCACCCAGGAGCCATTAAATGGAACTCCATTACTATCTACTGCCATTGCAGCCATTCCGCTGGAAAGTATATGCCTGGGATTGGCACCGCCCATAATTTGCTCCATAAAGGGATCTTTTGCAGCTTCATCCTTTACATCGTTGGTCGCACCCTCAAGATTTAGTGCCACTGCTGTTGCCAGCAGTTCAATATGAGCCATTTCCTCTGTGCCTGTTTCCAGAAGCATATCTCTGTATTTTTCAGGTCCTCTGGCGCCCCAGGCCTGGAAAAGATATTGCATGCATACTTTCATTTCTCCTTCTATGCCGCCGATTGCCTGCTGCAACATTTTTGCAAATTGTGGATTAGGTTTGTCAACCTTTACATCGTACTGTAATTTTCCGTCGTGATAAAACATGTTTAAATAAATTTAGAATGGTTAATAAATAATCTTCAGACTGTTACTGTTAAGTTGTTGTTCTTCTTACAGTGGGTTCCCTCTTTTCTGTGAGCAAAACTGCCCCTACTTCTATTATTCCCAATATTACAAACGGAAGATAGACCTCATTAGCAAATCCAAAAATCCAGGGAGCGGTCGCGAGAAAAATTCCTGCAACCATGTCTATCCCCAGATGTACCTTCATTGGAATAATACCAAAAGCTCCTAATTCGTATTTCGTCAAGAGGCTGTAGATTATTGTCCCTGCCCCCAGAACGATTGGAAGAGTTGTTGCCGCCCCACCGGGAAAATTGAAAATCCAGGGAGAAGCAATTAATAATACCCCCATCATGTAATCCAAATAACCGTGAATCTTTGTACTTATCATATAGACATTTTTTAAATTATACTTCAAAAAGAATGGATAGAAGCCTGATTATCTTTTTTGGGGAGCACCTTCTACTAGAGCTCAAGTTAAAATAATGCTCTACTGCTCTACGTTAATCCCGTACTAAACATATGTTACAGAAAAAATAAAAAAAAAGAGGAATAGCACTACTGAGGACTTAAAGCTATAACTGATAATGATAAAAAGGTTTATTTGTTTCGTAACAACCAAATAGAAATGAAGAATGTCACCAACCGGTTTAATTTTTCTTCTGAATATTGTTGATCTTGAACCGGCTTTTTGGAACGGCAGGGAAAAGGCTCATACTGATTCTCTCCAGATTTTCACAAAATTTTCTGTTATATGATCTACAGGGTGTGTTTCATCATCTGTTCCCTGGACTCCGCCCTCACCAAAAAGTGTTTTCTGAAATCTTTTTGGTGTAGTACCTTTCCTTTAAAATCTGTTTTGATTATAAAGGATTTCTGCAGCTTTATCTTCTTTTAGTACAATGGCTTTTTAAAAAATGTGAGTTTTGTGAAGTCCTTATTCTTTCTTCAAATTTTTCGAAAAATGCATATCCTTTAAGTGCTATTCCGAGGTACTTTCCATAATTTCTTCTTTAATAACTGAAACAAAACAATTCAGTATACGTTTTCGCAGTTTTAAGTTACCTTAAAGGTTAAGTAATAAGGAGAACCTCAAACGGCTTAAGAGTATTTAACCTTTACGGAATATTTAATTTTTAGGAAGATGTGGAGTTAGCAGAAAGACGATAAACATTTCAACTCCTTATTTTTTTCACCTACCTGAAGTCTTAGCCTTAGCAGCTTCTGAAATCTCCATTTTTGAACTTTCAGTCTTCATCCATTTATCCCAAAAAGTAAAATAGAGTCCATAATTTGTCTGAAATTCTTCATGATGATAATGATGATGGGTTGCTCCAATAAAATGCTTTCCAAATTTGCTATTCTGAAAAGATTCAGGATAAATTTCAATATCCAGATGATTTATTACACTGCTTAAGGTCATTAACAACAGGTATACTCCCAGGACAGCAAAATGAACAGGAATTAGAAGAAGAATTGCGGGTAAAATTAAAGCCTCCAGCAAAGATTCCCATGGATGAAAAGAAAAAGCAGTCCACGGAGTTGGTGTAAGGCTGTCATGATGAACTTTGTGTACTTTTCTAAATATTTTGGGATGATGCATCCACCTGTGTACCCAGTAATAATAGGTTTCGTGAATAAACAATATCACCAGCAAACTCACCGGAAGGTACCAGTAGCCAAACTCAGCAGGATCTAGATAGATAGCTGTATATCCGTTCTGCCAAAGCCAATACGTCCATGCCCCAAAAATGGCAAATATCGCCGAAGAGATAACGCTCCAGCCAATTTCCTTCTTTAGCTGGTCCTTTCTTAATTTTCTGCGACTTAATATTCTTTCCTGAAACCTGCCCGAGTTCCATACAAAATAGTAGTAATAGAAAAATCCTGCAGCCAGCAAATACCTTAATAAAACTGCACAAAACAGGATTAGAAGACATATCAGGAATCCCGATGGTTCATTTACGTCGATCATTATTTATTGTTGTACTTAAAAATCTTGATGAGTCAAGATAACAGAAAAAATCAGGTAAAGGTTTTTAGACAGAAATTATAACATTTTTTTAAGCAGAAACAGGTATATCAGTTATAGTCGCGTGCCGATCCGGATCTATCCTGTTATCTGTGTACTTTTCGCCGGAAAATTTTAAAATTCTTCTTTCTTCTGAAGGAATTTTGTTGCCCCTATTACGATTTCGACCCTGAGACCGGTGAGATCGCTACTTGTTGCCTGGTAAGGTTCACTTTAAGAAAACGAACAGATTAAACTGAAGAATCTACAGGGAAAAGTTCTTGTTATGGTGATGATCTATATGCCCTGCAAGACTGCCTGAACAAGATTGGTTGCTGATATGAGGAATATTGAAAAACAGGTAGCTGAAAAGGACCTCGACAAAGTAAAATTTATAATGGTAAGCATAGATCCTGAAACAGAAATACCTCAGCGATTAAAGCCATTCTCCAAAGAAAACTTTGTGCAAAACACCCAATGGAAATCCCTAAGAGGAACTTCCGGAGACAACGGGAAATTACTGCTGTGCTTGCTGTTAGCAATAAGCAAATATCACCCATAGATTTGTCACACTCCAACATTATAAGTGCTTTTGACGAAGATGGGGTTATGGTTCACCAGCAGGAAGGACTGGACGTAGATAATGAAGAAATAGTGGCAGCAATTAATCTTGAAGTTTCAAACTAAGGTTTAGGTACTTTGTGTTGAATTTCACGACAGCATTACTTATTTTATCAGCTAGTAAAAGCAACCATGAAAAAGCCACTTAAACGCCATAAAGCTTTAATACCACTTAGCCGGCAACACCATTACGGATTACTACTTTCCTGGAAACTCAGAGAAGGTTTTAAAAAGAATATTGATCTTGAACGAATGAAAAATTACACCGACTGGTTCTGGCAATACCATCTCATTCCTCATTTTGATACTGAAGAACAGCACATCTTTCCAATTCTTGGAAGGGAAAATGATCTGGTAAGAAAAGCAATTACAGAACACCGAAGGCTGAAAGACCTATTTAACGAAGCAGTAGAAGTTAAATCTGCTTTGCAGGCAATTGAAGAGGAACTTCAAAGCCACATAAGATATGAAGAGCGTGTTTTATTTCAGGAAATACAGGAGATCGCGACTCCTGCACAATTAGCAAAAATTGAAGAAATCCACCAGGAAAGTAAAACCGCTGAAGAATGGGAAGACGAGTTCTGGTTAAAATGAAATTTATATTGTTGGGTTCAATCCACTTTCCCTGCACCACCTTCTTTGGATAAATCTTTTTATCTTACTTCGCTAAAAAATAATTTAGGTGACAGCAATTATTTCTTTATTAATAATTATTTCCCTGTCGATTCTGGCTACGCGTATAGCTACGTTAGCATTGATTCATACAGGCATGTCGAAAGAAACGGCAAAATTCCAGGCTCGCTCTGCCTTTATGGGAGTCGGCTTTACGACTAAAGAATCAGAAATGGTCGTAAACCATCCTGTTAGAAGAAAAATTTTAACGCTTCTTATCTTTCTTGGAAACGCCGGAATCATCACTACTGTATCTTCAGCTATCTTTAGTTTTATCTCTCTGGAAGGTTCCGGTTTTCTTTCTCTTGAAGTACTGGTGCTGTTTTCAGGTTTAATCCTCCTTATTTTCCTGACTCAAAGTAAATGGATTGACAAAAAATTGTCGGTTCTAATTAATAAGGCGCTAAGTAAATATACCCAGCTGGATGTAAGGGATTATTATAACCTTTTAAACTTAGAAGGAGACTACCGGGTGACGGAAATAAAAGCTTTAGAATCACACTGGATCACAGGAAAATGTCTTCAAGATTTAGAACTCGACAAAGAAGGCCTTTTGGTGCTAGGCATAAAAAGGGCTAATGGAGAATTTACGGGAGCGCCGACAGGTACAACAGAAGTTAAGGAAGGTGACATTGCAATTATCTACGGGCATGGATCGCTGCTGAACTCTCTGGAGAAAAGACAGCAGGGAAACGAAGGAAATCAGCAGCACAAAGATACCAGCAAAGCAAAATCAGAAGAAGAAAGATAAAAAATTCTAATCTTTAAGATCCTCTTCCCCTTTGTCCTTATACGATTTCAAAAAATACCTTGGACTTACACCATACTTTTCTTTAAAAATTTTAGAAAAATAGCTTCGGTTGTTCAGCCCTATTAGGTTAACGATTTCAGAAATATTATGATCTGATGTCGTCAACATTTGTTTGGATGCATCCAGTTTTACCTGTTGTACATATTTGTTTACAGTGAGTCCATATAAATGTTTAAAACCTTCCTGAAGTTTATTTACATTAGTCCCTACTTCTTTCGCCAGATGCTCTACAGAGTAATTCTGGTTTAGGGCATCATTAATTATCCTGCTGGCTCTTTCTACTTTTTCTACATCAGATTTTCTTAGGATCTGCGGAAGGTTATCTACCTGATTATCATCTTTATATTGACGGATTTGAAGTGTTAACATCTCATAGAGCTTTGCTTCAACAAAAAGTGACCTCAAAAAACCGTCAAGTTCCTTTTGATGTATTTCCTCAACAATATCTGCAGATCTCATGCTATAGTGACCCTGATAGAAAAATTTTTTCTCTGCAACAGAGTCCT
This sequence comes from Autumnicola psychrophila, assembly GCF_031846645.1. Taxonomy (NCBI): domain Bacteria; kingdom Pseudomonadati; phylum Bacteroidota; class Flavobacteriia; order Flavobacteriales; family Flavobacteriaceae; genus Autumnicola; species Autumnicola psychrophila. The sequence goes on from NZ_JAVRHN010000009.1 coordinate 38,748, forward strand.
CAAATAAAGTCTTTAAATCTGAAGGAATTCCTTTATAATGATGATTTTGCCGGCGATTAAAAATGCTTCGCATGATCTCTATGCTGGTTACATGTACCTTTTTATTAGCCTTAAACTTAAGAAGATGACCGTTTTCTCCACTGCTCGAAACTATTACGTTCTGATAGGTCTCAATAGTGTGCCTGTCATTATCTTCATTAAAGCCATGATCTGCCTCACCTTCTGAACAAAAAATAAACTTAAGGGGGTGAGTTTCTTTCTTTATAAATGTGATTTCATAATCGCTAAAAAAAGTACAGTTATATTCAATAACCCCGATTCCAGAATCAAAACTTGTCCCTTGAATAAAACCTTCTCCAAGTACTTCCGGCACTTTAATAGTTAATTCACCACTGTCGTTATCTATAGGTATCTCCCATTGTTGCGAAAGATCTTTAATAATGTCCTCTACAGGTAAAGCAGTTACAGAAATTCCCATCTTGTATTTTTAATTTTATATTTTATTAGATTCAACTCCTTCATGGAAGAATTGATCTATTTCTATTTTTAATTCGGATTATCTAATTTCAAAGAAGGCCAAGAGTATTATTCTAATATTAAAAAATAATTATTATATAAAGCTAAAATCGTGTTATTTCTATGATAAATATGTCCAAAAACGGCAAACGAGACAGGAATAATAGATCAACTTTGCGCCGATAGTAATTTGGTCCAAAACCAAAATAAAGAAAACAGATTGACATATATTTATCTAATTGGTGCTCTTGAAATACTCGTAGTATTAATAGTGGCTTATTCTTTAATAATGAAAATAAATAATATTAAAGAAGGAACAAGGTCAGCAAGAACTCCCTTTAGTTCTCTACGGAATCGTCGGCTCCCTTTTTTCCCAGGTAATTATTTTTCCGCCTCTAAGGATTCAGAAAAAAGAGAAGGCTGTAACAACTGCGGAATTTAATAAAAACTTTTCTTCAGCAAACACTGAATATTCCTTACTACAGGCCGAAAATTGCCATTTTTAACCTGTCATCTCAGGAACGTATATTTTTGAACAGCAATATTCCTACTGAAACTAATATTAAAGAACTTACAAGCACCAAAAGCGGGAAATGATCATTAAAAAAAGGCAATCCAAGCCATAATGAAGCCCCTTTATAGAAAATTAAAGCTTCGGAAAGCACAAAACCGGTGAAATAGAGCCAAAATACAGGTTTTTGGAGCTTCATCAGCTTAAAATGCTGAAAATAGGTAAATAAGTAACTTCACCAGGGTTTTCACACTCATAGGTACCCCTACATTTTTCACAAGAAAACCAACAGAAACTGAAATCTTCAGTATTTCTTTTTCAGCAAAAAAAACCGGAAGCTGAAAAAGGCAATTATCGCCCTTCAGTTTCCGGTATTAATAATTTATGATATAATAATTTCTTCAGTTAAAAATTACTGAAGAAATTTGAGAGTTACAGAATATAATCTGTATTTACAAAATTAGATTCTTTACTCGCCAGTAATTTCTGTAGGATATCGTTGTTATAAGGGTTGTCCTTGGAAGCAACAAATGTTCGTATGGAGAACGATCTTAGCGCATCATGGACGCTCAATGTCCCTACAGCAGAATCTTTTCTTCCTGTAAATGGAAAAACGTCTGGTCCTCTCTGGCAGGAACTATTTAAATTCACCCTGCAAACAAGGTTTACCAACGTATCAATAAGCGGAGCGATCTGCTCAATATCCTTTCCAAACAAACTTACCTGCTGGCCGTAATTTGAGTCGGCAATTTCGTCCAGTAATTTTTCAATAGAATTAAACGGTTTTATTGGAATTACAGGTCCAAATTGTTCTTCCTGGTACACCCGCATATCCTGCGTCACCGGATAAAGCACCGCCGGAAAAATATAATTTTCAGAAACCTGTCCACCTTTAGCATTCAGGATTTCGGCACCTTTTTCTTTGGCATCTGTAATTAACTCCTGGATATATTGTGGTTTATCGGGTTCTGGTAGCGGAGTAAGCTGTACTTTTTCATCCCACGGATTTCCGAATTTAAGTTCGTCTACTTTTTGAGCAAAACGTTTATTAAATTCTTCTCGAATATCTTCATGAACATGAATAATCTTAAGTGCAGTACAACGCTGTCCGTTAAATGATAAAGTTCCCGAGATACATTCCGCAATAGCCAAATCCAGGTCCGCATCGGGAAGGATAATTGCAGGATTTTTTGCTTCAAGCCCCAGAACAAGTCTCAGCCTGTTCTTATGCGGGTGCTGATCCTGTAAGGCAATAGCAGATTTGCTGTTTCCTATTAACGCCAAAACATCAATCCTACCATCTTTCATAATTGGCGCAGCCACTTCTCTTCCCCTGCCGTAAATCACGTTCACCACTCCCGGAGGAAAACTGTTTCTAAACGCTTCCAATAACGGAGATAAAAGCAGTACCCCATGTTTAGCGGGTTTAAAAATAACCGTATTACCCATAATCACCGCGGGAATGAGTAAAGCAAATGTTTCATTAAGAGGATAATTATATGGTCCAAGACACAACACAACTCCTAATGGCCCACGACGAATATGCGCATTTACGTTATCGCGCTTTGAAAATTTAGCGCTATTGCGGTCCAGTTGTTTATAATCTTCTATGGTGTCGTAAATGTACTCCACGGTACGGTCAAATTCCTTTTCTGAATCTGGTAAAGATTTTCCAATCTCCCACATAAGCAATTTCACCACTTCCTCCCGTTTGGTTTTCATCTGCTCCACAAACTTTTCCATACACTTAATCCTGAAGGAAACTTTCGCTGTCGGCCAGGTTCCTTTGCCCTTGTCAAAAGCTTTACAGGCATGATCCAGAACTTCCAAAGCCGTGGCTTCATCCATATGTGGTATAGTGCCCAATAAAGTTTTACTATATTCAGAAGTTGAAGAAATCGTGGAGTGCACTTCATCTTTTTTACCATTCCAGGTTTTCAGCTCTCCGTTGCCTAAATAGGTTTCCTGATGTAAAAGTTCGCTAATTTGAGAATAATTTGAATTACTCATAATTCGATGATTGGTTTGAAATAAAATTATAGAATTTCTGTTGATAATATCAGTGCAAGAGACACTATATTGCTCATACTACAAAAAAAATAATCGAAATCACACATCTCCTTTTAAATTGTCTTAATAATTACAGCTTTACGATGGACACGCTGATTCAGATTTTCTAAAAAGTGATTTAAAATATATTTTTTGGGAACAATGACTTTAAGTGCTTTAAAAATTTCCCAACAGAATTCAGTATTATTTATATCAATGAAGATTATAACTATTCAGTTCTGAATATCAATCCTCTGTTTTGATGCCCAGAAGCCATAGATCATAATTAGAACAAAACACAGCACAGGTAAAATAAAAGAAAAGTTGACTTCAGAAACACCTAAAATATCATAATCGTCTACAGCAGCACCTCCCAGGTCTATGATCATTCCCTGTAATTTCGGCATTAATGCGCCACCCACAATAGCCATTACCAATCCCGCAGCTCCTATTTTAGATTCTTCCTCTTTTAAACCTTCCAGTGCTATACCATAAATGGTGGGGAACATAACAGACATAAATAAAGAAGTAGCTACAAGGCTGTAAAGACCAATTGTTCCTTCAACAAAAATCACTGTTGTACAACTCAGCACACCCAAAACTGCAAAAATACCAAGAAGTCTCCCGGGGTCCATAAATTTTAAAAGATATGTTCCTATGGCACGTCCCGCTGTAAAAAGCACAAATGCAGACAACTGATAATTGGCAGCCACACTACTGGAGATATTTATAGATTCGGCATACTGATAAATGTAGGTCCAGCACATAATTTGTGCGCCAACATACATAATTTGCGTGAATACCCCGAAATAGTAACGCTTGTTCCCGGCCAAGGCCGAAAAGGTTTCGGATAATGGCGGAATGCCTCCATCCTCTTTCGCTTGTGGCATTTTGTTCACGACAATAAGAATAAAGACTATAAGTACCACAAGACCCAGTCCAACATAGGGATCGCGGATACTCATTAAATCTGTTGTTCTTATAATAGTTTTCTGTACCTCCTCTAATTGAGAATAATTCGCAATATCATCTGATCGTAACTTATCCAGAATAAAAAACTTGGCAACCAGTAATCCGGCCAACAATCCTACTGGATTAAAAGCTTGCGCCAGATTTAGCCGTTGCGTCGCAGTTTTCGCCGGTCCCATGGAAAGTATATAAGGATTTGCAGTAGTTTCCAGGAAAGCGAGACCAAAGGTCAGAATATATAAGCCAAGACAAAAGAACCAGAATTGTTCTGATGTGGCCGCGGGATAAAATAAAAGCGCCCCTGCAGCATATAATCCTAACCCGATCAAGACACCTGTTTTATAGGAATATTTCCTCACAAAGAGCGCTGCCGGCAGTGCCATACAGAAATATCCGCCATAAAACGCCATTTGCACCCATGCCGCCTGGGAATTACTTAACTCCAAAACTTTTTTAAAAGCCTGCACCATGGGGTCTGTTACTGCATTTGCAAAACCCCACAGTGCAAATAGAGAAGTGATAAGAATAAATGGCAGAAATAACTTAGCGGGGACAACAGGTGATTTGGATGAATTGGCCATTAAACTAAATGATATTTTTAGAGAAGATCAAAATCTACAAATAAACTTAAGTTATTCTGAAAACTTTGGGTGTCCTAAGATTTCCTGGAATACCTTAAAAAAATTTCTTTGAAAAAGATAAATTTCACCTATAAAAAGCTGCTAACTTTCCAGCTGCTTACTAATTCTTGAGCAAAGATCATTTAAATCAAAAGGTTTTGAAATAAAGTCTACAGCTCCCACTTCTTTGTTCCTGCTGGGATTTTCATGTGCGGACATTAGGAAGACGGGAATGTGATTTTTATTTGAGCTAAGAGTAAGGTCTCTGCATATATCTAGTCCATTACCGTCTGGTAACATGATGTCCAATAGAATAAGATCTGGATCTTCCTGAGGTAAATAAGATTTAAATCCTTCTGCAGTGGCAAAACTCTGTACCTTATATTCCCTGCTCATAAGGAGATACTCTAATAATTCGCGGATATCATCGTCATCCTCTACAATAAAAATCTGCTTCATGGTGTAAAAATACGCATGTATAGAAATAAAAATTTTAAAAGAATCGTTAAAGATTAATTAAGGAATTCCTACTGTTTTTTCTTTAGAGGCAGAGTAAATGAAAATTCCGATCCCTTACCCTCTTCGCTCTTCACTTCTATCTTCCCGCTGTGGCGGTCAATGATTTGCTTTGTAAGATAAAGACCTAATCCTAATCCACTAATGCCTTTTGTATTTTCAGCTCTGTAAAATCTCGAAAATACCTGATCTTGTTGCTCTTTGGTTAACCCAATGCCTTTATCGCGTATTTTAACTTTTGCCGTTCTCTCTCCTACTTCAAGCGTCAGGAAAACTTTATTAGCCCCAGGAGAGTATTTGACGGCGTTGGTTAAAAAATTATTTACCGCCTGCTCAATACGTTGTTTATCTCCTTCTACCAAAGCCGAAACTTCAGATATTTTTTGAATAATCTGGTGTGACTTACAGGAGTGACTAAAAGTTTCTGCTATATCTCTAAGCATTTCTTTAAGGTCAAAGACTTCAATATTATAATCTAGCTTTCCCGCTTCGATCCTGGACATGTTTAAAAGATCTTCAACAAGGGTATTTAATTTGTTAACCTGGCTTATAGATTTATTCAGAAATCGCTCAGACAATGGATCAGATTCTTTCTGCCCCAGTAACTGGAGGTAACCTTTAATGGTAGTCAAGGGGGTTTTCAACTCATGACTGGCCAGAGCAATAAATTCATCCTTTTTAGCACTAAGACTTTTTACTTGTTCAAAAAGTTTAGAATTATCCAGGGAAATGGCTGCCTGGGATGCTATATTTAGTACCAAATCTTCGTGTTCTGCCTTAAATATTCCTTTTTCAGAATGGCCAAATAATAATCCCCCAATCACAGATCCAGATGCAGATATCACGGGTACGGCCATATAACTCGATACCGAAAGATGACCTTCAGGCATGCCCGAAAGAGGTTTGTTATGTCCATATCGTTTATCCTTTTTTACATCAGCTACACGGATAACTTCTTTTCCGTAGAATGTGGAGTGAAACATTTCTGTGTTACGTGGCATACCGAGGTGTTCAAAAGCTTCTCTGGGAGCCCCGGACAGTGTATATAGCTTGTAAGCCTCTCCCTGCTCATTAATGCTATTATAGAAAAAAGCCCCAAAAGCAGCACCGGTAAGTTTCGTTGTGGCATCTGTAACCTGCTGAAGGATTGCCTGAATATCCATACTCCTGGAGATGTTTCTTCCTATGTAATTCAAGATTTCCAGATTCCTTGTATGTTTTTTAATTTCGGACTGTGCCTTTACCTGTGCAGTGATATCCCTGGCTATTTTTGATGCGCCTATAATATTGCCATTTTTGTCCTTGACGGGAGAAACAGTAAGTGATATCACTAATTCTCTGCCGTCTTTTGTCATTCGGATGGTCTCAAAGTGGTCTAGCTTTTGGCCACTTTTTATTTTATTAATAATAAGTTCCTCTTCCTTCATTCTTTCCGGGGGAATAAGAATTGTTATAGACTTACCCAAAACTTCATTTTCAGAATATCCAAAAATCTTTTCGGCACCCTGATTCCAGCTCGTAATGATACCACCTAAATCTTTGCTAATAATAGCATCGTCTGATGATTCCACAATAGCAGATAATGTTGCTTGCTTTATCTCGTCCTCTTTCTCTCCGGTAATATCAATAAGAACATTTTGTGCACCCATCAGGTTTTTATTAGCATCAAAAATAGGCTTTGGATTAGTGAGCAGGTACCGCATCGTTCCATCTGGTCTTTTTATCCTTATTTTTTGTCTTTCGGGCGTAATTCTTCCGCGAAGGATTTGGTTCAGGGGATGTGCTTCCCATGGCATCTGTTGGCCATCTGGATAATAGATTTTCCCCGAGCCACACCAGAGATCCTTACCTATTTCCGGTGTTCTTCCCCAGAGCGCTACAGCTGCCTTATTAAAAAAGGTAAGGTAACCCTCTTTGTCGCAAGTATAGAAAGGCACATCTGTTTCTTCCCACATTTGCCGGAAATCAAGCTGAAGTTGTGCTGCTTTTCGGTTAAAATCATCCTTATTCTCAGAAACAATTGATTTCATAATTCTATCATTACATATAGCTACATCAAAAGGGATTAAACAATTCCTAATGAAGTAAAAATATCAAAAATAGTGAAGAGAGTAGGATATGCTTTTAAATTAAGCAAATGTTTAACGTAACTCATGCTTAAAATATCCTTTAGTACAGGAAGTTGACAAAATTAAATTCACCTGAAGAAGAACCGGTTATGAAGGAAACCGGAATTAATGATAATGGTAATTGTAAACTCTAGACAAAAGAACTGATACTCAGATTTAAAGACTACACATCTCATTTCACCCGCATTGTATATGATAAGAACTCCCCTGAAAATGCCAATTTTAAGAAGCTAATGTTACAGTACATAATCGTTGCCGAAATTTGGCATATTAGGCAGAAGACTTTTTTACAGGTATTCGGTGATTAATTATAATTTCTATAATGATATACTTTTAAATTATGTAAAAAGAGGCTTCAAATGTCTTTTGAAGAGATTGTGGGTAACATTATCTTCAATTTTATCACGGTATTTATCCAACAACTTTGGAAAATCTTTCTTTTCAGCAGCAACTTTATAAGCACAATGTAATAGTTGTCGAAAATTGTCATTATAGGCATCAGACTTTTGGTCGTGACGTAAGGCATCTGCAAACTCATTTCCATTTTTGAAGCTATCTGCAGCCGGAAGTTTGTCATGATTTATAGAAAGTACAGAAACATAATCTTTGGTGAGCTCATCATAACGTTCTAACGCTTCAGTATAAATATCTATTGCGAAATCGAAGGCCTCACCCCCACTTTCTGCCAAACCTATTAACTCCTCCAGCCAGGTAGTACCGGCGGTTTTTAAATGCAATCCAGAATCATGCTTACTGATAAGTTTCTGCATAATCGGGTAAATAGAGAATTTATCGCTGCCGCTATGTACACTGAGTTTTAAATTTTCCGGAAGTCCGAACTCTTTTTTGGCAAATTTCAGCACTAAAAGATCCTCTTCAAATTCTTTTTGAAACTGTTCCAAATTTCCTCTATAATCCACACCCTTATTAAATTCTCCGGTAAATTTTGGAGCAATAGTGTTCACCGGCACTTTATAAAAGGCCAATGCAGCGAGAATAAAGAAAAGTTCTACAGGAGATTGCGGCTCTTCCACTTCATCTATAGAAACTTCAGTAAAAAATTCTTCTTTTTTTTCAGCTTTAATATGATCATAAACCTCTCCTGCTTTCTTCATCGCAAACAGAAAATTGTTCAGCATTCCTTTTAACTGAGCTTCAGAAATGGCAATTTTCGATTTTATTCCTTCTATTTTAAACTCCTTCAAATACTTCTGAAAAAATTCAAGAAATTCTTCTTTATCATTTTTTAAAGCTTCCTTACCTATAAAATCGGCTACATCTATCGTGAAAAAATCACTAACGGGTATATATGGATCAACATTCTCAAGATTGATATGATCTGCATCCACAAGATAATCTCCTGAATAATTTAAAGCGCTCACCGCTTTGTCTGCCTCTTCGCGGGTACTGGCAGGCTTGGTTCCAACCGTTTCATGTTCGCGATTGGATTTGTTCCAGACCGGGGTCACCTCAACCCCTAAATCCTTCATCTTAAGAACAGCCTTTAGCTGCGCACGTCCTTCTTTTTCAAATCTATCACCCGTTCCAAATGAATATTTCCCTAATTTTCCCATAACCAATATTTTTTAAACTCCGCTAAACGCACCAAAACCTCCATCTACAGGAATAACAACGCCTGTAACGAAAGCGGCCTCATCTCCCGCGAGCCAGTTTGCAACCCCCTGAAGCTCTTCGGGTTTTCCAAAACGTTTCATGGGAGTATTATTAATAATTGTTTGGCCTCTGGAGGTAAGGCTATCATCTTTATTAAGCAGAAAATCCCTGTTTTGTTCTCCTATGAAAAATCCCGGAGCAATAGCGTTTACACGGATTCCATCGCCATATTTCTGCGCCATTTCTACGGAAAGCCACTTTGTAAAATTATCTACTGCAGCTTTAGCCGCTCCATATCCCATCACCCGCGTTAGCGCCCTTTCAGCAGCCATAGAGGATATATTTATAATACTTCCATTTTTCTGTTCTACCATCCCTTTTCCAAAAATGAGCGTTGGTAAAACAGTACCTTTAAAATTAAGGTGATTTACCTTATCGAAATCATCCAGATCCAGGTCAAAAATAGATTGATCTGGCGTAATGGTCGCTCCCTTAACGTTTCCACCGGCAGCATTTACGAGAATATCAATAGTTCCATATTCTTTGAGAATGGCATCTTTGGCAGCAAGTAGTTTTGCTTTGTCCAGGACATCTGCGACAAGCGAAAAAGCCTCACCTCCTTCGGCTTTTATCTCGTCCACACGGTTTTGAACGGTATCTTCACTTCTACCAAGAATTCCTACTTTTACTCCATTCTTTGCCAGGCCCTTTGCTATTGCCCCACCAAGAACACCGTTTCCTCCTGTTACTACTGCTACTTTATTTTTTAAACTGAACATTTTTTTATTTTTTGATTTCGGAATTATACTAAAAAGCGAAAAATCGGCATAATCGGAAATTTTTTAATTTTTCAACATAATTTTACCTCAAGTAAAAAAGTCAAGAGTATTAAAAGATAGATTCCGGCTGGAATAAAATTCTCTTCCGGAAATTCTGAAAGCCAATTACTCTAATTTACACAATTATTCCCGGACTCGCGAAATGATCAATGGAAATCCATAATCTTCCTTCGAAATTCTCAAAATTAGATTAGATAAACAATTAGCGGGATTTAAGATAAAACTGAAGGGATTTCCACTTCACTTCCATTTCTTTCCGCTGAAAGATATGCTGCATATATAGTTGCTATAACGTCTGCAGCAAGACTGCTATCGCTTTCCAGAGTCTCGCCATAAGCTAAAGATCTATAGAAAGCTTCCATTTCATGATGATAACCATTAAACCAGCTTTCATCTGGAGAAATATTAGACCAACCCTGTTTTGTTCCGGTTTTTTCTACAACATAAATGTCTTCAAAATTTTCTTCAACAGGATTGTAGGTTTGCATTGCATTATTAGGAGTAAGGTTACATACCGTTCTATGGTTACTGGCATGAACTTCCAGGTAATTTTTTACACCGCCGTGCAGCAGTTCACTGGCTACTATATCGGCAACCGTTCCATCTTCAAAAACTATGTGAGTTAAGGCGTAATCTTCAACATCTGTATATGAATCTTTGAGATGTTTTTCATTCTTATAATTTGGCATTCGGGTAATTGCATGCACTCTGCAGGTTACGGTTTTAGGACGAATAGGTTTTCCATTCCTTGCTTTGCCTTCCACATATTTTAGATAAAGAGCGCCGGCAAGCGGGTGACAACCTTTTCCCATTAAAGAGCCTCCACCAGAGCGTTTCCACTTCCCATAATCTAAGGAATGTGAACCGGAGTGTGATTGTTGTGCCTGGATCCATAAGACCTGGCTTTGGGTTTTTTCTATAACTTCCCGTTCTTTTTGAATTGCAGGTGCATAAATCCAGTTTTCGGCATACATAATTGCCCCTTTGCTCAGTTTTTCGGCCTCGAGCATATTTTTGATACTCCGCAAGGCCTGGTCCAGTCCCTTTTCCCTCGGAAAATCATCTCCGGAAAAATCTTCTTCATCATCACCAAAATATCCCGTTAAAGGCTTTTCGATAATAACATTTTTATGCTCCTGTAAAATTTGAATAGCCAGAGGTTCGTGAGTAACCGGCGGCGTACATAAATGCAGAATATCTGATGCTGCTGTTAGATCCTGAAGGGTGGGGAAGGCTTTTACCCCTTTTTCCTCTGAGAATTTTTTTAAATTTTCAGGATTCCTGGAATAGGCTCCTACCACCTCCACCGTTACTCCATACACACGCTGTAACGACTCAAAATGGAACCGGGCAGCAAATCCCGATCCTACTATTCCTGCACGTACAACCTTCTTTCCTGGCTCCATTTTTTTTCTATTTATAAAGAAACTCCACGTTTCCAGGGGATAAAATCATCCTGATCTAATTGATCTGCTTTGGATTCTTCTTCTCCACTGGCCACTTTAACTATATATTCAAGGATTTCTTCTCCCATTTCTTCAATAGTCTTTTCTCCCCGAATCACTCCACCGGAATCAATATCAATAATATCTGGCATAGATCTGGCCAGGGTAGAATTTGAGGAAACTTTTATCACAGGTGCCACAGGATTTCCTGTTGGTGTTCCCAGGCCGGTAGTAAAAACCACTACGCTTGCACCGGCTCCAACCATGGCTGTTGTACTTTCAACATCATTACCGGGAGTACAAAGTAAATTGAGGCCTGGTTTGGTAACGTAATCGCCATAATCCAGCACATCTTCAATAGGTGAAGTTCCACCTTTTTTAGCCGCTCCGGCAGACTTCATCGCATCTGTAATAAGTCCGTCTTTTATATTTCCGGGAGAAGGATTCATATCAAATCCGGAACCGGCAGCAATTGCAGAATCTTCAAATGCGCGGATAAGTGAAATGAACCTGTCTGCAATTTCATCATTCACACAACGGTTTACCAATTCCTGCTCAATTCCGCATAACTCCGGAAATTCAGAAAGTATTGGGGAACCTTTTAATGCCGATAATAAATCTGAGGCATAACCCAAAGCCGGGTTTGCAGATATACCTGAAAATCCATCAGATCCGCCACATTCCAGCCCTAACTTCAGTTTAGATAAAGGAGCCGGTTCTCTCGGAATCTTGTTTGCTTTTTTTATTTCAGCAAAAGATTCTTTAATGATCGTATTCATCATATCATCTACCGTTCCCATTTGCTGTTGCTCATAAATAAGTACGGGTTTTTGAATATCAGAATTTATTCTCTTTAAAGCACTTTTAAAGATATCTATCTGAAGGTTCTGGCACCCAAGGCTTAAAACGGTTGCACCGGCCACGTTGGGATTATTTATATACCCCGCGAGTAATCGTGCCAAAGAAGCAGAATCCTGCCGTATACCACCACATCCACCCTGGTGCGTAATAAATTTGACTTCAACATTGTCAAATATGCTACTTTCCTCAGGTTCGACATCTGCCATTGCTTCAGAATCTGTACCATGAATAAGGCTACGCAGCAATAATCTTTGCTTACTGGATTTATGAAAAGAGAGTTCGTTTTCAAAAACATCCTTTAAGAGCTCAATGTTCCGGTTCTCACAAAAAACCAGCGGAAAAAACAACCATACATTTTTTGTTCCTACCTGCCCGTCAGGTCTGTGGTACCCATTGAAAGTGCGGTCTTTCCATTTGGAGATATCGGGGGCATTCCACGCGGTAGTTTCTGTTTTCCCATAAGCAGTATTCGCTTCATGCTTTACATTGTCTACCGTTAGAACTCCGCCTTTTTTAATCTCTTCAGTAGCTTTACCTACCAAAACACCATACATATAGATCTTATCTTCAGCTGCAAAATCTACCATGGCAACTTTATGCTTGGCTTTTGTATCGCTTGTAATAAATATATCTTCTCCCTCGAAATTTACCGTATCACCCTGCCATAAATCCACCAATGCAATGGCAACATTATCTTCGGGGTGTACTTTTATCAATTTACTTTTCATAATTTCTCCTTTTTCATCTTATTCAGATCGCTCCGAAAATATCTTAAATCCTTCTTCTATCCCTTTATGATCAATAAGCTCCAGGGCAGATGCAACTTTCTCCTTCAATTGTGGAACTTCGGTTAGATCTCTATCCCAAAAATTGCCATTTTTGAGTACCCTCTCCGCAATTTCATTGTAGCTATTTAATTCCCAGGCTTGTTTTAATTCAGAAGTGGTTTTTTCATCATCTTTTACGGGCAGAATTTCACCATTCCACTCCCCTTTGTAAAACCTTATTAAACAAGCAAACGCAAAGGTAAGGCGCAAGGGTAATCGATTGTACTTTTCCTGAAAAGTAAGAAGACTTGGCAGGACTCTAACCTTAAATTTAGAAATGGAATTAAGCGCAATGCTTGAAAGCTGATGTTTAATAAACGGATTCCTAAACCTGTCAAAAACTTCTTCAGCAAAGGAATTTAATTCTTCTTCTGAAAGTTCAAGAGTAGGATTTATCTCTTCAAATACAGCTTCACTAATGAATTTTCCAGTGAATTCATGATCTACAGTTTCCTTAACGGTTTCATTTCCATAGAGAATGGAGAAAGGCACCATCGTAGTATGTGCACCATTTAGGATACGTACTTTTCTAGTTCTGTAAGGCTGTAAATCGTCAACAATAAGAATATTTTCATCTATTTTATCAAAAGGTATTTTAGACTTCAGCTTCTCATCTCCTTCAATTACCCATAACAAAAATACTTCAGCAGACACGATTAATTTATCCTCCTGCTCCAGCTTCTCCTGGTAAGCATCGATATCGTCCTTTGGGTACCCGGGAACTATCCTGTCTACAAGTGTATTATGAAAATCGTTATGATCTTTAATCCAGCTAATAAATTTGTCCTCCAGTTTCCATAGCGACGCATACTTCAAAATCATTTCTTTAAGAGCGTCTGCATTGTAGTTTATAAGTTCGCAAGGAATTATGCTAAGCCCCTTGTCTTTAGCTCCATTAAAATGCTGAAACCTTTTGTAAAGCAAAGCAGTTACCTTTGCCGGAAAACTGCTGTGAGGGTATCCTTCCAGAGTATCATTTTCATCAAAGGCAATCCCAGCTTCAGTCGTATTGGAAATTAAAAATTCAAGTTGTTCTTCTTTTGCCAGATCGAGGTAAACCTGATAATCTTCATACGGATTAATCCCTTTCTGAATACAGGATATGGTCTCCTGTTCCTGGATTTCTTTGCCTTTCTTTATACCTTTCATAAAAAGGTTGTAAAGGCCATCCTGTTCATTCAGAACATCTACCATACCAACTGCTAACGGCTGAATAACCGCCACCCCTGCATTAAAGTCGGCTTTTTTATTAAGCTTATCGATAACATAATCTACAAACGCCCTTAAAAAATTCCCTTCTCCATATTGGATAACTTTAATAGGTAATTTCTCAGTAATGCCTGCAGTCTCTCTGTTTAAGCTTTTCTTTTTTATTTTTTCCATTTTAAAATATCATTTTAATTATTCAAATAGACTTGGAAGCCATAGGGTAATTTCTGGTATAAAGGTTACTAGCAGCAATACGATAAACATAGCCACATATAACGGCAAGAGGGGTTTTATTACTTTCTGAATAGTTGTGTTTGCAACACTTACCCCTATAAACAAAACAGCACCCACAGGTGGTGAACAAAGCCCCACACAAAGGTTCATTACCATCATTATTCCGAAATGAACAGGATCTACACCCAATGCAACTACCACAGGCAGAAAAATAGGCGTGAAAATCAGAACCGCCGGAGTCATGTCCATAAAGGTTCCAACAAAAAGCAGTAATAAGTTGATGATAAGCAGAATTACAAATATATTATCGCTCAGGCTTAACAAACTATCACTAACAGCCTGAGGTATATTTTCATACGACATTACCCAGGACATACTCATTGATGTTGCTATAAGCAGCATTACAATTGCTGTTGTACCTACCGACCCAAGAAAAACACTGTATAAGCTACTCACCTTTAACTCCCGGTTTATAAAAGAAAGTATTAAAGTATATAGTACTGCGATTCCTGAAGCTTCTGTTGCAGTAAAAATACCTGTTACTATTCCTCCTATTACGACTACCAATAGCAGTAAGCTGGGAAAGGCATGCAGAAAAGTTGTCATTATATGTTTAAAACTACTTCGTTCACCAGCAGGATATTTCTTCTTTTTGATCCAAACTGCAGCCACGAGCATTAAAGCAAGTCCCATTAAAATTCCCGGAAGATATCCTGCCAGGAATAAAGAAGCAATAGAAACACCTCCACTGGCAAGGGAATAAACGATTAGCACATTGGATGGCGGAATTACCAGCCCCGTAGTGGACGCTGTAATATTAACGGCCGCTCCAAATTCGTTTGAATAGCCCTCTCGTTTCATAGCCGGACCTAAAATCCCTCCCATCGCTGAAGTGGCAGCCACTGCAGATCCAGAAATTGCTCCAAACAACATAGCGGCAATTACATTTACATAAATTAATCCACCTGGAAGCGCCCCCATGAGCGCTTTGGCAAAATCAATAAGTCGGTTGGCTATTCCTCCCTGGTTCATAATTTGGCCGGCCAGAATAAAGAGCGGAATGGCCAGCAGAGAAAAACTATCCAGACCTGTAGCCATTCGCTGTGCAACAGTAGTAAAGGCAGCCAAAGAATCTATAGATGCCAGGATTGTGAGTATACAGGAGATACCAATAGACCAGGCTACCGGAACTCCAATCGCCAAAAGGACAACAAAGGATACTACGAGAATTAAAACCTCTGACATCATACTAAATATTTTTTCGGATAAATTATTTCATTGACTTTATAGTAAATAACCAGTATGCCACTTAATGGAACCACGATGTACACGAAAGAAAGTGGTAAATTAAGAGCTGCTGAATACTGCCCAAGCAGGTAATTTACATAAACAAGATTCCCTCCTCCTATAACCAAAACAGTTAAGCTGAACAGGATGATGAGAATATTAATTCCAATACGTAGCCTCACTCTGTTTACCGGACTCAGTTTTGGAGGTAAAATATCAATAGCCAAATGAGTTTGCTGTCCCGAAGCGTATGCTGCTCCTAAAATTCCAATCCAGATAAAAAGGTAACGAGACAATTCTTCTGTAAAAGAACTTGCTGAATCAAGTAAATAACGGGAAAAAACCTGCCATAATACAGACAATACCATCAGAACCATTAGGAGAACCAAAATACCCCCTAAGGTTTTATCCATTTTTGTTTTCATTAATTTAATTTAAAGATTGAATAGCTTCAATTACTTCTCTCATTTCAGGATTCTCCTTAAACTCCTCATACATTGGCTGTACCTTTTCTTTGAATGCATCTTTATCTGTTTCGATAACCTTTACGCCAGCCTTCTGTATTTCCTCGAGTGCCTCCAGCTCTGCCTCACGCCAAATCTCCTTTTCAAATTCTGAAGATTCCATAGCAGCTTCCTTTAACCAAACTTGTTCCTGTTCTGAAAGACTATTCCATACAGGAGTTCCTATTACCAGTATATCAGGCAACGCCGTGTGTTCATCCAGGACAATATATTTACATACCTCATAATGTCTTGAAAGGTAAAAGCTGGGTAAATTATTTTCTGCACCATCAACTATCCCCTGTTGTAGAGCGGTATATAGCTCCCCCCACGCAATAGGAGTAGGCGATCCTCCTAAGAGTTTCACCATATTTATAGCGGTTTGACTTTCCATTACCCTTAGCTTAAGTCCTTCAAGATCTTCAGGGCTATCAATCGGGGTTTTACTATAAAAACTACGGCTTCCTGCATCGTAGAAGGTGAGACCTTTTAGCCGTTTATCGATGCTGGCATTTAAAAAATGCTCTCCAATTTCTCCCTCCAGAACATTAAAACGGTGTTCACGATCTTTGAAAAGGAATGGTAATCCGAATACTTTTAGTCCGGGTGCAAAATTTTCCATCACTCCGGTAGACACTTTTGTCATCCCCAGGCTTCCAATCTGAAGCAGCTCCAGGGATTCTCGTTCAGACCCTAACTGCTGACTTGGATAAATATCCAAAAGCATTTTTCCGTCTGACTTTTCTTTAAGACGTTCGCCCATAAAAACCATAGCCTTATGAACCGGATGACTAACATCCAAACCATGCCCCAATTTGATTACCCGAATGTTTCCACTTTTTTCGCAGCCTGTCAGCAATAATGCCACCAGTACAACAAGAAATGAAGCACTCATGCTACTTCTCATATTTTTATTTTTTTGCTGTATTTATTATCTTTTAATCCTTCCGCTCACATTACCATTAACTACCTCCTCCACTTCCTCGACACTTACCAGATTGGCATCTCCAACATGGGTGTGTTTTAAAGCACAGGCTGCATTGGCAAAATTAAGTACATGTTGATCATCAAAGAATTGCAACCCATATAATATTCCGGCCGCATAGGCATCACCTGTTCCTATCCTGTCCACAACATCCCTTACTTCCAGTTCTTCACTTTGTAAATATTTCTCTCCGGTCCAGGCACGTCCATAAACTTTTTGCCATGAGGAACTTACACTGGTCCGTACTTTATCAAATATCTTTTTAATCGAAGGGTGAGCAGTAATAAGTGCTTTACTGGCAACAACAAAACCTTCTTCATCAAAAGCATAATCAGATTCCAAAATTTCATTTATTTCATTAACACCACCAATAAACACAGAGGAAAGATCTATGAGTTCTGATAAAACATCATTACTTTTCCGCCCATAGTTCCAGAGATTACTCCGGTATGCGGGATCTGTTGTTACAGTGATCTTCTTCTCCCTGGCGATTTCCAGGCCTCTTTTTAAGGTTTGATAAGCACCCTCTGAAACTGCAGGAGATATTCCTGCCCAGTGAAAATAATCTGCATCTTCAAGAATATTTTCCCAATCGACACTCTCGGCGGTAATATTGGCAAAGGAACTATGAAGTCTGTTATAGGAAATCTGGCTGGAACGCATTGCAGATCCTACCTCGAGAAAATAAATTCCCAATGGGTGATCTACTTTTTTAACCGCTGAAACGTCAATCCCAAATTTACGTAAAGCTGCAATTGCAGATTCGCCCACAAAATCTTTAGAAACATTTGTTACATGTTGCACTTCAACTCCCAAATAAGCAAGGGAAGCTGCCACATTCATTTCTGTTCCTCCAAAAAAAAAGTCCAGATTTGAAGCCTGCTGTAATTTCCGGTTTTCAGTAGGGGATAAGCGCATTAACACTTCACCAAAAGTGACTACTTTTCCTTTATGACTTTTTTTCGTTTTCACTTAGTGTTCCAGATTATAGTATAAGCTTATGCTTATAAACCGGCAATGGACAAGATCAATTGTCCATTGCCGATAAAATTTAAATTAATTATTGCACTATTTTTTAAGTCGCTTAATCAACGATAAGGTTTCTTCTACTGCTTTTTGCAGCTTATCAAAATCCTTACTTGCCAGAATATCTTTAGAAATTAATTTAGAACCCATTCCCACACAGGTAACTCCAGCATCAAACCAGCCTTTCAGGTTTTCTTCAGTAGGAGAAACACCTCCTGTAGGCATAATGCTCGTCCATGGACTGGGTCCTTTTACACCTTTAACGAACTGCGGTCCGTAAATATCTCCGGGAAACAGTTTAACTATTTCACATCCCAGTTCTTCAGCACGGGTAATTTCTGTGTGTGATCCACAACCAGGAGACCACAATACCTTACGACGATTACATACAATAGCAATATCTTCCCTTAAAACAGGGGTTACTATAAAGTTTGCACCCAGCTGCATATAAAGGGATGCTGCTGCTGCATCGGTTATAGAACCCACTCCCAATATCATTCCAGGTAGCTCCTTAAGAGCATATTTGTTAAGTTCTCCAAAAACCTCAAAGGCAAAATCCCCACGACTGGTAAATTCCAAAAGTCGGGCTCCACCATCGTAACAGGCCTTTAGGACTTTTTTCCCCAGTTCTACATCAGAATGAAAAAACAGAGGAACCATCCCCGACTCTTTCATTACTGATGCTACTTCTAATCTTGTATACTTAGCCATAATTTCTATATTTCTGTTATCTGGAAACACGTCCTGAGGCGTCTCCTCCCATTAATTTTTTAACTTCATCAATAGTCGCAAGATTCGCATCTCCTTTAATGGTATGCTTTAATGCTGATGCAGCTACTGCGAAATTCAATGCATTCTGATCATCATCAGGATATTGTAATAAGCCATAAATTAACCCTGCCATAAAGGAATCTCCTCCTCCTACTCGATCCACAATATGAGTAATATTATATTCAGGTGATTTCAACATGGTTTTCCCGTCGTAAAGCACTCCGGCCCAGGTGTTGTGAGAAGCTGAAATAGAGCCACGCAACGTAGTAATTACTTTTTTGGCATTTGGAAATTTTTCCATCATCTGTTGACAAACAGACAAAAAGGCTTCTGCTTTTACGTTTTCACCCTGAGTAGTAATGTCCAAACCTTCAGGCTTTATTCCAAAATGCTTTTCAGCATCTTCTTCATTTCCTAAAACGATATCGCAATAAGAAGTAAGCTCTGTCATTATGCCTTCAGGCTCCACTCCATATTTCCACAATTTTGCTCGATAGTTTAAATCTGTGGAAACAGTAAGACCTAAATCTTTAGCAGCCTTTACAGCTTCCAGGCATACATCTGCCGCACCTTGAGAAATTGCAGGAGTAATCCCGGTCCAATGAAACCAATCAGCTCCATCAAAAACTTCCTGCCAATTAATCATTCCTTTCTCAATTTCAGCTATGGCCGAATGGGCACGATCATACACCACCTTACTACCACGGTTAACTGCACCGGTTTCCAGGAAATATATCCCCAGGCGATCGCCTCCAAATACAATTTTATCTACTCCAACATTCCTTTTACGCATTTCCATTAAAGCACACTCTCCAATATCATTCTTAGGCAAGCGTGTAACAAAATCTACCGGCACTCCATAATTGGCAAGAGAAACTGCCACGTTAGATTCGCCACCACCGTATACCACGTCAAAATTGTTTGCCTGAGAAAATCTTAAAAATTCAGGAGGTGCCAGACGAAGCATTATCTCACCGAATGTAACTACTTTTTTCATACTATTCTGGTTCATTATTATAAATTAATTGTCTCTTACTATTAAAATTCAAAGTATTCTTTGGCATTATGGTAACTAATATCTGCAATAGTTTTCCCAACCAACTCTATATCATCAGGTAGTTCGCCAGTTTCCATTTCTTCGCCGAACAAGTTACATAAAACTCTTCTAAAATACTCATGCCTTGGGAAAGACAGAAAACTTCTGGAATCAGTAAGCATCCCAATAAAGCAACTTATTAGTCCCATATTAGACAAAGCATTCATTTGTCTTTCCATTCCATCTTTTTGATCTAAAAACCACCATCCGGAACCAAGTTGTACCTTTCCTTTTACACTTCCATCATTAAAATTCCCGATCATCGTCGCAAAAATCTCGTTATCAGAAGGATTAAGATTATAAAGGATCGTTTTGGTAAGCTTGTCTTTTCCGTCTAACGTATCCAAAAATTTAGATAAATTTTCCGCCTGACTGTAATCTGAAATAGAATCCCAACCAGTATCAGGACCAAGCTGTGCCAGCATTCTTTTGTTGTTGTTTCTTAAGGCACCAAGATGAAATTGCTGTACCCAGCCAAATTCATGGTAAGTCTCACATAGATACAGCAAAATAGCTGTCTTAAACTTTTCAGCTTCCAATTCTGAAATAGCTTCTCCTTCCCTGCTCTTTCTGAAAATACCAGCAATTTCTTCTTCAGTAAATTTCTCGAAAGAGACATAGTTAAGACCGTGATCACAAAGTTTACAACCGTTAGCATCAAAATACTCAATACGCTTACGAAGCGCTTTTTGCAGATCTTCAAAAGAATCAATCTCCATATTAGCTACTTCACCCAACTTATTGAGGTAGTCATTATAACCTTCTGCCTCGATCATCACAGACTTATCAGGGCGAAAAGCAGTACTCAATTTAATACTGAAGTCGCTTTTTGACAGTTTTTGATGATATTCAAGGTTATCTATAGGATCTTCAGTAGTGCAAACCGTCTCCACATTCATCTTTTTCAGCAGTCCACGAGAAGAAAATTCCGGTTGCTGCAATTGTTTGTTTACAGCTTCATAAATACGTTCTGCGGAATCTTCATTTAGCAATTCATCAATTCCGAAGTATCTTTTTAATTCAAGATGAGTCCAGTGATAAAGTGGATTCCTTAATGTATACGGAACCGTCCTCGCCCATGCAAGAAACTTCTCCTTATCTGAAGCATTTCCGGTAATATACTTTTCATCCACTCCTAAAGTACGCATGGCACGCCACTTGTAATGGTCTCCTGCCAACCACACCTGAGTAATATTGTCAAAACTGCGATCTTCAGCAATATCTTTTGGAGATAAATGGTTGTGGTAATCTATTATGGGCTGATCAGCCGAATATTTGTGATAAAGTTCTTGGGCATATTTGCTTTGCAGCAAAAAGTTATCATTTATAAATGTTTTATTCTTCATTTCAGGGTTTTATACTTAATTAATTCTCTTCCGATACGGACATAGATACGCTTTTAAGCGAAGCAGGAAATTTGGTAATTATCGATCTTACCTGCCCATCCATCCACCATCTACCACCATAACCGAACCGCTCATATAGTTACTGGCTTGCGACGCAAGAAAAATAATGGGGCCTTTAAAATCTTCCGGCTCACCCCATCTTCCTGCAGGGATCCTGGATAAAATGCTTTCACTTCTCTCTTCATTATCGCGAAGGGCTTGAGTATTGTCCGTAGCAATATACCCAGGAGCAATTGCATTTACCTGCACTCCTTTGGATGCCCATTCATTAGAAAAAGCCATTGTTAACTGGCCAATTGCTCCTTTGGAAGCAGCATAACCAGGTACGGTAATTCCTCCCTGGAAAGTAAGCAGAGAAGCTGTGAATATAACCTTTCCGCTTCCTCTTTTCAGCATTTCCTTTCCAATTTCCCTGGTAAGTATGAACTGCGCATTTTGATTTACCTCAATCACTTTATCCCAGTATTCGTCAGAATGTTCTGCGGCAGGTGCTCTCATTATAGTTCCTGCATTGTTGACCAAAATATCAATTTGAGAATGCTCAGATTTCACTTGTTCAATAAAAGCATAGAGGGATTTTCTATCTGAAAAGTCACATTGGTAGCCCTGGAAGGTTCTTCCTTTAGCTTCTACGGCTTTACCAATTTCGGAACCTTCAGTTTCCAAAGAAGCTGATACTCCTAAAATATTTGCTCCGGCTTCGGCTAAGGCTTCGGCCATTGCGAATCCTATTCCTCTTTTACAGCCGGTTACTAAAGCTGTCTTACCTTCTAAATTAAACATCTTCATACTTTCTACTATTTCAATTCGTTTACAGCTACTTTATCCATATCGCCATAATCCAGATTTTCACCGGCCATTCCCCAGATAAAAGTATAATTAGATGTTCCTGCACCAGCATGAATAGACCATTCCGGAGAAATTACCGCCTGGTGGTTCTGCAAGAAAATATGACGGGTTTCCTGAGGTTGTCCCATATAGTGACTGATGTTTTGATCTTCTTCCAAATCGAAATAGAAATATACTTCCATTCTCCTACTATGTGTATGTGGAGGCATGGTATTCCAGATGTTTCCTTCTACCAGCTCTGTCATTCCCATCTGTAGCTGGCAAGTTTCAACAATACTATTTACAATCAATTTATTTAAAACACGCTTATTGCAATATTTTGAATCTCCCAACTCTACCACCTCAGCGTCTTCCTTACTTACTTTTTTAGTAGGATAAGCTTTATGGGCAGGAGCAGAATTGAGATAAAAATAAGGTTGTTCATTTCCAGATTTTTCAAAAATAACCTCTTTATTTCCCTGGCCTACATATAAGGCTTCTTTATGACCAAGTTCATAAACCTCTCCATCTACAGTAACCTTTCCGGTCCCACCAACATTAATGACCCCAAGTTCACGACGATCAAGGAAATTTTCAGATTTAAGGTAATCTATGGTTTCCAGCTTTACAGCTTTATCTACAGGAAAAGCTCCACCCGCGATAAAACGGTCATACATCGTATAAGTTAAGTTAATTTCATTCTTCTTAAAGATTTCCGGAATTAGAAAATGGTTCCGAAGCTCATCTGTGGTGTATCTTTTTACATCTTCCGGATGATGTGCGTATCGAAATTCTGAGTTTGTCATAATTTTTTAATTTTTGGTTAATTCTGAAAAATTTTTTGGATAAAATCACTTTTCAGTAAATTCTCAGACAGTGTAATATTAAGCACCCTGTACAGCCCTGAAAAGTTCATCGAACATATTAAGAAATTAACTGAACATTACCAAAAAATGTAATCGATTACACAAATATAAACAAAAAAACGAATTCATCAATTAATCGTAACTTTTTTACACCAAAATTGAACTATTCTTACCTCATGAAACTGGATTCGTTATTAAAAACTCTTTTTTTATATAAATATTTTGCCTGGGATGCATTTTATGGCATCTTCACAAGACCTTCCCATTTCACCTCCCAATTCCCGTCATCCGGAAACCCAGGATTTCTTTCTGTGCTTCCATCCCAACCGGCACACATCATCGCTACTGCAGTGAGCAACCCACCATTACCCGGTAGATAAAGCCTAAGCCGTTCATTCTGATAATTATGACCATTTTTTAAATAAGTATTGGTTTGCACATCCATAAATAAAGCATCTACAGCCTTTTCCGGTTGCCCCAGCCTTGCTGCAGTCATAGCCGTCATCGGGAAATCCCAGCCCCAGGTTTCTTCCCAGGACCAAACCTTCCATACTTTTTCAAAGGTGGTCTCCATGATTTCCAGATCCAGCAAATCTGTATCCGGCAACATTCCATAAGCAGCTAAAACTGAAGGGTGATCGGTTTTATATTCTGGATTTATATAAGAATCCGCTGCACTTTCGGTAGCCAGGTAAACATTTTCCTGAACAGGTAAAGGCGAAAGGTTTTCTGCCACTTTTATCCAATGCTGATTTTTATTTTCGTTTAAACGTTCCTTCCACTTTAAGGCAGCCTTTAAAGCCCACTGCCAGTAAGCCAATTCATACGTAGGGTTATAAGTTTCTGTTTTTTCAAAACGCTCCTGGGCAGGAATTAACGGTGGGCCTAAATCATAGCTGTTTTTCTCCGGATTGTAATATGCAAAAGAAGCCATGAAATCTGCCGTTGCATAAATACGTTCTTTATATTCTTCCAGCGTTGCCTTTGTGGAATTTGCCCTGTACATTAGTTCTGCATAGGTAATAAAATGCGGTTGTTGCCAAATAAGAAATGCACCAACAGAAGATGGACCTTCATCTCCATAGGAATCGGTCATTTTTTGCCATCGCACTCCTTCAAATCCCTGCCGCTCGGCAATTTTCCTGGCTTTGCTAAAAGCTTTGTCATACCAGGGCAGACTTTTTTCCAGCAATTTTGGTCTTCCCCATAATGGAAAATGAACTCCGTGCCACCAGTGCATTTCCAGGTGCGGCTTTCCATACCAGCTGTTGTAAGTAAGCCCGGTTTCCTGTGGTGGCATTTCGCCGGTACACTGCAATTTGGTTAAATACTGAGAAAGAATTACCCGTCTTTCCAGTTCCTTTGCACGACTATCTTTACATTCAGAAAAATCTACTGCTCCCCCGTTCTCCCAAAAATTTTTCCAGCCTTTTTCACTGCTCTCTTCTACGGAAGAAAATGAAGGATTTTCCGTTATATTCTTATTGCTGAATTTACAGCTGAAGGAAAAAGTATCACTTCCTTAAGGTTGCAGCACAAAATAATGTGAACTTTCTTCAGATATTTCTGCTTTACCTTCCCACGCAAGACCTATCTGGTAATGAATAGAATCCATTTTATGGGAAATAACAGCTTCATGTTTGTCCTTTTGAGATAAACTGCTTTTGTAATTCTGATTGCCTTCCCATTTTGTCCCTGTATCCATCCATTCTCCGGTAGGATATGGAATCCTCAGCCTTATTTTTAGTTGTTCCCGCTCTATAAGATCCGATTTAATTCTTACACCAACCACATCTTCTTCCTGATGAGAAACAGTTTCAACAGTAACAGGAACACCTTCAACTTTAAAAAGGCTTTCAATTTTACCCGTCCAAAGATTCAACGTTTGATCGATAATTGTAATATCTTCAGGTTTTACCTTTGCTCCGTTCTTTTTATAAAGCTCAAAACCCAGATTCCCCAACTGCAAACGGTGCGGATTCGATCTAAAATATTCAGTGGCTTTTGCTGCCCTCTCGGGAGTTTTAGGCTGAACACTGTAGGATACCTTTCTGCCATTTTGATCATAATCTTCCAGAGTTTCTTCAAATCGGTAGTTATTTTCATTTGAAAAACTGTCCCAGCCCCAGTCTGATTGCGTACCCAGCGGTATTCCGTTTTTATAATGATCGGGAAACGTTTGCAAACCCATAGCATCGACGGTAAAAGCAAAAGAACCGTTTCCCACAGAAAGGGAAGCCAGGGTATCTACAACATTTACCTTTACGTTATGACGACTAACCACCGCCTTTCTGTCAATCTTGTTCTGTGCAAAAACTGAAAGGCTACAGAACAAAAAAGCAATAAAATGATTTCCTGAATTTTTCATACTAAATAAGGTCATTAAAATTAATTATGGCTTCTATTCGCATAGGTAACACTCATCAGAACAATAGCTATTTCCGGTAATTGGAAGTTGCAGAGAAGGTGAAACAGGCTGGGGGCTCACATAATCCTGCTGAAAAATTTCGGTTACCTGTGCATTAAAAGCCGAAGTGAGATCTTTATGCCGAAAATTGACATTTTTAGGGGTGCGTATATCGCAATTCTGGAAAGTTAATTCCATAACCTCATAATTCCCTGTACTGATTTCGATTTTATTAGTTCCCTGCATTAAATTTTCTGTAAAAATGGCTACTGAAGTAGTTTATTTGCCTTTAAGCTGATGTTTTCCACTTTTCTGCCTTTCCGATACCCAAAATCAGCTCACCTTCAATATTTTCTTCTGAAATATTTCTAATCTGAAGGAAAATATGATCATTTTCACCCTGATCTGAAGTTATTTCCAATATTGGCCTCATTTGAATAATACTTGGGTGCCACCAGCTCATTTCTTCTTGCTGAAATTTTAAGAAGAAGCTTTTATTTCCAAATTCTGAATCTATGACTACTCCAAAACTCATATTATCGAATTAACGTCAGCTAAAATCTGCTGCGAATTATAAAAGCAAGATCAATTTTCTAATTAAAAAAAGTATCCTGCACATACCTGAGACTAGTCTTGCAAAAAACGACCATTGGCTAAATGTTGATAAAGATTTAAAAAGCTAAGCCTTATCCGGCTCCTCTCCCGGACTCCATTATTTTATATTTGTCAGATCCTCTATCCTGATTGAATTACCTGTTTCAATACTGTGTCTTGCTGCCACTCCAATTAAAACATTGCTCGGTCACGCAATCTGCAGCACATAAAGATTTTTATCCGAATGTGTAAAAACCTGATCAAGTTGACGCTTATCTCCTCCGCCATGTACCGGTTTTTCAATACCTACAGAAAAAATTCACATATAGATAGTCGAAATATATTACATAAAATCAACTAATTACTAACCTTTTTCTGATAGAACTTACTGATTAACAGGAATAATATTCCGCAACATATCCATGCGGGCAATGTTAGGAATGAAAGAAAAACATCAAACTGGACAGAGATGGTATAGAAAACTGCGAAACTGATTAGCCACGCCCAGAATACTGCCTGGTTAAATTTAATTCCTGTTTTTTCAGCATAAAAAGATTGTATCCCGAATTTTTTCCCGAAGAAATATTCAAAGACAATTACTGCTCCTATTGGTGCTAAAATAAAACCATAAAGAGCCACAAAATCGAGTAATTTCATTGCAAAAGCAGGGAATAATCCAGCTATAGTAGCTACTGTTCCGGCAATTATGGTTACCCAAAAGGTAGATGTTTTTGGAATCACGGCCTGAAATGCCAGGCCTGCTCTGTATATTGTTGGATTTGCGGTAGTCCAGCCTGCCAGAATAACTGCCAGGATCCCGAAGACTCCTATCGCCTCATAAGCAAGGGGGCCGGGAGCTACCGGTGGAGCTTCTCCATTACTTAAAAAGACCTGAGCCTCTGGTGACTTTAAATAAACTGCGTATAATAATGCAGCAGAAATCCAGGCGATATAGTGGCCAATGTAAATTCCGGCTGCAGTAGTCCATCCTACCGAAGGTTTTTCAGCATACCGAAAAACAGATAAGTCAGACATTCCAACATGCATTGCAGCATTGGCAAACCAGGACCATAAAAGCACATGCCAGAATGTATATTTTATCTGGCCTGGAAAAGGTTCACTGCCTTCGCCCCAAATGTTCCAAAAATCAGAGAAACTACTAACTTCAAGATTTACCAGGGAAACTACACCACAAGCAACAAAAGCCAATACTATTACGGGCGACATCCAGTTCGCTGCCTTAGCCACTGTATTGTACCCACGGGCTGCAACTACAGAAATCACAGCACCTATACATAAAACAATAACCACCCAGGTAACGCTGTTAGGCATTGTATCGGTAAGTCGTGGCATTTCCATATTAAAAGGAATACCTACTGCTGTTGCTGAAATGGTGATCATGGCTCCTGCCAGGAAACAAAATAACAGTCCGTTGGAAAGGTTGTAAACTGTAACCAGCCTCTTTCCGCAAATTTTTTCAAGGTGGTAGTAAAGAGTATATCGAAATTTCGTGCCGATTTCTGCTGTTAGGAACCTCCAGCTTAGAACAGCCAGCAAGTTACCCAGGAACAATCCCACAATTAAATCGAAAGCACTAACCCCGGTGGTTAAAAAAAGTGGACCAATAACAAATTCGGTTCCGGCAGCGTGTTCCCCGGCATACATTCCCAGGAAGCTTTTCCAGCTTTTCCATTGCGATTGGGGAACGGCCTGCCGTTCGAATTCACCTGAAGTTTCAACTTTAATTACTTCCTGTTCTATGGGGGCCTGACTCATATTTTAAATTAGAATTACAGTGTTACTTACCGCGCCTTGTGCGCCAACGACGAGGGATTGCTCGATATCTGCCGTTTTTGAAGGACCGGCTATAAATACTCCGTATCCGGTTTCGGCTATTTTTATTTTTTGATAAGCCTGGTGCATTGTGGGAACAATGGTCTTATGATCTATGATCATCAACGTATGTTCACAGGCAAAGGTCGATATTCGTTGTTTTAAGATGCTGTCATCAAACCAGAGTCCGCCGTTTTCTGCTACACCAAGCTTTGCTTCAGCAATAAAAAGATCTACTGGAGTTTGTGTAAAATCTACTTCCGTAGGATGTTCTTCAGATCTTGACAAATCGTAAAAAGTAGTTGCTAAAGGAAAATTTTTAGCAATAAATTCCTTCAGAAAAGTCTGCAGGGGAACTTCAGAATCTATTATACTCACTACATTACTCATATTTCCCGTAGAAACTTCAATAAAATCCTTAATAAGATTTTCCTGCGGCACCTCATGTTGAAATACAGATAAATCGGGAAGTTCGACCAATTCCGGTTTATTCTTTTTTATCCTCTCTAAAATGGCTGCTTTACTCATCCCTGTTCTTTTTATACCATTCTTTAAATCCTTCTTTTGGAGCTTCGGGTAAATCCCTTTGTTTTCCCCAGGCATTCCACCCGTTGTAAATCATGAAGTTTGGTAAATTCCGAAGAGAGCCACGTGCAAATTTGCCCAGAGAATTATATACTGAAGGATTTTCAAATACTTTAGTTGTAATCTTAAGCGGAATTGTTTTCGATTTTAAAAGTTCGTTATTTCTATAAATTTCCTGCCGCCATTTGTACAGCTGCTCATGAATATTGATTTTCACCGGACAAACGTCGCTACAGGAACCACAAAGCGTAGATGCAAAAGGCAAATCGCTGTATTCCTTAAGGTTTTTATTCGGAGATAAAATAGCGCCTATAGGCCCGGGAATTGTAGAATGGTAACTGTGCCCGCCACTTCTTCTGTAAATCGGGCAGGTATTCATACACGCACCACAACGGATGCATTTCAAACTATTTCTGAAATCTTCCTTCCCTAAATGGGTACTTCTGCCATTGTCGACAATCACCACATGCATTTCTGTACCGGGACGCGGTTTCTGATAATGTGACGTATAAATGGTACTCGGCTGGCCTGTCGCACTCCTTGCAAGTAGCCGAATGAAAACACCAAGATGTTCCGCATTTGGCAACAGCTTTTCTATACCCATGCAATGGATTTGTACGGGAGCTGAGTGACACCCCATATCTGCATTTCCTTCGTTTGTGCAGATGACCACTCCTCCTGTTTCGGCAATTCCGAAATTGACCCCGGTAATCGCTGCATCTGCTTCAAAAAATTTATTTCTTAAATGTGTACGTGCTGCTTTAGTAAGATATGTAGGATCAGAATTGCCTTTTTCGGTGCCTAACTTTTGGTGGAAGAGTTCGCCTACTTCTTCTTTCTTAATATGAATAGCCGGCAAAACCACATGACTTGGCGGCTCCTTTCGCAACTGAATAATACGTTCGCCAAGATCTGTATCAATAATTTCGATGTCCTTTTCTTCCAGAAAATCATTTAGCTTACATTCTTCAGTAAGCATAGATTTGCTCTTTACGATTTTCCTGGCGTTATGTTTTTTCAGAATTTCGCCAATAATATTATTATGATCTGCTGCATCTTCAGCCCAGTGGACAATTACACCATTTTTCTTTGCTTCAGCTTCAAACTGCACCAGATAATTATCAAGATTACTCAGGACATTATCTTTAACCTGGGAGGCAGTTGCACGCAACAATTCCCATTCCGGAAGCTTTTCTGCACTGGCATCGCGCTTTTCACGCACATGCCATAATGCCTTATCATGCCAATCTGTACGGGCTTCGTCTTTTATAAAATTATCTGCTCTCTTTGAGTGCTGGCTCATAATTGATCTCCATTTAAGATATTTGCAATATGAACGATTTTTGGCCCCGATTTCTGTCTTTTAGCTATTCCCTGTAAATGCATAAGGCAGGACATATCTCCAGAAGTAAGTACTTCTACATTATTAGAGTTGTGATCTGCCAGACGGTCTTTCCCCATTTTTACTGAAACGGCTTCTTCTGCAACCGCAAAAGTCCCTCCAAATCCGCAGCATTCGTCTGCCCGATTAAGCATAGCAAGGTCGATACCATCAACCATTTTCAAAACCTTGTCCCACTTGGAAGGTATATCGCTCATTAATTCTGAAGGTTTCCCTAGGTGCATTCCCCTTAAACCATGACAGCTTTGATGCAGGCCGACCCTATGCGGAAAACTGGCCTCAAGATGATCGATTTTTAAGATGTCCACCAAAAATTCAACAATATCGAACGTCTGTTTTCGCAGATTTTTAATTTCTTTTGTTTGCTCCACAATATCATAATGTGCCCTTATGTGGTGCACACAACTTGGTGACGGAGCTACTATATATTCACAACCGGCAAACAACCCGGCTAAATCATTATATATTTTTTTACCTTCCTGCTCCATACCGGTATTGGCCATAGGTTGCCCACAACAGGTTTGCTGATCGGGAAAAATGACTTCACAATTATGTTTTTCCAGGAGCTGAAGTGTCGCAATTCCAACTTCGGGAAAGAACTGATCAATATAACACGGAACAAAAAGTCCTACTTTCATAAATTATAATTCTAATGTTTTAACTTTAGAAATAACGGCATAAGTTTCTTCATCCGGTAATTCTCCTTTAAAAATTTAGAGGTCACTTTTCTTTTGGATATGACCATAGCTGCACCTAATGCAGAACCTAAAGGTGACTGAGTAGAAAGAATTTTAAATTCACTAAAATGATGCGACATCAATTTCATAAAAACATCATTATCTGTAAATCCCCCGTCGATATATATCCTGTTGATTTTCGAATTGCCAATAGCTTTGGTAATTGTCTGAATCTGAAGCTCCATTAGTTCTATCATTAGCTGATGGTATGCTTCTTCAAAAGTTTTAAAAGGCTCTAAGTCAGTTTTGTGCAGGTGCTTCCTTTTAAGGGAAATCCCTTCAAATTTAAAGTAAATGGAAGGTTTCTGCACCAATTCCAGATAAAGCTCCTGATTAAATTTCACATTGCGATGATAGCCATATTCTTTTTCGTAGTATTTACTCAAAATTTCTACCTGGATACGATACTCATTGCCCATAAAAAAACGGGAGGCTTTCACCCGTTTACCATCTACCCTTAGGTAATTAAGACAATTATCTTCAATATCCTCTTCTGAAAGCTTTTCAGAATTAAAAGGATTTAAAGCAATGCTCCAAGTTCCTGTAGAAAGCAATAAAAACGGCTTCTTTTTACTTAAAATATAAGGCAATAAAGCTGAAGAACTATCATGAATTCCAACACCTATCTTAAGTTTTTTCCCTTTATAGGAAGTATTTATACTTGCAGAAGTCGGAACTATTGGTGCCAGAACTTTATCTATTTCTTCCTGATAAACCCAATCGTGGTAATCTTCCTTCTCATAATTCCATAAATTAGTGTGGCAGCCAATACTTGTGTAATCACTTACGGGAATCCCGGTGAAAAAATAGGACAAATACTGCGGAAGATGAAGGCTGTACCTTATCTCGTTAAAAATTT
The DNA here is from genome assembly GCF_031846645.1 of Autumnicola psychrophila. Classification (NCBI taxonomy): domain Bacteria; kingdom Pseudomonadati; phylum Bacteroidota; class Flavobacteriia; order Flavobacteriales; family Flavobacteriaceae; genus Autumnicola; species Autumnicola psychrophila. Next base: position 70,272 of record NZ_JAVRHN010000009.1, read on the forward strand.
CAGGCCGCTTCTTTTTTATCCAGTACAATTGCATTCCTGAATTCAACATTCCCGATTGCGGAGAAGCAGTTTCGGTTGCTACTTTGAGTTCACCTCCGTACTTGTTATAGAATTCATCAGAGACAGATTCATCAATCGTTTTCGTATAGTTGTATAAAGGAGTAAGTACTTCACCGTTATGATCCAGATGAACAAAACTGGCACCATAGGAGGAAAAATTAACTGCTTTTACTTCAAATTCTTCTTTTTTTAAAATCGAATCAAAAGTAGTTTTGATCCATTTTCGCAACTCTTCAATATCTTCTGCCGGGTAACCATCTTCATCTTCGGTTTCTGAAAGACGGGTATATTCCCTGAAAACTTCCTTGTAGTTCTTATCAAACAGGAAAAATTTCTTATTGGTTTTACCTATGTCAAAAACGGCTGTAACCTTTATTTTCGTCATTCTGAAAAGTTTTTACAATCCTGTAGCCATTGTTTTTGTTCCTCTTTCTTTAATTAGATCCTTCCGAACACCAAATTGACGGTAAGCTTGTAACGGATCAACAGCAGCTCCTGATTTTTCGCGGGCAGCTTTTAATACAGGACGAACATCTGTGCGGTAGGCATCCTGTAAAATCTCCTGACATTTTACCACATCATTCTCCTGCTGCGCATTCTTTAATGCTTTTTGGTCTACCAAAAGTGCCTGAGTGTAGGCTATTAAAATAGCTTCTAAAGACTGAAGCAGATCTTCCAAAGGATCTTTGGTATTATGACTGGCATCTATCATCCAGGATAAATCCGGGTTTTGTGGATTATTCTTCATTCCATAGACCAGCTCATTAAAAATAAGAAACAATGCATAGGGCTTTATAGAACCTACTGTAACATCGTCATCTCCATATTTACTATCATTAAAATGAAAACCTCCCAGCTTACCTTTTAGCATTAAGGTCGCTACAATTTGTTCGATATTGGTGTTGGGTAAATGATGACCGAGATCGACAAGAGTGTAAGCTCTCTCACCACAGGCGTTTGACAGCATAAAAGATGTACCCCAATCCTGAATTACCGTACTGTAAAAGTTTGGTTCATAAGGTTTATATTCAATAAACATTTTCCAATCTTCGGGCATAGTTTTGTAAATACTTTTGAGACTGTTTTCAGTATGATTTAAAGCTGTTTGGAAGTTATTTTGCCCTGGAAAATTAGCACCATCTGCCAACCAGACCGTTAAACTTTTGGATCCAAGCTCCTTTCCAATGTTAATAACATCTTTATTGTGCTGAATAGCATAATCCCTGGAGGCAGCATTTGTATTACTTAGAGAGCCAAACTTATAGGTTTCTTTAGCGTTAGGCTGATCCTGGAACGTATTAGAATTCATTGCATCAAAAGAAATTCCGTGGCTTTTTGCCACTTCTTTTATAGCCTTTACATCACTTGGAATATCCCAGGGAATATGTAAAGAAACCGCACCTGCCGTTTTGGTGAGGGCATGTAAAACACCAATATCGTCCAATTTTTGTTCTAAAGAAGCAGGTTCCCCACCAAAAGAAAACCTTCCAAATCGCGTTCCTCCTGCACCCAACGCCCAGCTGGGAATGGCTACCTGAAAGTCGGCAACTTTATGAATTATTTCATCAACTTCAATTCCTCTTTTTGCGAACTTATTTCTTAAAAAATCCAGTTCGGAGTTATAGGAATCCTCTTGTTTCTTATTTAATGCTGATATTTGATCAGTACTTATTTTCATTTTTATGCCTTATCTTTTAATTAAAATAAGGCCTCACTGTCCTGACATCATTATGATCAAAACCTGCAAGGCCGTATTGACTAACTAACAAACTAACCAATTCTAATTCTTTATCTCACAAAAGCATTGGCCATTCCTCCATCTACATTAATGGTGTTTCCTGTACTTTTTTCAAGAATACCAACACAGACAAATACGCCATTGGCAATATCTTCCGGAAGGATAATTTCATTTAACAGGTTCCTTTTAGCGTAATGCTTAGGTAGATCTTCAACAGGAATACCGTGAGCCTTGGCGCGACCTTCAGCCCATTCGCCTTCCCATATCTTACTTCCTACGATAACTCCATCAGGATTTACAGTGTTTACGCGAATTTTATCTCCGCCAAGTTCCGCAGCGAGTAAACGAGTCATATGCTGCTGCGCTGCTTTTGCCGTTCCGTAGCCTACATTATTAGGACCTGCAACCAATCCATTCTTACTGGCAATATTTACAATATCCCCACCAAAACCTTGTTTTTTCATAATCGCAACTCCTTGCTGTGCCATTAAGAACTGTCCTTTTACCAGAACATCCTGAAGCAATGCCCAATCCTTTAATGTCGTATATTCCAGGGATTTAGAAATCGCCAACCCCGCTGAATGCACAACAATATCAACACCACCAAAGGCCAAACAAGCTTGCTTATATGCATCTTCAATAGAGTCCTCTTTAGTAACATCACAAATAGCACCTGCCACCTGGTCCTTTTTGTAAGTCTTTACAGCTTTCTGTAGCGCCTCCTCTGTCACATCTGTAAGCATTACGTTTGCCCCTTCTTTTACAAGTTTATCAGCAATTGCTTTTCCAATTCCCCCAGCTGCACCGGTTACAATAGCCACTCTTCTGGAAAGTGGTTGCTCAGCAGGCATGCGTTTCAGTTTTGCCTCTTCCAGAAGCCAATATTCTATATCAAAAGCCTCCTGTCTTGGTAACGAAGTATATTCAGTAATAGCCTCAGCACCACGCATTACATTAATTGCGTTCACATAAAATTCGCTGGCCACGCGGGTTGTTTGTTTATTCTTTGCAAAACTGAACATCCCAACTCCCGGATAAATTATTATTACGGGGTTTGGATCCCTCACTGCAGGGCTGTTATCGTGCTTGCAGTTTTCATAGTACTCTTTATAATCCTTACGATATTGATCAAAAGCAGGTTCTAACTTTTTTAGTACTTCTTCTGTATTTTCAACATCTTCAGAAGTATCTAAGTTTAGAATAAGGGGTTTAATTTTTGTCCTAAGAAAATGATCTGGACACGAGGTTCCCATAGGAGCCAGTCTTTCAAGATCATTACTGTTAATAAACTGCAGTACAGTATCGCTATCTGTAAAATGACCAATCATTTTATTTTCTGAAGAAGCAAGACCCCGTAGCAGAGGCATTAGCTTTGCAGCCTTATCTTTTCTTTCTTCTGAAGGAAGGCTTTGGATCTTTTGCCCACCAAAAACTTCTCCATTCTCTTTAATTCTCTTTTCAATGTATTCTGAAGCTGTTTCAATAACCTCCAGGCTGTTGATATAACATTCATAAGAAGTATCACCCCAGGTAAAAAGTCCATGACTTCCAAGCACAATCCCTCTTATTCCTGGATTATCTGCAAGACACTTCTCAAGTTGAAGGCCCAGATCAAAACCCGGTCGTTGCCACGGTACCCAGCCCATAGTATCTCCCCAAATCTCTTTAGTAATTTTCTCACTATCCTTTGCTGCCGCAACCGCAATTAGTGCGTCAGGATGCAGATGATCTATATGCTTAAATGGAAGCAAACCGTGTAAAGGTGTATCTATAGAAGGAGCTTTACTGTTTAAATCGTATATGCAATGGTTAAAAAGCCCTACCATTCTATCTTCATCTTCCAGACCTTTATAAACATTTTTTAAATCTCTTAGCCTTTCTGTATACAAGCCTGCAATACCAGATCTATCCAAGGTACCAATATCCCCTCCTGAGCCTTTTACCCACATAACTTCCACATCTTCATTGGTAAGCGGATCCTTCTCTATAGTTTTGCAACTGGTATTACCACCTCCATAGTTGGTAATTCTTAAGTCGGCTCCTAATATATTAGACCGGTAAAGGAATAAAGCAACCTGATCATCGCCTAAATCAGCGGCTTTTTTCTCATCCCAGAGATAGTCCACGTAGTGAAATGTTTTTTCCATAATTTTATCTAAAAGTTAACATCGTAACCAAAAATATATTTTTTATTTAAGGCAGCCATCCTGTAGTGTACTGTACCATAAAAAATTTATTATTTTTCCTTCAGAATAAATTTTTACACTACCTTTATGTTAATTCTATCCTAAAAAATACACTGTTTTTCTTGTTTATGACGCAGACCTTTGATATAAAGATTAACGAGAATTCCCGAGTTCCAAAATACAAACAAATAGTAGATTGTATAATTGCCGATATTTCCAGTGGGAATCTGAAAGTTGGCGAGAAAATCCCTTCTATTAATGAACTAAGTGAAAGCTGTTATTTGTCCAGAGATACGGTTGAAAAAGCTTACAAGCAACTAAAGAAACAAAAAGTCATTATCTCTGTAAAAGGAAAGGGTTATTATACTACCAAGACAGATTTGATCTCTAAGATTAATATTTTCTTCCTGGTAAATAAACCCAGCTCTTACAAGATGATGATCTACAACTCCTTTGTAAACGCCATTGGAGTGAATGCCCATGTTAACCTTTCTATTTATCACTGCGAAGAATCTTTATTCATTCGTACCATCGAAAAGAATCTTGGAGCATATGACTATTATGTTATAATGCCACACTTTAAAGATGATCACCAACAACATGTGAGTTTTACTGCAGACGTACTTAATACACTGGAAAAAATACCCAAAGAAAAGCTGGTCATACTTGATAATACAAAACCAGAAATCAAAGGGAGTTATGGATCTATCTATCAGGATTTTCAGGCAGATATCTTTAAAGCATTAACAGAAGCTATAGAGAAGTTGAAGAAATATGACAAACTTATCCTGGTATATCCTATCAAATCTGTTCATCCATATCCCCGTCGTATCTTAAATGGCTTTCGCCAATTCTGTATTCAAAACAACTTTGATTTTGAGATCCTTGATGAGATTTATGAAGACATGGAACTGCAAAGCAGAGATACCTACATAACAATTGAAGAAATGGATCTTGTAAACCTTGTAAGACAGACCCGTTCAAAAGGTTTAAAAATGGGTAGAGATATTGGGGTTATTTCATATAATGAGACTCCCTTAAAAGAATTGTTAGGAATAACGGTTATAAGTACCGATTTTAAAGCAATGGGCGAAACTGCTGCTTATATGGTTTTAAAAAATAAAAAAGAACGGGTCAAAAACGTCTTTAAATATATCGAGAGAAATTCTGTTTGATACAAAATCACTTTTTTAACCAGAATAACACTTTTTTCCTAAAAGTAGAAGGAATATCTATACTTATTTACGATAGGAGAATAGGTGTGAAAATTAAATATTAGGTTTTTATCCATCTCCAAGGTTTTGTTGAAGATAGAGCCGAAAAACTGAATTAAAAAATATTTATTGAACACGAAACCATTCAAAATCCGCATATCCATCACTTCCCTTAATGTTCGGGTTAATGCTGAATAAACCAACTTTTGCTCCTATCCACCTTCCCTTTTTCGCCTTAAAATCTTCTCCTATTTCGTGATAATCCGTACCATCGAGGCTGTAATAAAATATACAATTATTTACCTCATCTACCTCTACGCGTAAAAAACAAGAAGAATTTGGAATTTCCAAAGAGCTTATTTTCTCTGTCTTGTCGAATCCCTGATATTAAGTTCCTTTGAACATCCCTAGTTCAAATCCATTTTTGGTTTTTTCTACCGCCAAAAAGGCCCATTCTTCACCCATTATAACCAGACCACTTTTTTCCCCAACCAGTTCGGGTGAAGCAGTAACTTTTGTGGTTGCAGTAAACGAAGGCGACATGAATTTCTGCAAAAGTAAATTCTTTACGAACCAGAAATTCCCGTATTGGGTATGGTTTTTTACATTATATAATCGTAGAGAACCTTCCATTTCAGAGAACGAATACCATTCCGTTGAAGGATTAGCATGCCATTGCCATTGTAACCCCAGTTTATTTCCTTCAAATTCGTCGCTAGTTTGAGGTATAGTTACGGGGTAATCTTTTCCTACATCTGGTTTTTTATAAGTAGCCACAGGTTCTCCTATACCGTCACTATTCTGATCTTCCCCCATTTCTGGCCACCCGTCTTTCCAGGTGACGGGTTGTAAATGAACAATTCTACCATAGGCCTCGCGATCTTGAAAATGAACGAACCACCATTCTCCAGATTTTAGTTCGACAAGGCCCCCTTGATGCGGTCCGTTAATTTCGGTATTACCCTTGTGTAAAACCACTTTATCCTCATAGGGTCCGTAAATATTTTTGGTTCTTAAAACCGTTTGCCAACCAGTACTCACACCTCCTGCAGGAGCGAGAATGTAGTAGTAACCGTCCTTTTTCATAAATTTAGGACCTTCAATCACAGGTTGTTCTTCCAAATCCTTAAAAATTGGCACTCCATTATCCATGATTTGCTTCCCGTCAGGACTCATTTTGTGTAAATATAAAACATCGGCTCTAAGTTTACCCCTCACCAAATAGGCATTCCCGTCATCGTCCCAGAGCGGAGAAGGATCTTCCCAAAGTTCAACCTTTTCTATAAAGTGCAGATCCCAATCTTCAGCAGGGTTTTCCGTTATCGCTACAAAAAGACCATCGTGTGGCGTGCAGAAATACACATAGAATTTTCCATCATGATATCTTATAGAAGGTGCCCACGAACCTTCTCCGTGAGCCGGCTTATCATATTTCTCTAATGGTAGACTGTCATATACATGATTAATAATCTTCCAATTGACCAAATCCTTGGAATGTAAAACAGGAATTCCGGGCATAGTGTTAAAACTTGAAGCTACCATATAGAAATCGTCCCCAACTCTGATTACATCGGGATCAGAATAATCGGCAAAAAGGATGGGGTTTTTATAGTTTCCATTTCCGAGATCTGCCTGCCACTCCTGCCCATATCCAAAATGTGCGAATGCCAATAATGCAAAAAAGCCGATATATATTTTTGTTTTTATCAATACCATTTTAAAAATTACTGTTTTCTTTATTCATTTTTATAACATCTACGTCTACCACAATAGGACGAGCATCCTCTTCTTCTAAGGTTATTTTGCAATCTTTAAATGTAATTAAGTCGGAATGTCGGATAAAAAATCCAGAAGCATTGGTATTTCCGAATTTGCTGCCCTCGGGATACTTTCCGTCGTATTCCATCACAGTTTGTTCTGTTGACTCAATTCCACCCTTGAGTTTCAAATCAATATTTTCAAAAATTACATTCTGAATATTGTGCCCCTCTATTCCTGTAATTATCGAGGGATATTGTTGGGTGAAATTCTTTCCCCTGACATCCCGAAAGGAGATGTTGGAGATTGTACCTATCCTGGGCTCCCGACCGGGAACTGTGCGCATTCGATCTGCAAGCAGAATAAAAAAAGCTTGTCCACAATTTTCTATTTCTATGTCATGAAATTCGATATTATCTATTACAGCACCATCCATGGATTCTATAACAATTGCCGAATTTTGATAAGCATTTTTAAGTGTCAAGCCGGAGACTTCGAAATTCATAAAACTACCCAATCCATCTGTTCCCAATTTAAAGCAATTCCCTGCCGGCACATTTAACTTATCAATAACTGTATTTCTGACTACAGCATTTTTACATCCATACTCACTACCACTTTTAAAACATATCCCATCATCTTCAGATTGTATGAAGCTTTCTTCAATCAGCACGTTATGACAATCAACAATATCAATTCCGTCTCTGTTCGGACTCAAACTTCCGGTATTAACTATAATATTTTTTATGTGAATATCATCTGATTCGATAAAAACCTGTGTCCAGCAGGCGGGATTAAGCAAAGTGATATTTGAAACAGTAATATTTTTAGATCCTACAAAAGCCAAAATTGAAGGACGATCCTTTTCAGTACCTAATTCTTTCACGTTTTTCCATGGTGCAAAATCTCCCTGGCCATTGATCGTTCCGCCACCCGTTATAGTTACGTTCTTGACGTTATCACCATATATGAGTCTGCGTTGACAATCCTCCAACATTCGATTAGGATAAACAGTGTTAATAAGTTGATATGGATAATCGTCTACCTTAATGGACTGTACACCGAGGATTGTCGCTGTGGAATCTACAAACAATATCATATTGTCCACAAGATTTATTTGTCCTGTCAAAAAATCGCCATCTTCTAAAAGGACTGTTCCACCTGTTTCTTTACATTTGTTGATAGCTGCCTGAATGGCTTTTTGATCATTGGATTTTCCGTCTCCTGTAGCACCAAATTCATAGACATTATATATCGGCTCTTTTAGTTGCCCAATAGAATTTTGGAAAGAAAAGACTAAAATGATTAAAAAAAAATAATATTTCATTAGTTATAGTATTAATAAATTTAGAACATAGGCTTCAGACCTTCCCACCGCACATTCCATTTACCATTTTTGGGAAAACCTGGATTTTTTTCAGTATTTCCTTCCCAACCGGCACACATTACTGCAATAGCTGTGAGCAATCCTCCGTTACCCGGTAGATAAATCGTCAGTCGTTCATCTTGATAATTATGTCCATTACCTAAGTAAGTATTGGTCTGTACATCCATAAACAGGGCATCTATAGCTTGTTCCGGCTTTCCTAATCTGGTGGCGGCCATAGCCGTCATAGGGAAATCCCAACCCCAGGTATCCTCCCATGCCCAAACATCCCATACCAGATCGAAAGTGTTTTCCATAATGTCTTTATCCAATAAAGAAGTTTCCGGCAACATCCCATAAGTCCCCAGAACGGAAGGATGATCTGTCATAAATTCTGGGTCGCTATAGGATTCTTTCGCATTTTCTGTAGCTAAATAAACATTATTATGAACTGGTAAGGGTGAAAGTTTCTTTAGCACTTTTTGCCATTCTTCTACAGGCTCTTCATTTAACCTCTGTTTCCATTCAAGTGCGACGTTCAAAGCCCAGTTCCAGTACGCCAATTCATACGTTGGGTTAAAAGTTTCCGTAGGATTGTGACGTTCCTGGGCGGGTATGACTCCCGGTCCAAGTTCGTACCTATCTCTTTCTTCATTATAATGGGCAAAGGATGCCATAAAATCAGCCGTAGCAAAAACTCTTTCTTTGTATTTATTCAAGGTTTTCTCATTTGGATCTTCACGGTACATCAATTCGGCAAACGTTATAAAGTGTGGCTGCTGCCAGATCAGAAAAGCTCCTACAGAAGAAGGAGTGTCGTTTCCATAAGGCCCAGTCATTTTTTGCCATCGTGCCCCGTCAAATCCCTGTCTTTGTGCAATTCCTTTTGCCTTAGAAAAAGCTGTATTATACCATGGCAGCCAATTTTCTAAAAGCTCAGAACGGCCCCATAATGGAAAGTGCATTCCATGCCACCAGGTCATTTCTAAATGGGGCCTGCCATACCAACTATTAAAAGTTAAACCTGTTTCCTGAGGAGGCTGATTTCCTGTACATTGTAGTTTGGTAAGGTATTGAGAAAGAACGACTCTGCGTTCTAATTCATGAGCACGGGGATCTGTGCTTCCGGAAAAGTCGACTGCTCCACCACCTTGCCAGAACCTTTCCCAGCCCTCAATACTGTTTTTTATCACAGAAGAAAATTCAGGAATATCTGCCGTTTCAATATTTTTTTGAAAGTGGCAGGTAAACTCAAATATGGTTGTTCCTGAGGGACTTAGAAGAAAGTCATGATCTCCTTTTTCTTCAATAGAGGCTTTTCCCTTCCAAGCCCATCCGATTTGATAATTGAGAGAGTCCATAGAATGTTTTATTATAGCTTTTTGATCGCTTTCCTGTGTGAGTGAACTTTTATAATTTCTTTCTCCTTCCCACATTGTAGCTGTGTCTTTCCAATCGGCAGTAGGATATGGTACTCTTAACCGGATTTGCAGTCTGTTTTGCTCAATCAATTTCGATTGCACACGCACTCCTATGGCATCCTTTTCTTGATGAGACGCAGTATAAACCGTCACAGGAATCCCTTCTATTTTAAACTTACTTTCTATTTCACCAGTCCATAAATTCAAAGTTTGGTGAACATTTTCAATCTCGGAAACTTCTACCGTTTCACCATTCTCCTTTTGTAGATGAAATCCCAGAATTCCCAACTGCACTCTATGTGGATTTTCACGAAAAAATTCGACTGCATTTCTTTTTCTTTCTGGCTTGTTGATCTGAACAGGATATGGAATATCCCTCCCATACTGCTCAAACTCCAACAAAGTCTCTTCAAATTTATAATCAGCAGTATTTTCATGACTATTCCATCCCCAGTCGGACATGGTTCCTAGGGGAACTCCATTTTCATATTCTTCCGGAAAGGATTGCAAACCGGTAGCATCAACAGTGAAAGCAAAAGAGCCGTTTCCTACACTAAGAGATGCAAGGGTATCCATAGAAGTAATCTCTACATTGTGGCGAGTAACCAGCGCCTTTCTATCAATTGGCTCTTTTGTAGTTGTCTTCGTATCTCCTTTGGCTGAACATGCAGCCAAGGTAATTAGAACAATCAAAACTGCAAATCTCTTCATAAGTTGTATTTCTTGTTTCATGGCGTATATTATTTGGTAACGAAAGTTCAGTTTTTTAGTACAAATCTTTTCTAGCGGTGCGGTCATAATTCTTACATCATTGAGGAGGAATAGGCGCCCTAAGATATGTCCAATTTTCCGTGATCCTGGACAATTCTTCAGGCACTGAAACTTCGCCCTCTGCCTGAATTACTCCTTGCCATTCACCTTCCTCATCAACCCATAGAGCCATGTCTATTCGTTCTTCAAGATTAATATCCATTTCTCCACCTTTAAATCTTTTTAGTCCTCCTGCGGCTATGGCTTCTAATTTTCCTTGTTTATCTAAACGTACAGCCGCAACTCCCACAGCATCCACAGTGACCATGTTGTTATTAACCATAAAATCTTTTATAATAGGATCACCGCTTTTGTCATTTGTTCCCGCAATGTTTATGACAGTACCATCAATAAGTCGGGAAAACCCAGTTGTAGGAGGAGCATATGACGTGTGGTTAAAATCCCTAATGCCCCACACGGAATTATCCAGTACTTCTGTTGCAGGAGATTGAGCCAAAACCTTTTTTTCCTTCAGCAGTCCTAATATTGTATCTAAAGCCCTATTTACATTCCTTATTTCACTCATTGAAGCAGGTAACATTCCGTTTCCATCCAACGGATTTCCGGAAAAATCTTTCGTCCAGTTCCCAATCCTGTACAAAGATGTTTTCTGCTCATTTACCTTGGAAAAGAATTCTGCCGTCGAACCTTGCTCAAATTCAGGATTATAAAGCACAACAGCATCATATTTTTGTAGACCGTACTTTATAGTACCATCTGGGTCAACCACTAAATCTCCATTTTCAATCTCACTGGTGGGAATCAAATCAGCTGGAAAACCTTTATGCCAAAGGCTATCAATCAATTTCATTCCTACATCCTCATACATGGGGCCGCTCCAATTCATTGCACTTGAATGCCCAAACACCACAGCCACACGACAATCCAAAGGAGTTTTACTTATATAATTAAGAAGTCTAATCCTGTTTTCTGCCTGCATCAAATCTTCGTCGAACAAGTAAAAATAACGGAGATAGTTTATTCTCCCGCCAGCAAGAACAGAACTCCACATATGAGTCCCCAGGTCAGGTTCCTGATAATACATATTATACCAAAGTGGGCTCCCCCATTTTTTACTTAACGCAGTACGTACAGCATAGGGAGTTAATTCATCTGTTTGCGCCCAATCTCTTTTAGCAGACCACCACACTAATCCGTTTTTTTTAAATTCAGTACGGTCAGGATAAGGCCACCAAGTGGCATGGACAGCCACTACGGCATTGGAACCAAAGATATCTTTTACTGAATAATAGAAATCTTCCTCTAAAGCAGAATTTCTTTCCGTGACCATTTGTGTGAAATGATTTATAGCCATGTTTCTTTCATTCTCCTTTCCTTCAATACCATTAGCCATCAAAAAACAATCCGCTAAAAGCTCCCGTCCCGATGTCCTCTCCGCATACGCCTTGGCCCGATGCTCAGAATACCAATAGTCAATCGTTTCATGCCTAGAAAAACGAGGGTAGTATGGGGGAAACCCCCATTCATCCTTACATACTCCCGCTAAAGGAAGCTCTGCATATTGCTCGATAAGTTCCCTCTGAAACCCCATCAAATGAGGAGCGAAAACATCAGGATACAAATGGGTAAATGACACCATAACTGTGGCATGAGTCTTATCCTCAAGTACAGGTAAATTTACTTTTACAGAATCCTTTGAAGAAGATATTAACTTAACCGAACTTGTAATATCTTTAAGAGATTCCTTCTGAATCATACCTTCGCGATTATACTTATAGGAATAAACTCTCAGAAGAGTTCCTGTACGGGCGACGTGGTGAGTAATGTCTCCTCCAGAATAATGATCATTGAGATCCTGGCTTTTAACAGTAACCAAAACAGAATCTTTTTTGGGAAATTCTACTTCCTTGAGACGCAGCATTTCCTGCAGCTCATCAGGATAGGTTTCTTCAAAAGCCCGTCTGGCATTTCTCACATCCAGATCCGGAACTAAAAAAACATTCTTTTTTACCGCGTAATTGGCTGCCTCTTTTACCTTCTCGTAAACAACCTGGTCAACAACCTCATAATCAGGGAACCTTAGAAAGGGAACAATTAAATTGAAAGGCGAATTTTCACTTAAGTTATCAATCGATTTCTCGTAACCATTACCTACAAGATCTTTTTGTCCCCACACCCAGACGCCCATAACAGGCATAACAGCATTGGACATCTGGTTTGGGCTATCTTTTTGTTTTGTGACATCAAAACTAGGATACAACTCCTGGGCATTAGCGAAAAAGGAACCTACCAACAATAAAAAAGAGAGAATAGAATTTAAATTAATTTTCATAGTAATATTTTTTCTTTTGATGTCGATAGGTACTGCAAAATCCTTAGAATCAATAGCCAGGATTCTGAGCAATCTCCGGATTCTGATCTCTTACTGATTGTGGAATTGGTAAAAGTAGGTCCTCCTCTGTAATTGTCACATCTTTTGCTTCAGAAATAACCGGTATAGCAAGATCCAATCGTTTTAAATCGAACCAACGATGAAATTCCAATGCCAGCTCCACATGTCTTTCATGTGCTATGGCCAATTTCAGGGTAGGATATTCCTCAGAAGGATAACCAGGGGTTCCGTACTCAGGCAATCCCACTCTCCTCCTGACCATGTTCAAATACTCTGGATCGTTAGCAGCCTCAGCATACATAAGTAGTATATCTGCATAGCGAAGAACAATGAAGTTGTTTTCACTAAATTCACTACCGTATCTATCTATAACAGTCCTGTCTTCCCACTTTTTTGGAAATAATATCGGAATCCAGGTTCCGCTGGTATCATAATAGCCTTCATTTATTGAAGCTTCCCTGCGCGGGTCACCTTCTTCGTAAGCCTCCCACAAATCTTCAGTAACCATATTCATACCACCGGCCGCTCTTGTAATTGAGAAATTTTCAAAAGGCGCAAAAGCTGTCCAGTAATCGCTATAAGGGTTACCAACACCTCCAAGGTACTGAATTTCAAAAACACCTTCCTCGGTATTTTCATTCTCAATATCCCAAAGATTTTCATAATTATCTATGAGTTCATATTCTCCTGAACTTATTACTTCCATTAAAATATCCTGAGCCGCATTATTATCTCCTAGTGCAAGATAAACTTTACCTAGAATTCCTTTAGCTGCGCCTTTAGTTGCTTGCCCTTCTATTTCGGTTTCAGAACGTAAAGGCAAGTTTGCTGCGGCGTATTCTAAATCTGAAATTACAAGATCATATACTTCATTCTCGGGAGATCGTAATATTTGGTAACTTTCCTGAACTGACACCGTCCTATCCAGAAGGGGCAATGGCCCGAACATTCTCACAAGATTGAAGTAATAGAGACCTCTTAAAAATCTCATTTCTGCCGTGAAAACTGATTCTACGTTTTCATCCAGATCTACACTTTCCAGACGAGTTAAAACTGTATTTATCCTATTCAATGCGATAAAACTGTCATCCCATATAGCCTGCACAACAGTATTGTCTGGACGAAGATTATAATCTTTAAAGGCCTGCCGATCAGAAATACTTCCCGCAACACGGAACATCGTGGCCTCATCAGAGAGTTGCTCTGTATAACTTAGCCCGCCCTCAGGTCCGTAATGGATGTGAAGTGTTTCATAAGCTGCATTAACAGCTAATTGAAAATCCTCTTCGGTTTCGTAAAATTCATTCTCATTCATCTCCGAAATTGGATCCAAATCCAATAAGTCATCAGAACAGGAAAAATGGAATAAACTCACACCTATTAATACTATTAATTTAAAAGTCTTCATTGTTTCAATTTTTTTTAATTTTTCTAAAATCCTAAATTCATTCCCACAGTTATCGTTCTTGGAACCGGATATGCGCCGTAGTCATTTCCGGCATTTAGGGCTCCGGATAAAATTCCGTTTTCAGGGTCATATCCTAGATAATCTGTGAAAACATACAAGTTGTCAACATTTGCATAAAACCTTAGGGTGTTAAATGGAGTTCTCTCTAATGCAGACTCGGAAAGAGTATATCCTAATCGTAAATTAGCAATACGCAGGTAGCTACCATCTTCAACCCAAAAATCAGAAAATTGCCTTTGAAGTCCTGGATAATTCAGATATGGCTTAAAGGTTTCACCATCTCCAGGGTTCTCTTCAGAAACGTAGTAGTCCGTGATCGCACTGTAACCATTCCTACCACCATCGTACCATTTATTGTAACGTGTTTGGCTGTTAAGCAGTTCATTGCCCACAGATGCCTGTAAGATAAAACTGAAATCGAAATTAGCATATGAGAAGTTGTTGGTAAGACCAAGATTGAAATCTGGTTGAGCATTTCCTATTATAGTACGATCATCTTCATCGATGGTACCATCCTCGTTTACATCACGTACCCGGGGATCTCCAGGCCTAGTCGAAGGATGATGAGGGTAGTTTTCAATTTCTTCCTGGTTTAAAAATACACCGTCAAAAATATAACCATAGTAATTAGCTATTGGCTCTCCTACTTCAGTTTTTGTAGTTCCCCAATTATTAATGTAAATAGGAGAATCATTTGGTCCAAGACTTAGAACTTCGTTACGATTTAAGGTTAAATTAAAATTTGTATCCCATTTAAAATCGTTTACCAGGTTCCTGGTTGTGAGCAAAAATTCAAACCCGCGGTTCCTCACTTCACCAATATTCGTTAATTGCTCAGTAAACCCAGTAACTGTAGGCACTGGCTGATTCAGTAAGAGATCCCTTGTTATGGAATTATAATAGTCCGCTTCAAAATATATCCTATTGTTAAATAAACCAGCATTTAATCCAATGTCCAGTTGTCCAGTTTTCTCCCATTTTAGGTCTGGATTCGAAATTGTCGACTGGTATAAACCCTGTACTACATTACCCCCGTAAACATATTGGGTTTGTCCCAGCAGACCAATGGATCCATAATTCGGAATTAAATTATTTCCTGTTTGGCCATAACTTGCTCTTACCTTCAAACTTGAAATCCAGGGCGTATCGCGGATAAAATCTTGCTCAGATACTTTCCAAGCCACCGAGGCTGACGGGAAATAACCCCACTGATTATCGGCCCCAAATCTAGAACTACCATCTCTTCTTATCGTACCTGTAAAAAGGTATTGATTTAAAAACGAGTAATTAACTCTTCCGATATAGGAAATCATACCCCATTCTGAAGCAAAAGAAGAAGCGGTATTTGGCCTACCGGCATTCAACGTATGAACCATATCGTTCGGAAACTCACCTGCAGTCATCAGGCTCTCTTCAAACTCTTCTTTTTGCAAAGAATATCCCAGGAGCACATTTAAACTATGATCACCAAAAGTTTTTTCATAATTAAGGGTATTCTCGATTAGCCAATTATAAGTGTAAGACGTATTGTCTTCGGCAACTGCAGGATTTATGTTAGAGTATCCATATCTCTGTCCCGCATTTTGATACATACTGTACCTTCTGTTATTCACTGATGCATTTAGATTCGTCCTAAACGTAAAATTTTCTAAAAAGTTATAGGAAACAAAAGCAGAACCCAAAGAGTTAAAGCGCTTGGTTTTATTGTCAATTTCCCGTGTTAATGCATAAGGATGCCAAAGCTGAAGACCGTAAGGTACAAATCTATTCCACTCCGAATTAGGATCTATAAACCCCAGATTTCCATTTTCATTGTAAACTGGGAAGATAGGGCTACTCTGCAAAGCCAGGCTAACTGCACCTGCTTTCCCTTCAGTTCCATATTCTTTACTTTCTATATTCGTAAATGATAAATTTAAACCGACTTGCACTGCAGATGAGATGTCATGGGTAACATTTGAACGAATAGTGTAGCGATCAAATTTTGATCTATCCACAATTCCGTTCTGAGACACAAACCCTCCGGACAAAAATACTCGCGTATTTTCATTCCCCCCACTTACGGAAACATTCACATTATCCATAGGAGCATCTCTAAATAGAACATCTTGCCAATCGCTTCCTTCAAATTGTTTTGGATTACTCAAGAATTCTGGAGGTATGCGGTATTCTGGTGGCCGGACATCATTAGGATCGCTGGCATTTCCTCCTGCCACTTCCCAGGAATTATTATGAGCATCTATATAATACTGAATATACTCCTGCGCATC
This sequence comes from Autumnicola psychrophila, assembly GCF_031846645.1. Classification (NCBI taxonomy): domain Bacteria; kingdom Pseudomonadati; phylum Bacteroidota; class Flavobacteriia; order Flavobacteriales; family Flavobacteriaceae; genus Autumnicola; species Autumnicola psychrophila. The sequence goes on from NZ_JAVRHN010000009.1 coordinate 86,916, forward strand.
CATCATACCGACCTTCCGAACAACTTGTTGCACTCCTTTTTCATAACTAACATTTACTTGGGTTTTACCCGTTGTACCTCTTTTTGTAGTAACCATGACCACTCCATTAGCTCCCTTTGAACCATAAATAGCAGCAGAGGACGCATCTTTTAGTATTTCAATAGACTCGATGTTCTGCGGATTAATAAGCGACATATCAAAATCCTCCATGGGATAACCATCAATAACATACAAAGGTGACGTTCCCGCTGTAATGGTTGACGTACCCCGTATTTTTACAGTGGGCGCGAAACCGGGTGCGCCTTGGGTTTGTTGGACTTGAACACCTGCAACCTGACCACCCAACGACTGCATCACATTTAAACTGGATCTTTCCTGGATCTGCCCAGCTGAAATCGAAGACACTGCTCCTGTTAAGTCACTCTTCCTAACAGTACCATATCCCACAACAACTATTTCCGATAGTTGTTCATTGTCTGCCGCCATGCTTACATTAATGCTGGTTCTACCGTTAACAGGTACTTCCGTCGTCTCAAAACCCAGATAGGAAAAGATGAGAGTTGCATCGGAATTTGCATTTACAGTATAATTACCATCAAAATCTGTAACAGTACCATCAGATCCTCCTCTCGTCCTCACATTAACACCTGGCAATGGCATTCCATCATCTGCAGATGTCACCTGCCCAGAGACTTCAATAACTTCTTGAGCATTCATTGGTAACATTAACAAAAACCCGATTAGAAAAAAGTAATATTTTAGATTTCTTTTTGTTTCCATAGTTTTTCTATTAAGATATTAGTGAAATATTAACATTCAAATCTATTTAGATATCTTCAGGAGGGTATCCTGTACTATACTGCTTTCTGGAATAATTTTTTATATTAAAATTAAAACGTTTTTAGTAGGGGAACAGAAGCCAACATTTGATGCCTAAAAGGCAGCCTCTGTTTCAGAGAAAGGAAAAAAAGGTTTTATTCTAAGATATAGCTCCAGGAGTTTCTGACTTGATAGAACCAAACTGTTCCTCCGCACACCAACATAGCAACATATGCAATAAGTTCTGAAGAGTTCTAGTATTTAATATGGAAGGAGACTATGGCCTTTTTGAATAGCCCAAAAAAACGAACAAATGTAAATCAGGCTGATTTTAGTGGAATTAAGCCTTTAGCAATTCCTATATCCTTTTCGACTTACTGCGTGTGGTTTTTTTGTGGAACCGCAATCCATGTCTTCCTTCTCTTGCATTGTCAGTTGGTTTTTCTTTATAAGAGGTTCTGTTGTAGTGACCCTATTATCCCAGTAGTTAGCGGATTTCTCCAGGTGCTCCGCCACTATAGTCTTATTTCCTCCCTCTTGCATATGAAAAATTTGTCCAAAGGCAGATCGAGATTAATGGTTCTTAAAGAAAAATGGAAACTTTCCCTATTCGTAGCAGGTAGATTCCACGCCCTAAATTTCCAATAAAGAAAGACTACTATAGATCACTCCTCTTTCACCTCCTCACTCACAGTGCTATTCCATCTATTTCAGGCATCAACATAATCAGAAGAATTTCTCTCAGGTTGTATGCGTTTATCTTAAGGATTTTTTCGACTTACCGAAGGCTAATTGGCCTTGAGATAATTTTCTGATATAATATTGCAACGCTTTGGTTCAAAAGAAAAATTAAAACAACAATAGGAAAAAAGAATTAATTGGTCCTAATACATGGTTATTAGAATAAGATTTAATCCATAGGTTTAATCGAATCATGCTGTTTGTATTTTTACTTCCTATTCGTGATCTTAGCTGCCCAATCTGTACCGGAACGATTTTTACCACTAGGAAATTTTGGAAGCTGTATTACTCCTGTTTTATCTGATCTGATTTCAATAGGTGCTTGCCATTCACCTTTCTTAGGATCGAACCACATAAACAAATAGGCCGAATCGGGATCAAATCCTTTTACCGTTGGTAGTTCCGCCTTATTCTCGAAATACACTAAAGCCATGTCTCTTTCCTCATTCCTCATCATATATGACCACCCATCCAGGCTTCTTAAAGAACTATTCGCTGATTTTTGCGGGTATAGATCCTCATGCGCAGGTTCTAGATTTTGATATTCCGCACCCTCTGAAAGCATGAAATTTGCTAAGTATTGCATTTGTTTTCCTGACTCATAGCGTAATGCGTCCCAAAAATGAGGACGCCATCCTGCAGGCTCCCCTGTTGAAGTAATATCATATGCGGCTGTTCCATGAACATGTCCCGAAAGCCCTCCAGAAAGCACTGAACCGTACATTTGCGCCCTTGCAAAATAATTATCCCTTTGCGAATTAGGTGTCGGTCTTTCTCCGCCAGGTTTATTCATTTTTGAGCCGGGATTATCCCATCCCGTATAGTAAGGCTCGAAATTAATAGCTGGATAAGGAGGGTCAAGATTGAACAAGGTATCTAAGGCACGATAAAAACCATGATCTCTTGGATCATTACCAACACTGTGCATTGTCAGCCATGGACTCTCCTGCCGATGACCAAACTGTCTATAGGTCGAATTATTAAAGATGTGTGAGGCTGACCGAAAGGTAAGGGACCATATTTTTTTACATGGTATGTTAATGCTTCGTTGAATTCATCGGCAGTCAGACTATACTTCTCTGGAATCCAGTCAAGGTGAATACCACTAAAAATTATATTGTAAGCTCCATATCTAGAGATAAGGTACTGTACGTATCGTGCGAAGGATTCATTAAAATCGAAATAGGCCTTCCAAGAAGGAGCAACATCACGTCTTACCGTCTCCAATAAGGCAGTAAAGCCAATATCTGACAAATATTGCATCTTCTTATCCAGACTTCTAAAATATTCTGGATTAATTTTATTGAAATCTGAAACACCTTTATGTTCAAGAGACATTTCGAAAGGAAGATTTCCCAACTCATCCCGCATATTTTTGGCAGTTACTTCGCCTTCACCAACTTGGTAACCGAACTTTTCCCAGGCATTCCTGAGAAATACACCATTGGTATCAGCATAGGTACTGGCATTGCTATCGCTTTCCCAGTTAGGAAAACTAGATATTAAGCTAACAGAATTGTATCCCTGCTCCTTCCGATATATAACGGCATCCTCAAAACCAATGCCCGGACCCGGAATATAATTTTTTGTTCCGGGGACTCCCCGAAAAGGGAGCCGCCAGGTTGCTCCAGCAAGCCAAGTGTCTCCCACCATAAAAAAAGGAGTTCCATCAGCGTATTGTAAGGCATGCCCATTGGCTGTAGGACTGATGAATCCATGACGGTTTTTGTTTTGCTTCTTCTCCTCATCCGTCCAGGCAATGGCAACAAATTCTCCCGAATGCCCATTGAGTCCTGCCTCGTTTGTTTGATTAGACCCACTCGTCCAATGCCATTTCCCAGGAGTGGTGCCAACAAAGCGAAAGGTGAATTTGTTTTCTCCATTCCAGAAACCATAGATTCGCCTAGAGAAATTAGGTCCCACCAGATCAATCCAACAGGTTATTTCGGTGTAATAGTTATTATATTTTCTCTCAGTACTGAGGGTTATTTCCTGCATTTCCCAAACATGTACAACAGCCTCATTCCCTTCACCTGATGTAGAAGAATAGGTATTCAAAGGAATCAGGCTGAATATAATCAAATAAGGAAGAAAAAAATATTTTTTGTTTTTCATGATAATTCTGATAAATTCTCTCTAAGATTTGAAGTGTCTTTGTACAACTAAGGATGTATATCTACATATGGAACTTCAGTCTAGGATCGGCATCAATAGATTATAAATACATAATTGCTATTAAACGTTCGTACTTTCCAATAGCTTCCCAGAAAGAGGCTCCAGGCTCCACTTCTAGAATTGCACTTCCGTTGAACCTTTGGCTTTATTCAGACTAATATGTTTAGTTTCACCATTACAGGTTACCTTATAGTCACCATAAAAAGCGCGTATTGTTAGTTCTCCGCTGCTATCAGCCTCTTGCTCTACTCCAGTCCACCATTTATCAAATACCAGATCCCTGTACGCATTAGCCTGAGGTCTTGGTGTCCAATCCTCCTTCCACATTGCACTATACGGTTGCCAATGTGAACCCGCCCAAAATCCCCACATAACAATAGCCTGCACTTGAGGGTTGGCGAAATAGATAAGAAAAAGTTTGTTGAGCTCCTCTGCCTGTAACTTTTCATCCTCATAAGCAAAGAGAACCTCGGTTATTTTTATGGGCAAATTAAATTCAGATAAACGATCAAGATTTTGTTGTACCTTCTCAGCAGGTGTCGTTAATGTGGTGCTCGTAGATCTATGTCCCTGGACTCCAATTCCACCTAAAGGAACACCGTTGTCCAGCAGGATTCCAATTTGCTTAACGTAAGGACCTGCATTGAAACCTATATCAAGAACCCCATAATCGTTTAAATAGAGAACAGCATCGGGGTTGGAGGCTTTCACTATCCACGCCATTTCATTAATCACTCCAAAACCTAAACGTCTTCGGAAGAAGTCCCCGTGTATCATTTCATTATTCAGATCGAATTCATTTATTCTCCCCTTGAAATGTTCTGTCACACTTTTGCCTCTGTTAACAACCGCTTTCCGAAGTTGAGCATTGTTTAGAGGTAAGAGCCAGTCATTCATAAATTCGTCCTTTGCCCAGTAAATACAATGCCCACGCATCGGAATGTCTCGCTCCTCACATAATTCCCAGATACGATCGGCAACGGAGTAATCTACTTCACCCATTTCAGGTTCATTAGAATACCATTTGAGAGCGTTTTCATGAACTGCGTAATTGAAGTTATCTTCGAGAACCTGCAAATATTTTTCTCTATCGGAAGAAGAAAAAGAATTGGGAACGGATTCAGCCAATTCATTCGGAATGGCTGTACCAAATAGAAATTCATGTTTCACTTGTTCAATGGTGATTTGAGCACCAGGCGGTGCGTAAACGGTCAAATCACCCATTCGAATTTCAGCAATCCGTGAATCTATATTTTCTTGAGTAACCTTTTCGGCAGGAGTAAGATCAAAAATTTGATCTTGTGCGAATGATTTTGCTGTTGTAAAGAATATTATTCCAAATAAACTAAAAAATCTGAATACTTTCATTTTTTGGCTTTGAAGTAATTAAAACAAGATTACCTGATGACTTTTCAGAAAGTTTGTTCTTTTTTGTTTTACAATTGTTGATATAAAATCAAATATAGCCTTCGTTTTTTATTCATGCATCCTGTCCTATCCTGCGAATTCTCCGCGACAATGAAAAAAAATTGAAAAACAGCAAAGAGATACCACACCACCAGACATTTACTTCGTTTGGAGAAATTTTTTAAATACAATAGTTAGAAATGATGTATCTCTCCCTCGGAGATCGTATTATTATCTCCTTAAATTTTCAGGAACAGGATACTACAGGATTAGCGGTTTTAAAATATATTATAGTTTTAAGAAATTTTTCTATATGATCTCTAAGAAGCTTTATTTGATCTTGATTTTTTTACCACCGGTTTCATATTTAACAGTTCCTGCTATTCTCAGGTGGTAAAAAAAAGATTCCAGATCGCCTGGTTGTACTGACGTTTGATGACGCGTCTAGCTCTCATTCAAAGTTTTTCGGTCTGGAATTAAAGAAGTACGGATTTGATGCTACCTTCTTCATCTGTGAATTTCCCCCGGACGTTGACGATAAAACTAAATATATGAGTTGGCAACAGATCAGAGAACTCGACCGCCAGGGCTTTGAAATTGGAAATTATACTAAAGACCATATTCGAGTGAGTAAGATGACACCAGAAGAACTTCAGAAACAAGTAGAATACGTGGAAAAGAAGTGTCATGAGCACAAGATTCCGAAACCCTTGAGCTTTGCTTACCCCGCTTGGGTAACAGCCCCCTATGCCATTGAAGAACTGAAGGAATCCGGTTACAGATTGGCTCGTTCAGGAGGGAATAGGCTATATTATCCACAAAAGGATCATCCTTTACTAATTCCCAGTTACAATGCTGCAGGAACCGACAGCTCAAAAGTGTTGGACGCAATTGAAAGTGCAAAGGATGTTGGTATTGTGGTACTTACGTTTCATGGGGTCCCGGATAATCCACATGATTGGGTTACAACACCTCCCGATTTATTCAAGTTTTACCTGAAGTATTTATATGATCATCACTACAATGTGATAGCTATGGAGGACTTAGAAGAATTTATAGATATCGAAGAGGCAATGAAACTGAAACCTGCCTTTCGGAATCAAGATTAAGTTATTACTCTACTTTTGTATGTAATATGCGAACTGCCCTCTTTTCATGCCAAAAAACCACATAAAGCTACTATAATTCAGTTATTTACAGAAAAAAGCTGAAGAGAATTGAAGCTTATTAATTCTTCGTCTAATCGTCCTTCATTAAAATATATAATTTTCCACGGAAACAACCAACTAATGAACTGTCCTTTAACCTTTCTTTTGATTTTTAGAAAGATCTAAAAAAGTTCGACTATTATTCTATCCAAATGTCCGAAAAACAGAGAATAACAATTTACGATATTTCTAAAAAGTTAAACATTAGTGCTGCAACAGTTTCCCGGGCGCTTAATGATGATCCTAAGATTAGCAAAAAAACGCAGGATCTGGTGAGAGAAACTGCTGTTAAAATGAACTACAAGCGAAATCGCTTAGCTCAGGCTCTAAAGAGTGGCAGAACGAATAATATAGCGGTAATCGTGCCTTACATCGATCGTAATTTCTTTTCATCCATTATCCGCGGAATTGAAGAGGAATTAACTCCTCATGGTTATCATGTGATTATTTGTCAATCTCATGAAAAAGTGCAAAATGAAGTGGAACAGATCGCCACCCTCTTAAATACACAGGTTGACGTCATTCTCATGTCGATTTCTAAAACTGCGCGAAACTTTGACCACATAAGAAGTATTTTAAAAGATAAGACTCCTCTGGTTTTTTTCGACAGGACAATTAAAAGCCCCCAAGTCAGCTCTGTTCTCATCGACGATTTTAAAGCTGGGTACATAGCGACTGAACACCTAATAAACCAAGGCTGTAAAAAGATTGCCCATTTGTGTGGAGACAGAAATGTTAATATCTATAAAAACCGGCATGATGGATATAGAGCCGCCTTAAAGAAATTTGGAATTCAATACTCTCCTGATTATGTTATTGAAGTCAGCAGCAAAGTAAAATCTGGAATGGCGGCAGTTCGCTCATTATGGCATTTAGAGGTTACACCCGATGCAATATTTGCAGCAGGAGATTATGCCGCACTTGGAGCTATACAGGAACTCAAAAACAAAAACGTAGAAATTCCGGAGGAGGTTTGCATAGTGGGATCTAGTAACGAGCCTTTTACGAAATATATGGAGATGCCAATAACTTCTATAAGCCAGACCCCTCGACTTATGGGGAAAATTGCTGCTCAGGTAATTCTAGAACAAATAAAAGAAAGCTATTTTATAGAAAAGAAGATAACACTTCCTCCTGAGCTGTTCATAAGAGATTCTTCCGCTAGAAGTATTGTTGATCTTTCAGTTTAAGCATTGGTCTTCTAGCATTTGAACAATCCAAAGAAGAGAAAATTTCCTCCCAAAGTACTTCTAATTTCTGAGGCAAAAGGTTATAAAAGATTATTTTGGCATCACTTGGAAATAATTGAAAATTAGTTATTTCAACTTATAATGTAATAATTACCATTTCTCCTATTCTTTCTAAACTCACTGTGATAGTAATTAATATGGAATCAACAAAATAAATTAGATGATCTTTGCACCGAATCCCATTCCACACGACGTTGCTCGACATAAGACTTATGAGCCATTAAAACAGTTATTCCTTCTTCAAAAGCTTTATCTATGTTATCACTCGGCTTTCCTCCATACCTTATGCAATCTATCCATTCCTTGATGTGCAAATGAGTTGTATCAATCTGCAGACCATTTATTACAGTATCGGTTAAACCCCGCGAGGCATAATAATTCTCTGTAGATGTCGCTCCAGACACTGCATCAATTTCATATTCCGGTGAAATAGTTAAAATTGGATCAGAAGTGCCGAAAGTCCCATTTCTTAGTTGATTAGCAAATTGAGTAGAATTCTTATCTGCTGTTACTTTCATTGAACGTCCCAATTCCATTGTGGCGTCATGCCCCATAATTCTTCGTCCTCTTGAAAAACTATTACCCAAAGTTGCACTATAAGTCATTGTTAATTCCTTTTCAGGGTAATCAAAAACAGAAGTTAGGACGTCAGGCATATCCCAATTGTCCTTCCAGTAATAAACACCTCCTAAAAAACTAACAGATTTAGGAATACCTATACCTAGCAACTGGTTAATGGCATCGTATTCGTGGGTAAATAACTGACCTTTTCCCACTCTTCTCCTAAGCTACTTTCATTAGTCATATTATAAAGAACATTCCCGTATTTAAAAGTAAGAGAAAGCAATTTATCGACATACCTCTTTTGCAAATCTAAAACCTGCTGGTTGTTCTCTTTAACGGAACCTCCATAATAATCTTCATATCCTGAAATTACTTCATCATTCCAGGTAATATTATTTTCTGGGTTTAAAGGATGCTTCTCAAAGTTACCAGAAAGATCAAAATGATCCCAGATCATCAATTGCACCACAATGTCCCTTTTAGAAGTTTCCTAGAAAAAATTCTAATTTTTCCCAGTATGTCTCATTCCATTCCTCAAGATTATATTTCCCGTTTCCCGTTTCACTAAATGCATATGTATCGCCTTCATCCCTGTCTGACATCGTATTGCGAACATAATTCCCTCCCAAAGATTTCAGAAGATCAAGATGCTTTGTAAGTTTAGCACCACTCCACTGCCAAAGGTTATCATTATCGCTGCCCCCGTAGAGCAAAATGGGTTCGTTTTTGTACTCCCAGTACCGCGGATTTTCATCATACAACCTTATATCTGATGTAAAACTCGGAGAAGACTCATGTTTAGAATCAAGAGTTTTTTGCGCTTGTGTTAATCCATTTCCAATAAGGAAGAAGATTACTATTATAATTTTATTTTTCATTTCCTAACCTAATTTAAATACAAACAGAATTCTGCGTAATTAATTATCTAACGTGAAATTAATCACTTAAATATAGAATGTTTTTATTAACCTCATTTTGAATACCGATTGAAGCTTAATTATTTTTCCAATTATCGGCATTGGCAGAGAAGATAAGTTTTCAGTAAAGTAGAAGTAGCCTACAGTTCATTACTGAAATTAGCATTTTAACGTTTTACTGCTTTTAACCACCCTTCATAATTCGTTTCCATAGATCTTTTTCTGTTTGGGTGGATTTCATGACATTCCTGAAGTTCTTTTAGATGCTCCAAATCTCTAAATAATCCCGAGGTTAAACCTGAAAGATAAGCAGCACCTAATGCTGAAACATCTGCAATATTCAGAAAGTTGACAGGTTTTTCAAGTAGATCTGCAAGAAACTGAGTAACAAAAGAGTTGTTTCTAATTCCACCATCTATGTTAAGCTCCTTAAGGTTAAGATTACCGTCTTTTTCCATAGCTTTGATCACATCCTTTATCTGGTAAGGAATAGATTCCAAAGCAGCCCGAACAATATGGTTCTTATTACAGTCAAAAGTTAATCCTTCAATAGAGGCTTTACGATCCATTTCCCAATAGGGTGCTCCCATACCACTAAATGCGGGCACGAGGTAAACGCCATTATTATCCTTTACCGATTGAGCCATCTTTCCGGTTTCTGTACTATCGGCAAATAAGTCAAGTTCATTTTTCAACCATTCAATAGTAGACCCACAGGAAACTATTATCCCTTCCAGAGCATAATTAATTTCGTTGTTGGTGCTCCAGCAAATAGTTGTAACCATCCCATTCTCAGAAAACTTAGGCTTTTTACCTATGTTCATTAGAACAGAGCATCCTGTACCTAAAGTAGCCTTCGCTGTTCCCGGCGAAAAACACTGTTCTCCAAAAGCGGCGGCATGAGAGTCTCCTATCATAGCTGTTATTGGAAGTTCTTCTGTGAAAATACCTTCAAAATCTGAACTTCCGAAGAAAGAGGATGAAAACTTAACTTGTGGGAGATTTAACCCTTCAAGGCCAAATTCCCTTATTATCTCAGCATCCCAGTCTAAAATTTCGATGTTAAAAAATAAAGTTCTACAGGCATTGGTATAATCGGTGAGATATTTTTCTCCCTTGGTTAGTTTATAAAGCAACCAGGTATCCACTGTTCCAAAGTAAGCTTCTCCTCTTTGTATTGCTTCGGCCACTCCCTGATTATGTTGATTTAACCACATAAGCTTAGTACCCGAAAAATAGGGATCTATGATAAGACCGGTCTTCTCTTTAATAAAAGGCTCCCTTCCAGCTTTCTTCAATTTTTCACAAATAGAGGAAGATCGTTTACACTGCCAAACAATAGCTTCATACAAAGGCTCTCCGTGTTTATTCCATACCAAGAAGGTCTCCCTCTGATTGGAAATTCCACAGGATTTAATCATAGATTTGCTTTTTCCTCCGCCTTCAAAAGATGCAACACATTCCTCCACCGCCTGCACTACATTCCTGAAAATACTTTCAGGATTTTGTTCAACCCATCCACCTTTTTTATAAATCGTTTCTAGAGGAACGTTAGCTTTCTCAACCTGCTCACCACGATCATCAAAAATTACCGCCTTTGTACCACTGGTACCCTGGTCTACAGAGAGAATGTAAGATGCAGTCATAAATAATGTTTTAATGTAAGATTATTCTTCTCTGGCCTTGGCTTTGTCTATAATTACAGCCAGGAGGATCACCAGACCCTTTACCACCTGCTGCCAGAAGGGAGAAACGTTAAGCAGTACCAGCCCGTTATTGAGAACGCCTATAATAATTCCTCCCAATACAGCACCCATTACACTTCCTTTTCCTCCTGAAAGTGAAGTACCCCCAATTACAACGGCGGCAATGGCATCCAACTCATAGGTCAATCCGGCATTTGGCTGGGCAGAATCCAGTCTTGAAGTTACTATGATTCCCCCAACGGCAGCCAAAGCTCCCGCTATCGCATATACCATCATCTTTACCTTATAAATATTTACACCCGATAAACGTGCGGCTCTTTCATTTCCCCCAATAGCATAAATATGTCGACCAAAAGGGGTTTTTTTAGTCAGAATAACTGCTATTATTACTACAATGGCAGTGATCCATACCGGCATAGGAATTCCAAGGAACCAACCGGTACCGATATAAGCAAATTCTTTTCCCAAATTATTAATAGGGAATCCTCCTGTCCATAGCATAGTTATACCACGAGCTATAGTAAGCATTGCCAGAGTAGCTACAAAAGGAGGCACTTTAAAACGGGTGATGGTCCAACCATTAAACCAGCCTAAGCACCAACCCACAGCAATCCCAACCATAATGGCACTTAGGGGTCCAAAGCCCACGAATAAATTAAAAATTTCAAGTTCTAAACCGTAACTTACCAGGGTAGCAGAAACCGCCCCACATAGCGCCAGGATAGAACCTACCGAAAGATCGATACCAGCAGTAAGCACTACAAGGGTCATTCCTACGGAAAGACAAATGTTCACAGATACTTGTCTTAAAATATTCCATACATTGGCTGTGGTAAGAAAATTCTCTGACAACAGGGACAGGACAAGGCATAGCACAAATAGGGCGATTAAAGACTGAAATTTTGCCGAATATGAGAGGTGTTTTTTAAGCGTTATCATTTTTAATTATTTTAGGTATTGCCGCTTTAAGTATTTGATTTTCTGAAGTTTCTTTAGTCACTTCTATATTGGCTGTAATTCTTCCTTCAGCCATAACCAGAACCCTGTCACAAACTGCAAGTATTTCAGGGAGTTCAGAAGAGACGAAAATCACCCCGAGACCATTTTGAGATTGCTTCCTCACTAATTTGTATATCTCATTTTTTGCATTTATATCAATACCTCTTGTAGGTTCATCAAGCATTAATATTTCAGGGTGGGTGGCAAACCATTTTGCCAAAACCACCTTTTGCTGGTTTCCTCCACTTAACTTTTCAACTATTTGATTAGGAGAAGAAGCTTTGATCTTAAGAGATTCCATATATTTGGTAGCCAAATCATTATCCTTTTTTTTTCTGAGAAATCCTGCTGAAGAAACCTGGTCCAGCACAGTGAGACTAGTATTCTTTGTGATGTTAAACCCCAGTACAAGACCATCTTCTTTACGATTTTCAGGCACCAGTGCCAGTCCTTTATCCATTGCATCTCTAGGTGATTTTATCTGATGCAGCTGTCCTTTTATATAAACCTCTCCTGAAATCCGGGAAGAATAGAGACCAAATAGTACTTCCATTAATTCTGTCCTTCCGGCTCCCATAAGACCGAAAAGCCCGAGCACCTCTCCCTTGAATAATTCGAAGTTCACTTCCTTTAAAAGATAATTATCTCGAACAAGCAAGTTTTTGAGAGAAAGATTTTTCACAGAAAGTAAGCATTCTTTCTTGTTACACTGGAAAGACTCCCGGCTTATTATAATTTCCCGGCCAACCATTTTATGAATGAGTTCATCTTCGGTAGTAGCATTTATCTCTCCCGACTCAATAAATTTCCCATCCCTGAGCACTACATATTTTTCGGTTATTTTAAATAACTCATCCAGCTTGTGTGAGATATAAACTATTGCTTTCCCTTCAGCCTTTAGATCTTTTATTATCTCGAAGAGTACTTCTACTTCATTTTCGCTGATGGCTGAAGTGGGTTCGTCCATGATGATCACCTCCGGGTTCAGAGAGAGGGCTTTTGTAATTTCCACTAGCTGCTGTTCCCCCACCTTCAGTTTGAAAATCGGGGTATCGGGATCAACTTGCAGTTTCATGCGTTCCAGCAGCTTCGCTGTGTTCTTTCGCATCAGAGGATAATCAATAATCCCAAGGGAAGTAAGAGGTTCCCGTCCCAGAAAAACATTTTCAGATATAGTAAGGTTCGGGATCAGGTTCAACTCTTGATGAATAATGGCTACCCCTTTCTGCTGGGCTTCGGTGGTGTTCTGAAAATGAACGAGTTCATTCTTATAATAAATCTCCCCCTCGTAAATATTATATACCCCCGACAAAATCTTCATAAGGGTGGACTTACCTGCGCCATTTTCTCCAATAATTGCTGTAGCCACGCCACCTTCAAGTTGTAGGCTTATCTCGTTCAATGCCTTTACACCGGGAAATTCTTTGGTGATATTCTCCACCCTAAGGATCGGTTCGTTAACCTTCATCGCTAGGTTTTCTTTTATATTGCTGAAACTCGACAAAAACAGGAATGATTTCAGTATTCTCCAAGTTCACTTGCTCTCTGTTAAGTTCCATAGCCCCTACAAAATAAAGTTTATTACCCACTTCGGCTCCTTCCTTTAAAGTTGGAAGTACATTCTGTCTGACCAGCTTATTAATTTCAGCAGAAACCATATTAAAATCCATGGTCTGCTCGAATTCCTGCAGATCGATCTTTCCACTTGCATCTCTTACCGCATTCCCAAAAATATATTCTGTAGCGATCTTAATGTTCTTTTCAGAGGAATCGGAATGTATTACGACCGTTATATTATTTTCGCCTATATGGGCAACTTGCCCCTCTCCCTTAATCATAAAGTATCTAATATTCCCGATTCCGAGAGCTTTGGAATGGTCGGCAAAAGCTTTCTCTGGATCTTCCCTCAAAAGCTCCAGGAGACGGTTAATCTCCATAGTTTCAGACAGGTTGGGGATCAGTTTATTTTCCCAGAATTCCTGAGCATACGAGGCCGCGTCAAATTCACTGTGAGCGGCTCTTGCTTTCACCTCATCCAGGTTTTGTACAGAAATAGAGCTTATAAAAGCTATTAGAATAAAAGTAGCAATAAGGATCTTCTTAATTTTTTTCAGTCTCATTTTTACTTCTTTTTGCCATAGGCAGTATAATGATCTACATTACCAGGGTGCACTAGTTCAACATCTACCGGAAGTTTTTGTATAAATTCTCTTTCGCCATTCATATATTTATCGGCCAGGATGGCTGCAGTTTTAGCCATCACCTTGGGAAATTGCATGGCAGTGGCAGCTATTCTCCCGTCCTCTATGGCCTGTATAACGTTATCAGCTCCATCAAATCCAAAGACTTTCACTTGTTGCTCCAGTCCGGCTGCCTTTAAGGCCTGGTAGGCACCCATAGCCATAGCATCATTCCCGCAAAAAACAGCATCGATATCTTTATGAACCTGCAGGATGGATTCCATCACCTGCATGGCTTTGTTTCGATCGAAATCTGCACTTTGTTGAGCCACCATAACCAGGTCAGGATAATAGTCTACCACACTATGAAAACCTTCGGAGCGATTCCAGGTGTTATTATCCCCCACTAGCCCAAGCAACTCTACATATTTTCCTTTTTTATTCAGTTGATCCACAAAATATTTCCCCAGAGAAACAGTGCCAGCATAATTATCAGAAAGAATCTGAGAGGTGGCCCTATTGGAGTTCACCTCCCGATCCATTGTAAATACAGCTAAACCAGAGTCGACAGCCTTTACTACATTACTTACAGAACCTTCTGCATCGGTAGGATTAAATAGGATAGCATCATACCCCCCAACGATCGCATTTTCAAAATGTTCGCTTTCAACAGCTGTATTATTCTGGGAATCAAAAATATTCACCTCGTAACCGAGCTGGCGTGCCTCCTCAGCAGCTGTCTCCGCAAGAACAACGAACCAAGGATTGTTTAAGGTGGAAACCACTACCGCCACTTTCTTCTTAGAACCTTCTTCTTGTTTTCCCTCACAGCCGGTAAAGTTTACAGCTAACAAAAGCAGAAGAAAAATAAATAATTTATTGTTGCAGATCATATTTTTGAAATTTTTGAGGATCAGGAGATAAGCTCCAAGACTTTCTCAGATATTCCTTCTTCAGAAATTCCGTAATGTTCAAAAATCTCTAACTGAGAGCCTGTCACGGTATATTCGTCCGGAATTCCCATAATCCTGAATTTGACTGGTTTTTTATTCTGAAGAAAATAAGAGGCACAGGCCTCACCTAACCCTCCATAAACCGAATGCTCTTCAACAGTTAAAATAACAGAGTATTTCTCTGACAGCCTGTCTAGCATCTCCAGGTCCAAAGGTTTAATCGTGTGCATACTCACCACCCCAATTTGCAAGTCATTTTTTTCTTCCAATGCAATTGCAGCTTGCAGCGCGGGAAACACCGTTTCTCCTGTAGCTATAATTACCGCATCTTTACCTTTTCGAACACTCCGGCCTTTACCAAATTCGAAATCTTTATTTTCAGAAAGAGTAGGCATAGCCTTTTTACCAAATCTAATATATACAGGTGAAGGCATCTCGGATGCAAGCTTAATAGCCATTTCCGTTTCATAATTGTCGGCAGGAGCCACAATAGTGAGATTATTGATAGCCCTCAGCACCGCGAAATCATGAAGACTATGATGGGTAGAGCCTAAAGCACCGTAACTCACTCCTGCACTGATTCCAATAAGGTTCACGGGATTATCAGAATACGCGACATCGTTCTTTATCTGCTCCAAAGATCTTGCCGTTAAAAAACATGCAGGAGAAACGGCAAAAACTTTCTTTCCTGCAGAGGAAAGTCCGGCGGCGACTCCTACCAGACTCTGTTCTGCAATACCTACCTCAACTATTTGATCGGGATAGTCTTCCGCAAATGGCATAAGTTTCCCCGATCCTCTCGAATCACTAGTAACGACAATAATATTTTTATCTTTTTCCGCTAGCTTCTGAAGGCTGGCTGAAAAAACTTCGAGATTAGCTACTCCTTCTTTTGTAATATTCTCTATTTCTTTCATGATCTTTAAATTTCAGCTTTTGATAAAGATTCCATACTGGCTTGAAGCTCTTCTTGGGCCAATTTATACTGTTCATCCGATGGCACTTTATGATGCCATTTGATGTTTTTCTCCATGAAACTCACCCCTTTTCCTTTAATAGTGTGTGCAATCACAAGCGTAGGTTTTTCGGATTCTCTTAAAGAAATTTCCCTAAAAGCGGCAACAAGTTCATCTATATTATGACCATCAACATGTTTTACAGACCACCCGAAGGCCACAAACTTTTCTGCTACAGGAGCTGAATTCAGAACCTCTTCATTGTCGCCGGTAATTTGTTGCTTATTATAATCAAGAATCGCTACCAGATTGTTAAGCTTGTAATGCGCAGCAATCATGGCTGCCTCCCAATTGGAACCTTCCAATAATTCTCCATCTCCTAGAAGAGTATACACCTTCAAGTCCAGGTCATCCATTTTGGCAGCAATGGCATTGCCAACACTTATCGGAAGACCGTGACCAAGGGCACCTGTATTATGTTCCACTCCCGGAATTTTTTTGGTAGGATGTCCTATAAAATGAGATTGAAAACGGCACAGGGATTCCAATTCAGATTCCGGATAAAATCCTTTATCGGCGAGTACTACATACAATGCTTCCACTGAATGTCCCTTGCTTTGTATGTACCTATCCCTCGAATTATCTTTGAAATTGCGAGGGCTAACGTTCAATATTTCATTATAAAGAACATTTAGAATATCTATACAAGAAAGACTTCCGGCCGTATGGCCTGCATTTGCATTTTTAATATACTTAAGCACCTTTTTCCTGTATTCGATTGACTTTTTCCGAAGTTCTATAGTTGTCATTTTCCTATATTATAAATGGTTATTAAAGCTCCTTCTTTTTCAATTTACATTTGTTCAATTTCGCTCATTTCATTTGAGGAATGATGATATACTTCCCAGCCCATATAATTTTCTAAGGCTTCTTTAAGAATTTCTGAAGTATGAGAAGCATTCATCACCACATGATGCTCAAAACCGTTCCTACAGACGTACTGCATTAGCCCCTGTAAATTAGGTATCTTAGAGACAGCTCTGTTTCCAAAAGTATTAAGGGAATCATCGGTTAAAGTTCCCTCCCCTATATAGGCTTTAATTATTCCTTTGGGATCATCGGTACTAATCCTACCATATGTAAGTGGTGAAGCTGGAGTACGTCCGGAAAGAGCACCATAGGTATTCTCTTCTCCTACGGTAGTACCCAGGATGGGCGCTGTACTTATCTCGATGTCAGGAAGAAAAGATTTGGCCCAATTCCCACAATGAAACAAGACGCACTTTTCAGGATCCTCAGCGTAGTTGTTATTCCAGTCCACCAAGGCGCTGGGAGATCCCGATGCGAGTTGCATAGCATACATCGTGAGGGTTCCAGTAACATCTACCTCACACGCACTAGGCTGCATATTCTCACTCATCATACTCATACTAGTGCAAACGTTACAGCCATAGTTCTCCTGTACCGAGGTCCAGCACTGAATCGCAGTGGCATCCAACATATTTTCATCCACAAATTCGTTAAGCACTACATCCATTTTAGCAATTTGGAAAAGTGCCTCCTGTGGGGTTTTACCTATAGCGGCATAATCGCCTATTCGCTCTAGCCTTTCCTTTACCCGCTGCTCATTGTTGTCGAGTTTATTAGCTCTTCCGAGGATTTCTGAAAGATCTATTGTAGTTACGGAAATCCCATGTCGTTGAAGTAATTTTTCACTGTATCTCACGGTATTAAAACCTCCAGGTCTTGCACCTATAGCCCCTATTCTTGCGGTTCGGAGTCCTTTCACAACCCGACATACTGCAATAAATTTCTGAAGATCTTCAACAAATGCAGGATCTGCCGGACGAATAACATGATTCCTGGTCAAGCTGTATTTTATTCCATATTGATAAAGATTATTGCAGGCAGAGATCTTACCGCACCAAGCATCCCTGCGGCGGGCGACATCCAGCTTATCGAGGTCATCGGGATATCCCTGAACCAGCACAGGCACGTTTAAATTGGCCAATTTTAAGGTTTCAGCTATTCCGCGTTCATCACCAAAGTTGGGAAGTATTACTAACACCCCCATTATATCCTTTCGGTTTTTTTCAAAAAGTGCTGAACATTTAACAGCATCACTAAACGTTTCTACTCCGCCTAATTTTGTTTCCTGATCATTCAGTAAAACAGGATTTATCCTATGCTCTTTAAGCACCTCCAGAATTTCAGTTCTAGCCTGAGATACTAACCTATCCGGGAAAAAATCCCGGTTTCCGATAATTACGCCAAGAGTAATGGGTTTTTGTTCTTTTCCTTTAAAAATCATTTCATGTATTTTTTTTAAGTCATCATTGGGTTTTTAAGCCACAACAACTTCAATTTCATTGTCAATAAAAACATTTTTATCTTTCTCCCGAATACCGGAATCTGTAATGATATAGTCAATTAACGATAGCGCACCCAAACTAGCAAGTGCACTTTTACCGAATTTGGTATGATCTGCAACTAAATAAGTAATATCCGCCGCCTCTATCATTGCCTTTTTTACAACTAAATCACTTATACTTGGATATGTTAGACCTGATTTTAAGGAGATCCCTGCGGTGGCGAGAAATAACTTTTGCGCATACAGTCCTTTAAAAAAATCAGCTGCCTTTTGTCCTGTAAGTGATAATGTTGGAGGCTTAAATTCACCCCCCGTCATAATAACTTCAATACCCCGCTCTGTACCAAGCAATAATGCAATATTTAATGCGTTGGTAATAACTGTTAAATCTTGATAACCACTTAATTTTTTGGCAATTTCTGTGGTTGTACTACCAGAATCTAAAATAATAGTATCCCCACTTTCAATAAATTCTAAACATTTTAAAGCTATGGCTTCCTTATGTTCTAAATTTTCCTGATGTATCAAAGAAAAACCACGTACTTGATCTTCCAGATCTCTAAGAAATGCTCCTCCATGCTCTTTTACAACAAATCCTTGGTTTTCGAGCTTCTCTAAATCCTGTCGAATAGTCACTTCAGTCACCTTAAACAGTTTTGAGAGATCTTTAACTTTTGCTGAGCCATCCTCCTTTAAAAACTCTATAATCTTTTCTCTTCTCTTATTTGCTAACATTTTTAAATAAAAAATAAATGTAAATATAAACAAATATAAAAAAATAATCGTAAAATCATATTTTTATTCGGAGTAGATAATAAATCTTGCTTTTTACATCCATAGTCCCTTTTCCCGACCATGTAATTAAAAAACTTATACTATTAACCCCAGACCGATTCTTAGAGAATTCCAGTTCTTCCTCTCAAATAAACTCGACATTTTGGAAAACTCTACTGACAACAAGAATTAACAAACATTTAGATTGGAGATTTATTTTTTTTAAACCATTCAAATTAACTTGAAAATTGGCTCTTAAAAACCTGAAGATGTTGAATTCCTTTCACCGACTCTTTCTATTCCTTTTTTTAGGTAGTTTTTCCCATTCTTCCATTCAGGCTCAGGAATCTCCTGAAGTAGATATTGGTGGAGCATTACGTTTTAATTACAACCTCTCTTCATGGAAACCTGAACAAAAAAACCGGGGAGGTGATTTTGGCTATGATATGTTCAGGATCAATGCCGTTGCTGCTTATAAAGGAATTTATGTCAATGCAGAATTCCGCCACTATTCAGAAGCCTTTGGTGGAGGAATGTTGAAACAGGGATGGTTTGGCTATAAGTTTGACGAATTCAGGGAACTTCAGGTAGGTCTCACTCAGGTTCCTTTTGGAATACAGCAGTATAATTCCCACAACTGGTTCTTTAACCTTGGATACTACATGGGCCTGGAGGACGACCATGACATGGGGGTAAAATACCAACATTTCGGCGAAAACTTTGAATATCAGATCGCATACTTCAAAAATGCTGAAGAATTACGATTTGGTGATGCCTCACCCGTTTCTTATAGCAGGTATTCTTATGATGTGGCGGGGAACAATAAAGAGGTTCATCAGGGAAATATAAAGCTCCTCTACAACTGGGGGGATAGCTTGCGGTCAGGTTTGGGAGCATCTGCACAATACGGTGGACTTTATAATATCATCACTAAAAAAACCGGAAATCATTATGCTTTTGCGGTACACTATGAGGCAGATTACAAACTGTGGAACTTAAAGACAGAAGTTATGCTGGTTTCACACAACCCCAAAAATGAACCCGATAGTTCTGAAGAAGTTATAATTATGGCTGCCTATGGTGCACCTTACGAAGTTGCAGCGGATTTCAATCTCTACACTGCTGCCATTGCACGAAATGTTCCGGTAAACTGGGGACCTGTTTCAAATCTGCAGTTTTACAATGATTTTGGATACATGCAGAAAAAGGAGAGCTCTTTTGAAGATTCCTTTATGAACGTCACCGGAATTCTGGTCACAGCAGGAAACTTGTATACATATATAGATTATGCTGCAGGATATAATCACTCCTGGCTGGGTGGCAATTTTGTAGATGATTTTGCTGCGGGAAATCCCGATGCGAAATGGGAGGCGAGGTTTAATATCAACTTCGGTTATTATTTTTAAATTACAGGAAAGTTAAATATTTCAACTATGGCTAAAAAGATTATAAGGAGTGACGAACGAAAATCAATTTTTGGTCTGGACGTGAATGGTCCTGTTTTTTTCACTTCTTCTATTATTATAATAATTAGTATTGCTTTAACCTTAATCTTCAGGGAAGAGGCCGAAGGTTATTTTGATGCAATTCAGGATTTTGTTGCCAATACCGGAGGTTGGTTCTTTGTACTTTGTGTGAATATATTCCTCATTTTCGTGCTCTACCTTGCCTTCAGCAAATTCGGAAATATCAGGATAGGAGGAAAAGATGCCAAGCCTGAATTTAAAACCCTCTCCTGGTTTGCCATGCTCTTTAGTGCGGGAATGGGAATAGGTCTGCTCTTTTGGAGTATAGCCGAACCAATTACGCATTTTATGAGTCCTCCTCTTACAGAAGGTGGGACTCCCGCAGCTGCACAAGAGGCGATGAATTTCACCTTTCTACACTGGGGCTTTCATGCCTGGGGGGTATATGCCCTGGTTGGACTTTCTCTTGCCTATTTCACCTATTCACATGGCTTGCCGCTCACAATTCGATCTGTTTTTTATCCTGTTCTGGGGGACAAAATCTACGGAAAAAGAGGTGATCTTATAGATATTTTTGCAGTTCTGGCTACGCTTTTTGGGTTAGCCACTTCCCTGGGATTTGGGGTGCAACAAATAGCCGCCGGTCTTGCTCATGTCTTTGGTTTAGACAGTGGTATTACTACACAAATAAGCCTTATAGCCGGAATTACAGCTATTGCTACCCTTTCTGTTGTATTGGGAGTTGACAAAGGAGTAAAATTCCTGAGTGAATGGAATATGAGAATTGCGGTTTTATTGTTGTTGCTTGTGGTAATTTTAGGACCAACTATCTTTATATTTCAATCTTTCGTTCAAAACACGGGAAGTTACTTTTACAGTTTTCTTGAAATATCATCCTGGACAGAAAGCTATACCGGTAATAACTGGCAAAATGCATGGACAGTTTTTTATTGGGGCTGGTGGATAGCGTGGTCTCCATTTGTAGGTATGTTCATAGCCCGTATTTCCAAGGGCCGGAGTATTCGGGAGTTCATTCTGGGAGTTCTCATTGTTCCTTCCCTTATCACATTTTTCTGGATTACAGCTTTCGGCAGCACGTCTATACAGCAGGCCCTTTTGGGAAATGATACTATTGTAAATGCCGTTAATGATAATGTAGCTACTGCGTTATTTGTATTTTTAGAAGACTTTCCTTTTTCTGGTGTGTTGAACATCATAGCAGTAATTCTTATTGCCGGCTTTTTTGTCACGTCCTCTGACTCAGGTTCCCTTGTGGTAGACAGTTTAACCTCGGGAGGAAAAATTGATGCTCCTGTGGGCCAGCGTATTTTCTGGGCCGTGGCCGAAGGAACCATTGCAGCTGTTCTACTAATAGGGGGCGGGCTACAAGCCCTGCAGACTGCATCCATAGTTACTGGCTTGCCTTTTGCCTTTATTCTCCTTTTTATGTGCTATTCTCTTTATACGGGACTGCGGGATGAAAACATAAAATCAGAAGAGAAAAAGGCGCAGAAGGAGCTGGAAAGTTATGAAAATACCATTTCAGAAATTATCAGGAAAAGAAGCACACACAAACATTGATAATAAGAAATAAAATTAATCATGAAAAAGATCAAAAATATCCTCGTCGCACTTGACCTTTCCGCACTGGACGAAAAACTTATTATGTATGCTTCCTTTCTAGCTGAAAGGCTTAATGTGGAAAATGTATACTTTGTACATAACATCAAAAAATATGAAATTTCTGAACTGTTTTCTGAACATCTAAAAGACATAAACCTGGATGAGGTGATTGGAGATGAGCTGAATGAGAAGGTTAAAGAGCATTTTAAAGCACGTGCGAATTGGGATGTGTTTATTTCTGAAGATCCATACAGTGAGTCGCTTATCAAATACGTTGTGGAGAAATACTCCATCGATCTGGCAATTGTAGGGAATAAAAAACATGAAAACGGTACAGGTGTCGTCAGTGGTAAGCTGCTGCGGTTGCTTAAATGTGATATCGTTACAGTTCCAAAATTAGCAAAGGAAAAGATCAACACCATTTGGGCCGGAACAGATTTCTCCCATGATTCCAGAAAAATTTTCAGGGTAACTAAAGATCTTCAGGAAGGTCATGATTCCTCCTTAAAAGTAGTTCATGTTTACAGTGTACCACTACAGTTCTCTCCTTATGTTTCTGCAGAAGAGATGGGCCCTCAGGTTAAAAAACATGTTCATGAAAAATATAATAAATTTATTAAAAAACTCAATTATTCTGAACCTATAGAACCTCTTATCTTATTGGGAAGAGAATCGGGGGCAGCAAAGAAGATACTGGCAAATACCAAAACCTCAAAAGATGTGGACCTCCTGGTAGTTTCTGATAAAGGAGGAAACACTTTTTCTCCTTTTGCCGTGGGAAGCGTTACTGAAGAATTGTTCAACTCCAATTTAGAGGTACCTCTCTGGGTTGTTAAATAAGCAATGATTTAAAGAGGGATCCTAGGATAATTGTGAATTTCTTTTTCCTCTCCCTCTTTGCTATTAACAACCTTACTCGGCCTGTTTTCCTGTGCAACAAAGCGCGCTTTTTCAATGGCTTCTTCTTCCTCTTTAAAACTATGGATCATTTTGTTCTCATGATCCAATACATGCCACTGTTTACCATCCTCGTTCCACTGAATGCGATAGGTTCTTTCCATTATGACCTCATCTTTTCCCCGGATAAGGTCCAGAATAATTTTTCCGTCACTGTAGTTCCCGTCCGGATAAGGCATAGGTAAAATTGCGAAAAAAATGTAATAAAGTGAAAAATAGGTAAACTGGTAAGTGGCAATTCCCTCCTCAAAATAACCATTTTCTACCAGCATCATTACAGCTATTGTTGACAATAGATTAAACAATGCTCCTCCTGAAAATATAAGAATATTAGCCAGTTTCTCTTTACGTCTAATATTTTCAAAGGTACATACCCCATACCAGAAATAATATTTTCGTACTTCAAGCATTCCCAACCGAAAAAGTGGCTTTCCGGTTCCTACGGTAACTTTTATATTTTTTCCTCCCATGAGCCACGCGAAAAAGACGTGTCCTCCTTCATGAAGAATTGAAATAACCGGCATTAGGATAAAGAACGCCAGTATAAATTTAGGTATGTCACTTATTCCAAACATTATCTTTCCCGCTATTCTATGAAAGGTACAATTTTGGAATTGGCATTTTTCATAAATAAAGATTAAAGACGCACATGAACATTTTAAAATTTAAACTGATATCTTAAATTTATAAATATTTATTTATAAATGAATCAAAAGCATTTCGATCTCTATCTGTTTCTGTTATCTTTAGCTGTAAACTGAAATCAGGAATTGAATGTCTTTATTATTTTCACCTCTTACAATTAAAGAAATTGAAGTTAAAAATCGAATTACCGTATCTCCTATGTGCATGTACAGCAGTAAAGACGGGTTTTCCAACAACTGGCACATGGTACACCTTGGAAGCCGTGCAGTAGGTGGCGCCGGGCTCATTTTTACTGAAGCTGTTGCGGTCTCTCCAGAAGGCCGAATTACTCCGCACGACCTGGGAATTTGGAAAGATGAACATATCAATGGATTAAAAGAAATCTTGGAGTTTGTCGAATCTCAGGGAGCAGTTATTGGCACCCAACTTGCCCACGCAGGTCGTAAAGCGAGCACAACGCCACCCTGGGAAGGAGGCGCCCTTCTGGACAATAAATCCGGTGGCTGGAATACCCTTGCTCCCAGCCCGATTCCGTTTATAAATAATAATCCGTTACCAAAGGAGCTGGATGATACCGGAATTAAAAAAGTAATTACCGACTTTAAAGCTGCGGCAAAAAGAGCTGTAAAAGCCGGATTTAAAGTAGTGGAAATCCATGCTGCTCATGGGTATTTACTGCACCAGTTTCTGTCGCCCATAAGCAATCAAAGAAATGACAATTATGGAGGAGGCTTTGAAAATAGAATTCGTTTACTTCTGGAAGTTCTGGAGGCTGTAAAGAAAGAATGGCCGTCAGATTTGCCAATTTTCGTCCGTATTTCTGCGACAGACTGGGTCGAAGGTGGTTGGGACGAAGAAGAATCAGTAAAACTGGCAAAAATTTTAAAAGAAAAAGGCGTTGATCTTATCGATTGTTCTTCGGGAGGAATGGTTCCTCATGCAAAAATTCCGGTGGAAAAAGGATACCAGGTACAATTTTCAGAAAAAATTAAAACCGAAGCAAATATTGCTACAGGAGCAGTAGGGTTAATTACAAATGCTGAAGAGGCAGAGAAAATCCTCACCCACGATCAGGCTGATCTTATATTCATGGCACGGGAGTTCCTCCGGGAGCCTTATTTTCCGCTAAAAGCTGCAAAAACATTGGGAACAGACGTTCCCTGGCCTCCTCAATATGACCGCGCAAAACCGAGGGGATAAAATTCAATTAATTATATTTCGAATAACGCAAAACTTAGATTTTTATGAAAAAAAGATTGTTATCTACATGTATCCTGCTGCTAATTGGCTTTAACCTGTTTGCGCAAAGAGAAGAATACAAAGAACTTATGAGCCAGGATTGGGCGAATTTAAAAAAGTACCGAGAGGCCAATGAGAGCATCGTTAAAAATGGCAATTATCCCCAGGTAGTCTTTATGGGGAATTCGATTACCGAAGGTTGGGTGAATATGCATCCGGAATTCTTTTCTGATAACAACTTCGTCGGAAGGGGAATTAGCGGGCAAACCACTCCGCAAATGCTTATCCGTTTTATGCCAGATGTTGTGGATCTCAAGCCAAAAGCGGTCGTTATCCTCGCCGGAACTAATGATATTGCCGGTAACACTGGATTTTCTTCAGTAAAAATGATTACAGATAATATAAAGGCGATGTCCCAGCTTGCCGAAGCCAATGGAATAAAAGTGATCCTGAGTTCTATCCTTCCTGTATATGATTATCCCTGGCGCCCGGGTCTGGAACCAGTCTCGAAAATTGCCAAAATTAACGAGTGGCTTAAAAATTATGCTGAAGAAAATAATTATGTTTACCTGGACTATTTTTCTGCACTAAAGAACGAAAAAGAAGGCATGAAGATGGAATATGCTGAAGATGGCGTCCATCCCACAAGTGCCGGATACGATGTCATGGAACCTTTGGCAAAAGAAGCCCTTCAAAAAGTATTAAAATAGGAACAGAAGCTTACCGAGAATCGTTTTCGGCACGAAATCTGAAGGAAATAATCCCGAAAACGGCTATCTTGCCGCACCCAAACCACAAATTTATAATATTTATGAAGAAAATTCTTTTTCTGGCGCTAACAGCCAACTTTCTTGCCTGCGGTACGCAACCTAAAAATGTGGAAAACGCAAACCCTATGGAATATGCCAACACTATTACTGCTGAAGAGTTAAAAGAACATCTCTACACCTTCGCCAGTGACGACTTTGAAGGGCGTGAAACCGGTGAACCGGGCCAGAAAAAAGCTGCTGAATATCTTAAAAATGAATATCAGAAATTGAACATTCCAGCACCAATGGGAGACGATGATTACTACCAGGAAGTACCTTCCAGCGTCTTTCGTGGTGATATTAAAGATTCTGAAAATGTAGTTGCTTATTTCAAAGGCAGTGAAAAATCTGATGAACTATTGGTAATTTCTTCACATTATGACCATGTGGGAATGGATGCCGAAGGAAACGTTTTTAATGGTGCAGATGACGATGGCTCCGGGACAGTGGGTATTCTTGAAATAGCCGAAGCTTTTGCTAAAGCCAAAGAAGACGGCTACACTCCAAAAAGATCTATTCTTTTTCTTAATGTAACCGGTGAAGAAAAAGGGCTGGTAGGATCAAAGTTTTATACAGATAATCCCATTTATCCTTTAGAAAACACTGTTGCTAACCTTAACATAGATATGATTGGGAGAATAGATCCTGAACACAAAGGAAATGACAATTATGTCTATCTTATTGGCAGCGATAAACTCAGCACAGATCTGCATGAACTAAGTGAAGAGGTTAACGAAAACTATATGAACGTTGATCTGGATTATACTTATAATGACGAGAATGACCCTAACCGTTTCTATTACAGAAGTGACCACTATAACTTTGCAAAAAACAATATACCGATTATTTTCTATTTTAACGGAGTTCATGAAGATTACCACAAAATTACCGATACTCCAGATAAAATTGAATATGATGCCCTGGCGAAACGAGCAAAACTTGTTTTCCTTACCGCCTGGGAAATTGCAAACCGTGACGAAAGGTTAGTAGTTGATAAAGCAACAGCTGCTTCAGAATAAAAAAATTTGAATTGCAGAAATCAAGCCTCACAAAAGTGGGGCTTTTTTTATAAAAGCTGTTTAATGTTTCTTGTTCTTTGTTTTCGATATTATGCTAACTACGAACTATAGACCATGAACTACAGACCATGAACCACAAACAATTTAATTCTTGTCTTCCAGCAAAGGCACAAACCTAAAATCACCGTACTCTTTTTTATCAAATTCGGTATCAGATTTCCTGGTAAATAAGGTCATAACCTGTACGCCCTGCCCAATTGGGATTACCATCTTCCCTCCTACTTTCAGCTGGCCCAGCAACGTTTTTGGTAAAAAGGGTGCACCTGCAGTTACAATAATTTTATCAAAAGGAGCATATTCCGGCCATCCCTTGTAACCATCCCCAAAACTCAGTTGTTTTGGACGATAGCCAATTTTCGCCAGGAAGTTTTTTGTCTTCTTATAAAGCTCCCGCTGCCTTTCTATACTATATACTTTCGCACCAAGTTCGCACAAAACAGCAGTTTGATAACCACTTCCGGTTCCGATTTCCAAAATGGTATCAGTCCGGGAAACCTCAAGAAGTTCAGTTTGAAAGGCTACGGTATAAGGCTGGGAAATGGTTTGATCTGCAGCTATAGGAAAAGCTTTATCCTGGTACGCATGATCTTCAAAACTACTGTCCATAAATAAATGCCTCGGAATTTTTCCAATGGCTTCCAGCACCTTTTTATCGGTAACACCTTTTCTTTTTACAGTATCTACCAGTTGCTGTCTTTTTCCTTTATGTCTGAAGTTATCCTTTTGCAATTTATGAAGTTTTGGAAGCATAAAATTAAGAAAATATTCACATTGCATACAAACAAATTGGCGGGGTATTATAACAGAATCTTTTAAAGTATTTATTCTCAAAATACTATTTTTGCAGTAAACTGCTTCTGCTTTAAGGTAAGCCCCACGAAGCATCAAGAAGAAATAATTTTCAATTTCGAGCCAAACCTCGGAGAATTAAAATCTCGATTATCGAGTAAATCCTGAAAACTATGCTAAAAGTAGGCGTTCTGGGTGCCGGCCACCTGGGAAAAATTCATTTAAAACTTCTCAACCAATCCGAAAAATTTGATCTAATAGGCTTCTATGATGCCAATGAAGAAAATGCCTCTAAAATTGAAGAGGAATTCGGTTATAAAAAGTTTAGCAGCCTGGATGATTTAATTAAATCCGTTGAAGTTGTAGACGTGGTCACCCCTACCCTTTCTCATTTTGAAGTTGCGAAAAAGGTGATCTCCGCAGGGAAGCATCTTTTTATTGAAAAACCTATTACCAATACTTTTGAAGAAGCTCAGGAACTTATACAATTGGCTAAAAAAAGCAACGTAAAAGGCCAGGTAGGCCATGTGGAGCGTTTTAATCCTGCTTTTCAGGCTGTGGTTTCCCGTATTGAAAACCCGATGTTTATTGAAGCGCACCGCCTTGCAGAATTTAATCCGCGCGGGACAGATGTTCCGGTAGTGCTGGATTTAATGATCCACGATATTGATGCTATTTTAAGCGTGGTAAAATCTGAAGTGAAAAATATCAGCGCAAGCGGAGTTTCAGTAATTAGTGACACTCCGGATATCGCGAATGCCCGTATAGAATTTGAAAATGGCTGTGTGGCGAATTTAACGGCAAGCAGAATTTCACTTAAAAACATGCGAAAATCCAGGTTCTTTCAGCGGGACGCTTATATCTCTGTAGATTTTCTGGAGAAGAAATGTGAGGTTGTAAAAATGAAAGATGTTCCGGAAAATCCCGATGATTACGCTATGATCCTTCAAAATGCTGAAGGAGTCAAAAAACAGATTTATTTTGATAACCCCTCTGTTTCGCCAAATAACGCCATTTTACAGGAACTGGAAACTTTTGCAGACGCGATAAATAATAATACAGAACCTATAGTAACACTGGAACAGGGCGCAAGGGCTTTAAAAGTGGCTAATCAGGTGATAGCAAATTTCTAGCAGTTCGTGGTTCAGAGTGAAGAGTGAAGAGTGAAGAGTACAAGTTCAAAACTGATTTGAGCATAATGCTCCCCTCCATTTTAAGGAGGGGTGGCCGTAGGTCGGGGTGGTTTTTTTCTTGCAGTACAAATTTTTAAAATATTTAATATGAAAAACATAGCAGTTATAGGTGCAGGGACAATGGGCAACGGAATTGCTCATACTTTTGCACAATTTGGATATAAAGTTCAGTTAATAGATGTTTCCAAGGAAAACCTTCAGCGGGGAATGGATACTATTAACAAAAACCTGGACAGAATGGTGGCGAAGGAAAAAATTTCCGAAGCACAAAAAGAGGAAACGCTTAGCAATATAACTCAGCAAATCGACATTCCTTCAGGAGTAAAAAATGTAGATTTAATAGTAGAGGCAGCGACAGAAAATCAGGAACTGAAACTGAAAATTTTCAAGCAACTGGACGGTATTTGTTCAAAGGATACTATTTTGGCATCGAACACCTCCTCCATTTCCATTACGCAAATTGCTTCCGTGGTATCTAATCCGGAAAGGGTAATTGGGATGCACTTTATGAACCCGGTGCCGGTGATGAAACTGGTAGAAATTATCCGCGGCTATAATACCAGCGATAACATCACCAAACAAGTAATGGAACTGTCTGAAAAGCTGAACAAAGTTCCTGTGGAAGTGAACGATTATCCCGGTTTTGTTGCAAACAGAATTTTGATGCCCATGATTAATGAAGCTATAGAAACGCTTTACAATAGAGTCGCCGGAGTTTACGAAATCGATACGGTTATGAAACTGGGAATGGCGCACCCAATGGGTCCGCTTCAGTTAGCAGATTTCATCGGGCTCGACGTATGTTTGTCTATTCTTGAAGTGATGCATGACGGTTTTAAAAATCCGAAGTACGCTCCTTGTCCGTTGTTGGTGAATATGGTGAGAGCAGGAAAATTTGGCGTGAAGTCCGGAGAAGGTTTTTATGACTATTCAGAAAATAAAAAAGCCGAAAAAGTTTCGCCGCAGTTCAGTTCGTAACGACATGCCGAAAATTGCCATTTTCGGCATACCGTCTAACGCCGGTGCCGCGGAGTTTCATGGAAAGGAATCAGAATCAGACCTTATAGGTTTTTAAAACCTTTGAGGTCTCCCTTAAAGAAGACAGTCCCAAAATGGCAATTATCGACGTCCTGTCTAAGAACTTAAGGCCGCAGGCATGGAGGAATATTTTCCTCCAAAAACGCTCCTCCCCTTTTTTCAAGGGGAGGTGGCCGAAGGTCGGAGGGGTCTTTTTCACTTTTAACTCATTAACTTTTTAACTCTACACACAAATCTTGGCAGAAATCCTTCCTTTTAAAGCAGTGCGACCGGCAAAAGCTAAAGCAGGACTTGTTGTTTCCCGCTCTTATCAGGATTATAGCAAAGCAGAAATTGCAGCTCAGCTGAAAAATAATCCCTATTCATTTTTGCACATTGTTAATCCCGAATATAGCCTTCAGGAGGAAAATGTAGGTGAAAGTCGGTTTAAAATGATTAGAGATCGCTATTTGCAGTACAAGGAAGATGGTACGTTTATCACAGACGAGGAACCATTTTACTATGTTTACAAAATTGAAACCCCGCAGAATAGCTGCTGCGGAATTATAGCTGCCGCCAGTGCCCGGGATTATGAGAAAAACATCATTAAAAGGCACGAAGATACCATAGTTCACCGCGAAATACTTTTTAAAGAATACCTGAAAACAGCTGGCTTTAACGCCGAACCTGTTTTACTTACTTTCCCGGATAACAGGAGGATCGACAACCTGATTTCAGAAACCACAAACACCACTGCGGAATATAATTTTACCACCGGCGATGGTGAAACACATCATTTGTGGAAGATTTCAAATCCTGAAGTAGCTGAAAGTCTAAGGTCAGAATTTGCAAATATCGGCAGCCTGTACATTGCCGACGGACATCACCGGTGCGCCTCCTCTGCCCTGTTTGCCAAAGAGAGTCAAATGAATAATCCGAATCATACCGGTAAAGAACCGTACAATTATTTTTTGAGTTACATTATTTCAGAAAGTAGTTTGAAAATTAAAGGCTTCAGCAGACTTGTATCCGATCTTAATTCCCATTCTAAAGAAAAATTTCTTGTTCTTTTGAAAAAAAACTTCAGTATAGAAAATTCCGAAAAAAAAGATCTCGTACCAACAGAAAAACATCAATTCAGCATGTATCTGGATGGCAGGTTCTATTCTCTTCACCTAAAGAAAACCGGGTACAGCCTGGATGATTCCCGCAGCAACCTGGATGCTGTAATTCTGGATGAACATATCCTGAAACCAATTCTTGGTATTCACGATCTGAGAAATGATAAAAGGATTGCTTATTTCCCCGAAAGGGACAATAATGCGGAAATTAAGCGGCAGGTGGACAGCGGAAAATTTGCCGTTGGCTTTGCAATGCTCCCTCCAGATATTGCTGAAATAAAACAAATTGCAGAGGAAAATTTGACGATGCCGCCAAAAAGTACTTATATTGAACCTAAACTGCGCAGCGGTTTAACAATTTACGAGTTTTGATTATGAATATCTCAGAGAATATAAAGAAATATAAAGCCAAATTACCCGAAAATATTAAGCTAGTAGCTATTTCCAAAACCAAGCCAAACGAAGATCTTCTGGAAGCTTATGAAGCCGGTCAACGGATTTTTGGCGAAAATAAAATCCAGGAAATGACCGATAAATGGGAAAGCCTGCCCAAAGATATCGAATGGCATATGGTTGGTCATGTTCAGCGGAATAAAGTAAAATATATGGCGCCGTTTGTTGGCCTGATTCATGCTGTGGATAGTTTGAAGCTGTTGAAGGAAATTAACAAAAGGGCGAAAAACGAAGAGCGCGTTATAAAATGCCTTCTTCAGATAAAAATTGCCGAAGAAGATTCCAAATTCGGAATTTCAAAAGAAGAGGCGACAGAGATCCTAAATTCCGAAGCCTATCAAAAAATGGAAAATACAGAAGTAGTCGGTCTTATGGGAATGGCAACTTTTAGTGAAGATGAAAATCAGGTAAAATCAGAATTTCTGAAATTAAAAGCTATTTTTGACGACTTTAAAGAAAAGTATCCTTCAATGAAAGAACTTTCCATGGGAATGAGCGGCGATTATAAGATCGCGGTAGAATGCGGATCTACGATGGTAAGGATTGGAAGCAGTATTTTTGGGGAACGGAATTATAATTAAACTAAAAGAATTTTTTGTACGCAGTTTTAGACATAGAAACAACAGGCGGGAAGTATAACGAAGAAGGTGTTACCGAAATCGCAGTTTACAAATTCGATGGCCACAAAGTAGTAGACCAGTTTATTAGTCTGGTTAACCCAGAGCAGCCTATACAGCCTTTTGTAGTAAACTTAACGGGCATTAATAACGATATGCTTCGCAGTGCCCCGAAGTTTTACGAAGTAGCCAAGCGCATTGTCGAAATCACTTCAGATTGTATCCTTGTGGCGCATAATGCAAAATTCGATTACCGGATTTTAAGAACGGAATTCCGCAGGCTTGGTTTTGAATATGAGCGCAAATCACTTTGTACAGTAGAACTTTCGAAAAAACTTATTCCGGGTCTTCCCTCCTACAGCCTTGGAAAGCTGGTGAGATCTTTAGG
Source organism: Autumnicola psychrophila (assembly GCF_031846645.1). Taxonomy (NCBI): domain Bacteria; kingdom Pseudomonadati; phylum Bacteroidota; class Flavobacteriia; order Flavobacteriales; family Flavobacteriaceae; genus Autumnicola; species Autumnicola psychrophila. The sequence goes on from NZ_JAVRHN010000009.1 coordinate 119,332, forward strand.
GATTCCCCTTAGTGACCGGCATCGGGCCAGTGGTGATGCACAGGCCACAGTAAAACTTTTTAAGATGTTACTGGCTAAAGATGTAGAAAAAGACGTTCTTAAAGAGCACGTGCGGCTGGAGCCAAAGCGTAATCTGGATACGAAACTCGTTTACCTTCTGGAGGAATTACCGGCTACAACAGGTGTTTACTACCTGCACAATGAGAACGGAGAAATTATCTATATTGGTAAAAGCAAAAACATCAGGAAACGGGTAAATCAGCATTTTACAAACGACCATCCTAAGGCGAAGGAAATTCAAAAAGAAGTTTCTTCGGTTTCTTACGAATCCTGCGGAAATGAACTTATTGCACTGCTCAAGGAAAATCAGGAAATTAAGCACAACAAACCGAAATATAATAAAGCCCTGAAAAAGAACATTTTTAGCCATGCTTTGTATCATCATACCGATGAAAACGGCTATATCAATTTTAAGATTGGGAGGGCAAACGGCCGTGAAAATATTACCACTTTTACCAATTTACGGCAGGCAAAAACTTTGCTGAACAATTGGGTAGAAGAACATCAATTGTGTGAGCGGCTTTCAGGACTGGAAAATGGTACCGGAAACTGTTTTAAGTACAGTATTAAAAACTGCTGGGGAGCTTGTGTTGAAGAGGAAGCTGCATCTGAATATAATCAGCGCGCAAGGGAACTTATCAAGAAATATTCTTATGAAAGCGAGAATATGATCATTATTGACCGCGGCCGTGAAGTAGATGAAAAAACCTTTTTGTTAATTGAAGATGGTGAATTTAAAGGAATTGGATATTTTAACCTGAACCACCAGATCAATAACATCGACATTGTAAAGTCCATTATCACTCCTATGAAAAACGACCGGGACACTCAGCATATTATTCAGAACTACCTGAGGAGAAATAAGAAGCTCAAGGTTGTGCATTTTTCTGAAGCTGAGTAATGTAATGATTTGAAAATTTGAAAATGTGCTGATTCCCTCAGATTACTTTTGTCACACCACCATTGCACTGTCTCTCTAACAGAGCCCGCAACTCCGCTCGCAGCGACATCCTGATTCCTAATTCAATTTAAGATGAAGTCTCTATAATAGCAAGTATTGACCTGAAACGAGCTGATAAAGGGTATTTTCTCCCGCAGATGGCGCAGATTTCCGCAGAGTTTTTCTTCAGAACAGTGAAGGCATTACAAAAATGGCAATTTTCTACCTTTGCCTTCATAACTTAAAATCAGAAATTTTTTTTAATTATTCGTGGATTAGTGGTGGCTAGTTACAGCAAAGAAACCGGGGGTGAGAAGACGAGACTGCTTAACCTCCGAACCAAAGAATTTCTCCAAAAATGGCAATTATCGACTATAAGTTTTGCCACGAATGCACGAAAAACTTTTAAATGCTTCCGCAGAACCCCTTCCCGTGATTCTCCTGGTTCTTGCCTCCTGATTCTTGCCTCCTGGTTCCTAATTCAATTTAAGATGAAGTCTCTAATATGGCAATTATGGACCTACAGTTTTTGCTTTGTCATCCCGAACTTACTTCAGCATCTCATTTCATTTAGTAAATTAATAACCTGAACCTTTTAACAATCTTCGTATTTCTTTACTTCGTCCCTCGTACTTCGGTTAAATTCTTTAAATTTGGAAGTCTTCTAACATAAATTGGCATTGAAAGAAAACAGACCCACTCCAAACTGGAAACTAAAGCTTCATGAAGTAATTTATGAAGCCGATACGCCGGCAGGAAAATTCTTTGATATTGCCCTTCTTGTGGTAATACTCATAAGTGTTGCCCTCGTGATGCTGGAAAGTGTTCCGGAATATTTTCAGAAATATTACTGGCAATTCTATGTTGCAGAATGGATAATCACTATCATTTTTACCATAGAATATATCCTGCGTATTATAAGTATCAGAAGGCCTAAGGCCTATATTTTCAGCTTCTATGGAATTGTAGATTTACTTTCTACGTTGCCAAGCTATATAGGCTTCTTTATTGGCGGGGCAAACCTTCTATTTGCCATTAGAGCATTAAGACTGCTCAGGATTTTTAGGATTTTGAAGATCAGCCGTTATATTGGCGAATCCAATAAACTAAAAGAAGCTCTTAGAAATAGCCGGCCTAAAATTATAGTTTTTCTTTTCGCGGTACTTATTGTGTGCATCATTGCAGGAACACTAATGCATCTTGTTGAAGGGGAGACCGGTGGATTTACCAATATCCCGCTAAGCATTTACTGGTGTATTGTCACCCTCACTACCGTAGGATTTGGCGATATTGCTCCTGTAACGCCTTTAGGAAGATTTATTGCTTCTTTTATTATGATCACTGGCTACGGAATTATAGCAGTGCCTACAGGAATTGTAACTTCGGAATATGGCAGAGCAAATTCTGCTGTTAAAAATACGATCAAAAACAGCCAGGTTTGTCCTGTTTGTAACGAACAGAATCACCTGGACAAAGCCGAATTTTGCCATAACTGCGGAAACAAACTCAATGCCTGAAAATTTCCTCATTAGCATTGTCGGGCCTACTGCTATTGGTAAAACTGCACTGGGGATAAAATTAGCACAACATTTTAATACGGAAATTATTTCTGCAGACTCCCGGCAGTTCTTTAAAGAAATGCAAATTGGTACCGCAGTTCCCGAAGAACAAGAACTGGCTGCGGCTCCGCATCATTTCATCCAGCATATTTCTGTAGAAGAGGAATATTCGGTGGGGGATTTTGAACGGGATGCCATTGCTAAACTAGATGAACTCTTTCAGCGTAAAAAGGTTGTGGTAATGGTTGGCGGGAGCGGACTTTACGTTAAAAGTGTTATTGAGGGCCTGGATTATTTTCCGGAAGTAGATCCACAGATTAGAGCAAATCTCAACAACGAGAGCCTGGAATATCTACAGCGAAAATTGGCAAATTTCGACCCTGACTACTACGCAAAAGTAGATACTGAGAATCCGCACCGGCTTATCCGTGCACTGGAAATTTGTATAGGAACCGGAAAACCTTATTCTTCATTTTTAAACAGAAAAAAAGAATCCCGAAATTTCCATAGTATACAAGTAGGCCTTGTTGCTGAAAGGGAAAAAATCTATGATCGTATTAATCTTCGCGTAGATAAAATGATGGAAGCAGGTTTATTTAAAGAAGCCTCAAATCTCTTTCCAAAACGGCATCTTAACGCTCTGAACACGGTGGGTTACAAAGAACTTTTCCTGCACCTTGAAGAAAAAATTCCGCAGGAAGAAGCAGTAGCCGAAATCAAGAAAAATACCCGGCGTTTTGCGAAAAGACAATTGACCTGGTTTCGAAAAGATGATGCTATAAAATGGTTTGAAAGCACTACGCCACCTGATGATATTATAGCTTACACAGAAGAACAAATTAAAGATTCCTTACAATAACCCTTCGGATTAGTTCCTCTTCCCTGCCGTTTCTTAAAATCATAAGCCGAAGCACATAAACAGCAGTTTCCACCTCTCCAAGGCTCATCGCATATTCGGTAACTGTTTCGTCATAATTAATGTGACCTATAAACCTGCCGCGCATATCGTACGCCCGTATGTTTGTAATCACCACATTGGACGGCGTATTGATTTTAAAGCTGCCATTGTTAGGGTTTGGATATACAAAAACGTAATCATCCTCATCCAGAGGGGTGCCGCAGGTTCCCAGTGGCGTATTTACAAAAACCGTAAAACTTGTGGTCGTGGCATTGTCACTCTCGTCTGTTACTGTTAAATTTACAAGGTTAGCGCCTTTATGTGAACAATTAAATTCATCCTGACTTACCTCATACCTGAGTTCATTTGAACAGTTATCTGTAGCTGTAACTATAGATTGCAAGTCTTCTTCTGTAAGAACAGCAATACCGTTCTGGTTAATATCTATTCCAATGTTATTTACAGTTACCTGCGGCTTAAAATTTTCTGCAACGGTTACAGAAAATTCGCAAAAGGTCTCTTCCCCATTTTCGGTATAGTAGAAACGCTCGCGATTAACCCCAACATCTTCGCAGGTAAAATAAGTTCTGCTAACAGAAAGTTCTCCGGAAGGATTCCCGGTGTAGACATCATCAATATTCAAATAGGCTTCTCCATTTACGTCAAGCTCCAGGGTAACACCATTTACGCAGCTTACGGGTCCATCGTCTTCTCCAATTACAGTTACAATAGTTTCACAAGTACTTGAATTTCCGGCGGCATCAGTCACCGTTAGAGTTACCATGTTATCGCCAAGATCTTCAGTCGTAAAAATATTTTGATCGATGCTCATTTCAACAATTCCGCAGTTATCGTTAGAATTAAAGTCAAGTTCTTCCGCAGTAAGACTGGCCATACCGTCTGTAAGACTCAGTAAATATCCATCAACACAATTAGCCACCGGGGTCACATTATCTTCTAAAAACAGGTTAAATGAGCACTCGTCAGACATTCCATTTAAGGTGGCGGTAAGAGTAACTACGGTATCTTCGGAAACCATTTCACCTTCCTGCGGACTCTGGGTCACTACCGCATTGGGATTACTTACTGTCGCCATCGCTGTATAATCGGGTACCTGAAAACTGCAATTTTCGAGCAAGGCTTCAGTCTGATCTTCAGGACACGATATTTCCACCACTTCTTCAGAAGTTAATATCAGCGGAAAACTGCAGGTAGTACTATTTGCGGAATTATCTGTTGCGGTAAGTGTAATTTCAACCTCATCCCCCGCAGAAACTGAAGTTCCCGGTGCAGGATCCTGAACGACAGTCGCTAAACCACAATTATCGGTTATCATTATTTCTTCAGCATAATCGGGTAAAATAAAAGTACCATCAGCATTTTGCTGTTCATATATTTCTTCGGGACATGCTAAGAAAGGGGCAGTTTGATCCTGCATTACCACCTGGAAGTAACATATCTGTGTCTCCTCTCCCGCAGTTGCAGTTAGCTGAATCTGCTGTGTCTCATAGATCATCGTTCCCGGTGCGGGAGATTGTGCAATTTCCGCCGTTGTGAGGTTCACTTCGGCTAATGACCTATAATCCGGAAGTAAAAACTGACAGTTTTCATCAAAAGCCTCCACCTGGTCAATTGGGCAGTTAATATCCAGAGATGGCGTGGTGGCGGAAACATTAATAGTAACAGTGGCAATTTCTGAAACATTTTCACCATCGTTTAACCGGTAAGTAAAGGAATCCTCCCCAGTAAAATTATCCAGCGGACTGTAAGTAAAAGAACCATCAGGATCCCTATCTACCGCACCCTGAGGAGGGCTAATAATTTCAATTTGAGGCAAATTTGCCTGATTAAAACTGTCGTTAACCAGAATTCCATTTTGTTCAGAAACATAAAACAGCTGGGAGTTGTCTTCAACAAAATACTCGTCATCTCTTGCCACCAGCCTGTCGGTGATTGCTTCTTCCTCTAAAGTAAGCTGGAAACTGCAGGAATTATCATTTCCAGAAACATCTTCTACGGTAAAAGAAATATCCTGACTTGCATAAATTATTTCTCCCGGAGCAGGAGTTTGTATGATAATAAGGTCTTCTTCTGAAGTACAATTATCTGAAACCGCTACTTCAGCACGATAATCTGTTACTATAAAACCAACTTCAGGGTCGAAATTTGCCGTTTTAGGGTCCGGACAAGTTTCGATTTCCGGAATTTCATTATCTATTATAGTAACTGTAAACGTACAGGTGGCGGTAAGTCCGTTTTCACCTGTAGCTGTAAAAGCAACTTCTGTAGGACCAAACGGGAAGTTATCTCCAGGACCTAAATCACTCATTAGTTGCACAGCAACAGGATTTCCTTCACTATCTGTAGCTTCCGGAACGGGAAAATGTACAACAGCTTCACATAATCCCGGAGCTGCTTCCTGTGTCATACCATTTGCACTTGGGCAATCCACAAAAGTTGGAGCAACTTCATCTGTAACTTCATTAAGTGTGAGCGTAAAAGAACATTCTTCCAGATTTCCTGAAGCATCTTCTACGGTAAAGGAGATCTGCTGGTTTCCATAAATCACTTCTCCCGGTGCAGGATCCTGAACAAGATTTTGTCGCAATTCTTCTTCATCTGTACAGGCATCTGAAACCGCTACTTCACTGCGATAGTCCAGAACTGTAAAACCGACTTCCGGATCAAAATTTGCCGTTTTTGGACCGGGACATGTAATTTGAGGTGCTACATCTTCGGTAACTATTACGCGTATATCACATTCCACAAAATTTCCCGCTTCATCTGTAGCTCTATAGGTGACCCTATGTTCCCCTACCGGAAAACGGTCTTCAAATCCCAAATCGCTGGTAGGTTCTACTGAAACTTCTCCGGAATTATCTGTAGCTTCAGGCATTTCAAAAGGCGCTGCCACATCACATTGGCCTGTAGCTGTTGTTACTGTAATATTTTCTTCAGGGCAGTTGGTAAAAACTGGTGCTTCCAAATCTGCATTTGGCTGAACTTCTATAATAAAACTACAGGAAGAAAAATTCCCAAATTCATCTGTTGCGGTATAAGTTACTACTGTTTCTCCTAATGGAAAAAATTCTCCCACCTCAGGACCTTCTATATCGATTGTAAGATCCTCATCGCAATTATCTGTAAATTCGGGAGCTTCATAGATCACATTCCGTCCGGACTCTCCAAAATCAACAGTAAAAATCCTTCTGTTTTCTGCACAGTTTATTCTCTGCGGAGGCTTGTTATCTTCAACTGTGATTTCAGCAATGCATTCAGAAGACAATCCTGTTTGATTATCTATTACGCGAAGTGTAACTGAAACAGTATTTCCCACATCGGAGCAATTAAAACTTCTCTGACTAAGATTAAGACGTACATTATCAAGATCCGGGTCTGAACCGTAAACTTCTTCTGCAGTAAGTTGTGCCTGCCCATTGTCATCCAGATAAACAGTTTGATCTATACAGTTGGGTTCAGGTGGCGCAATTACAGTTATCATTACCGTCGCAGGATCAGAGACTAACTCGCCATCATTAGCAATATACGTAAAAGTATCTTCTCCAAAATAGCCGGAATCCGGTGTGTAAATGAACGAGCCATCTGAATTTAAAGTTATCGTTCCATTTTCAGGTTGAGTTGCAATGGCTGCGGTTAATTCGTCACCTTCAGGATCACTGTCGTTTCCTAAAACTCCCGGAGCAGGAATTGTAAGTGATTCATCCTGATTCGTGTCATACTCATCATCATTGGCAAAAGGAGCTGTGTTGGGTGGAGTTACTTCATTTACAGTAATAGTTACCGTGGCTTCATTGGAATCTAAATTTCCATCATTAGCGACGTACGTAAAAGTATCTTCTCCAAAATAGCCGGAATCCGGTGTGTAAATGAACGAGCCATCTGAATTTAAAGTTACCGTTCCATTTTCAGGTTGAGTTGCAATGGCTGCGGTTAGTTCGTCACCTTCAGGATCACTGTCATTTCCTAAAACACCGGGTGCTGGAATGGTAAGTGCTTCATCCTGGTTAGTACTGTATTCGTCATCATTATTCGCTAAAGGAGCTGTGTTGGGTGGAGTTATTTCATTTACAGTAATAGTTACCGTGGCTTCATTGGAATCTAAATTTCCATCATTAGCGACATAAGTAAAAGTGTCTTCCCCGAAAAACCCTGAATCCGGAGTGTAAGTAAAAGAGCCATCTGAATTTAAAGTTACCGTTCCATTTTCAGGTTGAGTTGCAATGGCTGCGGTTAATTCGTCACCTTCAGGATCACTGTCGTTTCCTAAAACTCCCGGAGCAGGAATTGTAAGTGATTCATCCTGGTTAGTACTGTATTCGTCATCATTATTCGCTAAAGGAGCTGTGTTGGGTGGAGTTACTTCATTTACAGTAATAGTCACCGTAGCTTCATTGGAATCCAGATTTCCATCATTAGCAATATACGTAAAAGTATCTTCTCCAAAATAGCCGGAATCCGGTGTGTAAATGAACGAGCCATCTGAATTTAAAGTTATCGTTCCATTTTCAGGTTGAGTTGCAATGGCTGCGGTTAATTCGTCACCTTCAGGATCACTGTCGTTTCCTAAAACTCCCGGAGCAGGAATTGTAAGTGATTCATCCTGATTCGTGTCATACTCATCATCATTGGCAAAAGGAGCTGTGTTGGGTGGAGTTACTTCATTTACAGTAATAGTTACCGTGGCTTCATTGGAATCTAAATTTCCATCATTAGCGACGTACGTAAAAGTATCTTCTCCAAAATAGCCGGAATCCGGTGTGTAAATGAACGAGCCATCTGAATTTAAAGTTACCGTTCCATTTTCAGGTTGAGTTGCAATGGCTGCGGTTAGTTCGTCACCTTCAGGATCAGTGTCGTTTCCTAAAACACCGGGTGCTGGAATAGTAAGTGCTTCATCCTGGTTAGTACTGTATTCGTCATCAATATTCGCTAAAGGAGCTGTGTTGGGTGGAGTTATTTCATTTACAGTAATAATTACCGTGGCTTCATTGGAATCTAAATTTCCATCATTAGCGACATAAGTAAAAGTGTCTTCCCCGAAAAACCCTGAATCCGGAGTGTAAGTAAAAGAGCCATCAGGATTTAAAATTACCGTTCCATTTTCAGGTTGAGTTGCAATGGCTGCTGTTAGATCATCACCTTCAGTATCAGTGTCGTTTCCTAAGACACCGGGTGCTGGAATGGTAAGTGCTTCATCCTGGTTAGTACTGTATCCGTCATCATTATTCGCTAAAGGAGCTGTGTTTTCATCTTCTTCAGAAGGCTCGACTGTTATTGTGAAGGTACAAATATCAGTAAGACCAAAATTATCTGTAGCCGTGAATTCAATGGTATGAGTTCCAACTGGAAATTCGGTTCCGGAGGGATACCCGCCTGTTTGTTCTACTTCAGCCTCGCAATTATCTGTAGCCTCTGGATCATTAAATTCTACTTCAGCAAAAGCAGTACCTGATTGTGCGGTAACCGTAATGTTTTCTGGGCACGTAGTAATTACCGGCCCCTCAAAACTGTCAAAGGAGGGAGTTCTTTCATATATCTCAAGGTCCGATTCTAATGAATTTGGAATGAACCTATGACCAAAGAAATTATCAATATGTAGTAATGGTATAACATTTGAATTAAGCAGGTACATTTTATCACAATTGTTAAAAGCTATATCAATCGGGAATTCAATTTTTTCTTGGTAAAAATCTACTAAGGATTGATTTGGATCAAATATTTTAATTCCGAAAGCATTGTCTTCTATCCCATGATAAACCTGATGGCTAAATTCAATAGCCTCAGTAAGACCAGTATTTGAAAAATCAAGTAACTCGCCAAAGTTAATCTCTCCGGCATATTCGACGACATGGAGGTAATCAAAATCATCAAATATTAAACTACCCGGAGATTGTACATTCCCAAGTCTTCCTTCATAGTTAAGGTTTCCATTAAAAATTAATACAGCTGGATCGTCATCTCCCGCCTGACTCACAAAAATTTTTCCCTGAGAATTGACAGCAATACGATAAGGCACTTTTACATCGACACTGTTCACTTCATCACGATTTTCCGTTTGCTTATCATAAACAGATATCCGGCTAAACTCACTTCCCTGATCAGGTCCCTGCTCACCGTCATAGTATTCGGCTATGTAAATATTCTCGGAATCCACATCTATACCCATTGGCCTATAAAAGCCAATATAAATTATCCTATCTGGATTTCCCTCAGGATCAAAAACCCTTATTTTTCCATGTCTGCTAAAATTCGAGTCGTTATCGGAGTAATCGGCAATATAAAGGAATCCCTCATCATCAATAGCAATATCTAATGGACTCTCCAAATAACTCGGATCAATAAAGTTATTCTCTCCAATTTGTCCATCAGCATTCCGTTTATCGACACCACTTCCAAAAGACAAGGTGTAGACATTATCCTGGGAATCAGTTGCAACAGCAATAGTTAAATTGTCTGGATTCAGATTAGATAAACCAACCGGTGGTAAACCCACTACAGCATCCCACATATATTCAGGAACTACATCAGCAGGGTCCTGCCCCACAACATCCTGAGGCACAAAAAAGAAGAAAAATATAAGCACAAAAAGTCCTAACGGAGAGATTCCAGTTAAGATTTTCTTTGTAGGGTAGAAAGAAGAACTTATCATCTAAGGCTAAGCGTCATGGTCATACTTCAGCCGCAAAGATAAGTATAGTTTAAAGAAGTCTGTAGGGCTATTTGTTAAGTTTTGCCCCTACTTTTAACACAATAAAAATTCCAGGAAAGTCTTAAATAGTTAAAGATCAGCTGTCAATAACTGCCAGTTTAAGAGACTGGCTATACCGTTTCAAGGTTTAGGAAAAACTTCCATTTCAAAAATCTGTGTTCCTGAAATGGAAGCTTCACTAAGAAACTGAAATTTTAAATATTTAATCTTCGTCCTTCTCCTCGTTCTTTACTACGAGACGGAATCCTTCCCCGTGAATGTTCAGGATCTCTACGTTTTCGTCTACTTTAAGGTATTTACGCAGTTTTGCAATGTATACGTCCATACTCCTGGAAGTAAAATAGTTGTCGTCTCTCCAGATCTTGGTAAGTGCAAGTTCCCTTGGCATCAAATCGTTTTCATGAAGTGCAAGAAGACGCAGTAACTCGTTCTCTTTAGGAGAAAGTTTTTGTGGTTCACCGTTGTCATAGGTTAAAAACCTCAGTTTTGAATTTAAGTGAAATTTCCCAATCTCAAATTCAAACTGCTTGCTATCGGCGACACTGTCGGTAGCCTTACGTTGCATAATCGCCTTAATCTTCATCAACAGTACTTCACTGTCAAATGGTTTATTAAGATAATCATCTGCCCCAACTTTATAGCCTTTAAGCACATCCTCCTTCATCGCTTTGGCGGTTAGGAAAATAATCGGGATTTCTTCGTTCTTGTCACGTATTTCTTTGGCAAGCGTGAAACCGTCTTTATAAGGCATCATCACATCCAGGATACAAAGGTCGAAATCGTCTTTTTTAAACTTTTCAAAACCTTCCATTCCGTTTTTGGCATGAGTAACTTCATAATCGTTCATGGCCAGATAATCTTTTAAGACCGTTCCGAAATTCGGATCGTCTTCTACTAATAAAATTTTCTTTTCTTCAGTTTCCATATATTAAGATATTAGTGGTAATTTAATTATAAATGTTGTTCCTTTTCCTTTTTCGCTTTCCACATAGATTTCCCCGTGATGGTCTTCAATAATCTGCTTTGCATATGCCAGACCCAAACCATGGCCTTTTACATTGTGGATATTGCCTGTGTGTTCGCGATAAAACTTATCAAATATTTTCTTCTGGACCGCTCTTGTCATCCCGGCTCCCTGGTCCCTTATTTTCAGGATGATCATATTTTTTACATTCTCTGTATAAAGGTCAATTTTAGGCTGATTTGGACTGTACTTAATTGCATTGTCGAGTATGTTGACGATCACATTAGTAAAATGGTCCTCATTAGCCAAAATTGATGATTTTAGAGCTGCAAAGTGGGTCTGGACATATCCGCCACGATCTTCCACAATTAATTCCACATGCGTGATAGCGTCTTTAATAATCTCGTGCAGCCTGTGTCTTTCTTTCTTTAGGTCGAGCTCGTTTTTTTCCAGTTTTGATATACGCAGCACGTTCTCTACCTGTGCATGCATCCTTTTATTTTCGTCTCTTATCATCCCAAGATAGCGATTCACCTTTTCCTTATCGTTTATAATCTTCGGATTTTTTATCGCATCTAAGGCCAGGTTAATAGTTGCTATAGGTGTCTTAAACTCATGCGTCATATTATTAATAAAATCGGTCTTGATCTGTGAAATCTGCCGTTGCTTTATAAGTTGCGAGAGCGCACTGGAATAAGCAATCACTATTATTAAAGTAAGTACGATTGACAATACAGCCATAAGAACAACAGACGACAGTACCACTTCCTTCTTGCCCATGAAATTCACGATAAGCCTGTAATTACTGTTTCCATTAGTATCCCCAAATAACGGAACTCCATAAGTTGCCGGGTGATCCAGGGAAAAATTATCTGAATGCAAATTCGTTGCAATAGAATTATTAAAAACAGCAAATTCAAATTCACTCTTTACATCCCGCCGCTCAAGCTCTGTTCTTAGAAGGTTCTCAATAGTCTCCTCGCTCACCCTGCTGTGCACGGGTAATTTTTCTGTAACTCCCGCAATTAGACGGCGCAGTGATTCTTTTTCCACATCCTTCATGCGTACCATTCGCTCTATCTGCTCCTGCGCACTTACATCCTGACCATCAATCTTTTTAGTGATTATATTGGTGACTCGTTTATTGATGAGCTTCGTAAATTGAATACTATCCTGATCTGCATCTAAAAACCCGGACGATATCTTATAATCTTCCTCTAAAAAAGACTCTGACTGGAAGAAATCTTCATTCCGCAATTTGTCCCTGTCCAGGCTAAAATATTCGGTAAGGGTAACGCCCTGCAGCGAACTGTTGTTTTTATCTATCGAATCAAACCTGAACCAGTAACTTTCGAGTTCTCTATTCTGAATTTCTTCAGAAACACTTAAAAGCACCTGTTTGGCATCATAAGAAAACTGCGCTTCCCTGTCGTCTATTGTTGTCTTAATCCAATATCCCTGGACGAAAATAATGCCGATAAGAGAGAGGCTCATTAGGACAACGAGAAGGAAAAAAATCTTCTTATTCATGCCTCAAAAGTAAGATTTTAACATTTAGAGGTCTGAGGGTTTAACCAAATGTTAACAGAACTTAGGCTAATTTTTACGCGCTTTTAAGAGAATCATGTGAAGACTTTCTACATCCCGGCGGGTTTGCTCCAGCTGAAGATTCTGGATCTGGAAATCGGCCAGTTTTGCCTTACGTTCATCATCCCATTGATTGTTCATTCTTGCCTCGATATCTTCTCCAGAACTATTATCGCGCGCCTTAATACGTTTAATTTTTTCTTCGTGTGGCGCAGTGACCAGGATGGTGTAATCGCATTTATTGTTTCCGCCTTTTTCAAATAAAATGGCAGCTTCGTAAATAACATAAGGCGCGTCCTGCTGTAATTTCCAGTTCTCGAAATCTGCAGCCACGGCAGGATGAATAATATTATTAAGAAGGTTCAATTTTTCCTGGTCATTAAAAACCCTGGAAGCAATAAATTTTCTGTCGGGAAGATTGTCACGGTAGGAATCTGAACCAAAAAGAGAGGTGATTTCTCTTTTTAGATTTTCAGAAGTATTCATTAGCTGTTTTGCAGCGTCGTCTGCAATGTAAACCGGAATTCCCAGTTCCTTAAAAAAATTAGCCACGGTAGTTTTTCCGCTTCCAATCCCGCCGGTAAGGCCTACAACTTTCATCTTATTATTATTTCTAATTGTTTATTTTACAGGAGACTAGAAGCAATAAACCCCTCGACTCTACTCTGAGAGACATTTGTTTTCATTGCTACTTAGTCATCCTCTTTCTTGCCTCCTGTTTCCTGTTTCAGTTTAAAGATAAAGTCTCTAAAATGACAATTATTGACCTCCTTATCTGCCACGAATCCACGAATAAAGTTTTATTCACTTTGTACTTTGAAATTCGCTCCTTGCCCTTCTGAATGCTCTGGTATAAAGGAGAAAATTTTCTGTAACCAATCGACCTCTCGACTCCGCTCGAGGTGACATCCGCCATTTCATTGCTAGTTAGCCATCCTCGTTCTTGCCTCCTGCCTCCTGTTTCCTGTTTCCTGTTTCAGTTTAAAGATGAAGTCTCTAAAATGACAATTATACCTCCTTATCTGCCACGAATCCACGAATAAAGTTTTATTCACTTCGTACTTTGAAATTCGCCACTTGCCCTTCTGAATGCTCTGGCATAAAGGAGAAAATTTTCTGTAACCAATCGACCTCTCGACTCCGCTCGAGGTGACATCCGCCTTTTCATTGCTACTTAGTCATCCTCGTTCTTGCCTCCTGTTTCCTGCTTCAGTTCAAAGATGAAGTCTCTAAAATGACAATTATACCTCTTTATCTGCCACGAATCCACGAATAAAGTTTTATTCACTTCGTACTTTAAAATTCGCCCCTTGCCCTTCTGAATGCTCTGGTATAAAGGAGAAAATTTTCTGTAAACAATCGACCTCTCGACTCCGCTCGAGGTGACATCCGCTTTTTCATTGCTACTTAGTCATCCTCGTTCTTGCCTCCTGTTTCCTGTTTCAGTTTAAAGATGATGCTCTAAAATGACAATTATTGACTTCTTTATTTCGTACTTCTATTTATTTCTTGATCACAAACTGGATCTTTCGCTCACTCAGCCTAACCTGGGTCACAAAATCCGGTTTTTCCACAACTTCAGCTATAAAGTAGTCTTCGCCCTCGTTCACCTTACTATAATCACACACCACCTTGAAATCTGAAGCCTCTACTTTATCATAATCTTCCAGGTTCACCTGGTAATACAGCAAAATCCGTTTTGGAAAATAAGAGAGGTTCAGGTTATCGGGCACGTTAATTACATCAACCAGGATCTGCACACTACCTTCAGTGAATTTCTCTACCTCGAGTGCGTATTTTACTTCAGTTTTATAAAAATTAAGCATTCCCAGGTTTGTAGTATCAATTGGAACTGTTCCAGAGATATCGCGGTTAACGTCGTTTCTTTTGAGGTTCACCGTCTGCACCCTGCTAATCGTATCGATAATATTCTCAGGCCCACTCACTGTAATTGAATCTGGCTCCAACCTCACATTTTCTCCCGCGGAATAGCCTACAGCGTAACTTACATTTATATTTGGAATAACGGCGACCCGGGTTTCCTTTTTCGGCTGAAAAGGGATTACAATTTCATCTTCAAGAAAAGTGGAATTTTCAAAATCCATCTGCAGTTCCTCTGAAATTTCATTAAGGTTACTTTCGATTTTGTAAACAAGATTTCCCTCTTGGACTTCAGCATCTACAAGATCTATATTCAGTTCCGGCTTAAAAAGCTGATAGTAAATAATAAAAAAACCCTGGTCCTGGATACGCATAGGCACGCTCTCTGGTTTCTCATTGGAAATACTTTTGTCCAGCGGAGCATTGGAATAGTGTAAAGGAATCTGAATTATCTGAGTATACTCTTTAGAAAGTTGCACCAAAAGCCAGGTCAATGCCGAAAAAAATAAAAAGACAGAGAATGTCTTGACGCTCGATCTTTTAAAACTCGGCCTACCTATTTTGAATGTGCGCATCTTTAAAAAATAATTGAGGAAACGCTTCTTCCTCGTTTCTATTTAAAATTTGAATTTGGTAATATGATTTTAGAAATCCATAGCCATAACCCGAAAATTGTATAAAAACTGCCGGCATTGCCAAAATGCCAATTTTCAGACTTCTATTTCTCACGGCAGCATCTATGCCAATGACACCGAAATATAAGATATATATCGCAACAAAAATAGTAATGCCGAAAATTGCCAAAATAAGGGATATACCTAAACCTACTATAAAAATTGAAGGAAACCAATACGTGATTTTTGCAGATCCCGGGTGCCATTTGTTCAAAATGGGCCTTACCAGTCCAAATTTCTTTACCTGGAGATAGAATTTACTCCAGTCAATTCGGCGTTTATGAAAAACTTTAGCTTCGGGAATAAGGCAGGTGCTAAAATTGGCAATTATCAACCTTAACGATAAATCTGGATCTTCGCCGGGATGGATTCTTCCGAAGCCACCGGTTTTCTCAAAAGCTTCTTTAGAAATTCCCATATTAAAGCTACGGGGCTGAAACTTATTTATCGAAGATTTCTTCCCGCGGATTCCGCCGGTGGTTAAAACCGAAGTCATGCTGTAATCTATCGCTTTTTGAAGATCGCTGAAGGATTTATGTGCTGTATCTGGCCCTCCAAAACAATCGCAGTAGTTATACTTCAGAAAAAGATCGACCTGATTTAAATAATCTGGAGGAAGTATTACATCGGAATCCAGGATCAGGAAATAATTGCCTTTTGCCCGTTCCATTCCGTAGTTTCGGGAACTTCCGGGACCGGAATTCGGTTTAAAATAATAGCTTATTTCAAGTTGATCTCGAAATTCTGAAACAACTTCTTCAGAAGAAATTGTTGAGCCATCTTCTATAATCACCACTTCAAAAGGAGCTTCAAAATTAAGCTGAAGCATACTTTGCAGCAATTCCCTGGTTTCTTCCGGACGGTTAAAAACAGGAATTATAAAAGAATAATTCAAAGTCATCTCATATACTGATAATAAAAAAGGATGTTCAAAAAGCCAATTCGTCTAATTGACGACATTACTTCCTTAACAGCCTTTCCCTATTTTATGCGGAAGTAATTACTCTTCCTGGTCTTTTACAAAAGCATCCATCACCTGCTGGCTCACTCCCATGTTTGAGAATCCGCCGTCGTTGTATAAATTCTGAAGTGTCACCCTTTTTGTCAAATCTGAAAACAGGGAAACCGTATAATCTGCGCAATCCTGGGCGGTTGCATTGCCCAGCGGCGACATTTTATCTGCATAAGCAATAAATCCGTCAAAACCTTTCACGCCCTGCCCTGCCGTAGTAGGTGTTGGCGATTGTGAAATGGTATTTACCCGAACTTTTTTCTCTTTTCCGAAGAAATATCCGAAGCTACGTGCGATAGATTCCAGATAGGCTTTGTTATCTGCCATGTCATTATAATCTGGAAAAACCTTTTGAGCAGCGATATAAGAAAGGGCAACGATACTTCCCCACTCGTTCATCGCGTCTTTTTTGTACAACGCCTGCATGGTTTTATGAAAAGAAACCGCGGAAACATCCCATCCCTTAGTGGTATAATCATAATTCATATCTGTATAATGATTGCCTTTACGCACGTTTACAGACATCCCGATAGAGTGCAGTACAAAATCCAGTTTTCCTCCTAAAATCTCCTGTGCTTTCTCCACAAGGTTTTCAAGATCTTCAACTTTAGTGGCATCTGCAGGGATAATTTCGGCACCGGTTTTCTCTCCAAGGTTCTTGATACTTCCCATCCTCATTGCTATAGGCGCATTGGTGAGTACAAACTGTCCACCTTCTTCGTGTACACGTTCAGCAGTTTTCCATGCGATAGAATTCTCATCCAGCGCACCAAATATGATCCCTTTTTTTCCTTTTAGCAGGTTATATGACATTTTTTATTCTTTTTTGGTTGATAGCGGGTAAAGATAACAAAGATGTTTGAATTCTATTCGTCGTGAGAGGTTTTTCGTTTTTTGAGTAATGAGTAGTGAGTAGTGAGTAGTGAGTAGTGAGTAGTGAGTAGTGAGTAGTGAGTAGTGAGTAGTGAGTATAAATTTCACAATTCGTCGTTGCCTCACAAATCTGAATCAAGAAATTTGTTCACAATATCTCAAAGTTTTGTCTCTCTTCTTTCTCCCCTTTTTACTGTTTAACTCCTTCACTCTATCATTTGTCATTATTACATCAGCACATTTCCACATTAGCAGATTTCCACATCAGCACATTTTCAGATCACTCTTCACTTTTCACTTTGTCATTTTCAAATTTTCAAATCCACACATTTTCAAATTGCTTTTTCACCCTCCACTAAAATCACTCACTCAACAACTCCTTAGCGTGTGCGCGTGCCGATTCGCTAATGTTGTTACCTCCCAGCATCATGGCCAGCTCTTCTACCCTATCTGGAGTTTCAAGCGGCTTTATTTTTGTGGTGGTGGTCTCTGCTGTGTCTTCCTTGAATATTTTGAAATGACTATTCCCTTTTCCTGCAATTTGCGGAAGATGTGTAATGGCAATTACCTGCATATTGTTACCCATTCGCTGAAGGATCTCCCCCATTTTTTGAGCAATATCACCCGAAACTCCGGTATCAATCTCATCAAAAATAATAGTAGGTAAATTACTTTGCGCAGCAAGTATGCTCTTTACCGCCAGCATGATCCTGGAAAGTTCCCCGCCGGAAGCTGCTTTTTTCATTTCCTTAAATTCCCCTCCTTTATTTGCTGCCAGGTACCACGATAACTGATCCTGTCCATTTGGTAAAAAGGTTTTTTGCTTCTCAAGATCAATTTTCAGCCTTGCATTTGGCATGCCAAGTGACGCAAGGGTTTCTTCAGCTTCGAGGATAAACGGCGGAATAATTTTTTTCCGGTTTGCGTGGAGTTTATTTGCAACTTTTTTTAATTCGGCTTCTTTATCGGCAATGGCTTTGTTTAAATCAGAAAGATCGCTTTCTGCGTTTTCACTCGCCAAAACTTTCTTCTGAAGTTCTTCCTGGATTTCCTGTAATTCTTCTATACTGCCCGCAGCATGTTTCTTCTGAAGGTTGTAAATAAGCTGAAGTTTTGTATTGGTAGCTTCCAGTTCTTCAGGGTTTGCCTCTACTTTTTCCAGCGCTCCGGCTATTTCTTCAGCAATATCATCGAGCTCAATAATAACGCTCTGCACCCGCTCATGCATGCTGCCATAGTTTGCCGAAAATGTTGAAATTTTGGCAAGGTTTGTCCTAACTTCTTTTAAGGTTTCAAGACTTCCGATTTCCTCCTGGGTAACATTAATAAGGGCTGCACTTAACTGCTCGGTTAATTCTTCTACATTATTCAGCTCTTCATAACGTTCTTCCAGCTCTTCCTGCATTCCGGGTTTAAGCTTGGCTTCCTGGAGCTCATTCAGTAAAAATAAATTGTAATCGTATTCTTTTGCGGCCTGCGCCTGCTCTTCTTTTAGGTCGACCGCTCTTTTTTGCAGTTTTCGATATTCTTTTAGATGCTGTTTATATTCTATAGTTACGCCTTCATTTTTAGCAATGGTATCAATTACCTGGAACTGATAATCTATATTCCCAAGACTCAGCGTTTCATGCTGACTATGAATATCGATTAAATAAGCGCCCAATGCATTTAAAGCATTCAGATTGACAGGAGTATCATTTACAAAAGCACGTGATTTACCCGAGGCAAGAATCTCTCTTCGGATAATAGTCGTTGACTCGTAATCCAGATCTTCCGCAGAGAAAAAATCCTTCAGCTTATAATTTGAAATATTAAAGCTGCCCTCTATAACGCATTTTTTATCTGAATTTCGGATTGCGCCATAGTCTGCCCTGTTGCCTAAAAGAAGGCCCAGCGCGCCAAGCATTATAGATTTTCCTGCACCGGTTTCCCCAGTAATTGTAGTAAAACCCGGCTGAAGATTAATATTAATATCTTCTATTAAAGCGTAATTTTTTATTGAAAGTGCTGTTAGCAATGTCGAGAATTTTGAGCCTAAAGATACCTAAGAAATAATTGCGAATCAAACTAATTGCACTTATTGAAGACTATTCCAGTTTCTGGAATATCGCGGTGCAATATTATTTAAAGTCTGAACTAATGGAGTTAGCGGAATTTCTGGTCCACCACCAAAAACACGTTCAATTTCATCTGCTTTTGAATCGAAAAAAGTACGCAACAGCAGGGAATTTGACCTGCGGCTATTCATTACTTCCAGCTTTTCCAGAGCTCCGGCAATTGCCATTTTTCCCGCCAAAAGGTCTGTATGCATTACATCCAGGCCAAGACGATGATATTCGTATAAAGCAGCACGATATTCTGCATAGGAGTTGGAAAGCAAATCTGTATTTAATCTATAGCGTGAACGTGAACCGTCTGCCCCTCTCCAGCCCTGGGAATTTCCCTGCTGCGAGGTAGTTACAATTCTGTTTGCTTCTTCATAATACTCAGAGCCGCCATTTAGCTGAAACGTATCGGCGTCCATACCTAAAATAGTAAAGACATAGAAGGAAACCACCGAGACAAGATTGGATACATACGAATTCTCTGTGTAATTTAATGGTTGATACTCCCTGTAATTAAAGCTGAATTGTTCATCATTAAAATTAAACACAGGAGAAATCATAGAAGTTCCGAAAACCGGACGGGAGGATTGTACCTGGATAGTCCCACTGAAGGATTCCCCTTCAAAACTGTTAATGGTAATAAACATACTACAGTTAATCCGTTCGTTATTTTCAAATTCCAGGTTCGTCCAGGTATTCTGGTTTACAAAATCTGAAAGCGACCGTTGCAAAGTGCTGAAAACTGAAAGATTGCTCTGCCCGGTTTGTTCTGCATTAATCACAATTTCGCAGTTAAGTTCCTGGGCGCTGCCTAAGCTGAAGCTAATGAAACACAGAAAAAATATGAGAAAACTACGCATCGAATAATTTTACAACTTCATTTAAAATATCCCGGGCCACTTCATTTTTAGGTTTTACCTGAAAATCAATTTTCCTGTCAGGATAGACAATAGTTATTTTGTTGGTATCCTTTTTAAAGCCTGCTCCTATGTCCTGCATAGAGTTTAGAACAATAAAATCCAGATTCTTTCTTTTTAGTTTTCCTTTGGCATTTTCCAGCTCGTTGTTAGTTTCCAAAGCAAAACCTATAAGTTTCTGAGTGGTTTTTTGTGACCCCAGTCCGGCAAGTATATCCTGCGTCCTGGTTAATTCTATGCTAAACTGCTCCTCAGACTTTTTGATCTTTTGATCTGCCACTACTTTAGGTTTATAATCTGAAACCGCAGCGGCCGCGATCACTACATCTACATGCTGAAAACTGGCATTTACAGCATCATACATATCCTGCGTGCTTACCACTCTTATTAACTCTATCTCTTTATTTTTAACATGGAGATGTGTGGGTCCTGAAATCAGGATCACCTTAGCACCGAGTGCTGCAGCAGCTTCTGCAAGTTCAAACCCCATTTTTCCGCTGGAGTGGTTTCCTATAAAACGCACAGGATCTATAGCTTCGTATGTGGGCCCCGCAGTTATTAAAATTGTTCTGTTCTTAAGCGGTAAACCCTCAGAAAGAACTTCTTCAAGAAAATGAATGATTTCTTCCGGCTCTGCCATTCTGCCTTCACCAGTCAATCCGCTGGCAAGTTCGCCTGTACCTGCGGGTATCATAATATTTCCATAGTTCTCCAGCGTTCGGAAACTATTTTTTGTGGACGGATGCTTGTACATATCCAGATCCATGGCCGGGGCAAAAAACACCGGACATTTGGCCGAAAGATAAGTGGCAAGTAAAAAATTATTGCTGTTTCCTGTGGCCATTTTGGAAAGTGTATTGGCCGTTGCCGGGGCAATAAGCATAAAATCTGCCCAAAGACCCAGCTCTACATGGCTGTTCCAGACCTGATTTTTTTCTTCTTCTTTAGTAAAAGAAGACAAAACTTCATTTTTGGAAAGCGTAGATAAGGTAAGCGGAGTTATAAAATCCTTAGAAGCCGGTGTCATGATAACTTTTACATGAGCACCGGCTTTAATAAATAATCTTACTAAAGAGGCTGTTTTATATGCAGCAATTCCGGCAGTGATGCCTAAAAGAACCTTCTTGCCTCTTAGTACAGACATGTTTTAATTTTACTAAGCTTCTGAATCCAGTGTATTGCGGTAATAGATTTTTTCATCTAACCACTCCTGTACTGCCAATGCATGCGGCTTAGGTAATTTTTCGTAAAATTTAGAAACTTCTATCTGTTCCTTATTTTCGAAAATTTCGTCCAGACTGTCGTTATAAGTTGCGAATTCATCAAGCTTCTCAAGCAATTCTTTTTTTATTTCAGAATTAATTTGGGTTGCTCTTTTGGAGATGATAGAAATAGCCTCATAAATATTACCAGTTGGGGCATCTACTGCATTCCTGTTATAAGTTACACTGTTTACCGGTGCATCTGTTTTCTTTATATCCATCTTACTTGTATTATTAAAAGTTTTGTAATCTCGCATCTATGTCATCAAGGGATGCTTCTATTGCATCACCATATTCACCTTCAGGATAATACTTCCTGTAAGCTGTATAATATTCCTTTGCTTCCACCAACCGCTCCTCCATGAGTTGCAGGTAACTGTTAATTGCCAATTCATAAGCCGAATCAAATTTATAGTAAAAAGCAGCTTCCCTAAAAGGTGAACCAGGATAGGTAGTAATAAAATTATCAAAAGATACCACCGCAGCTTTATAATCCATAGTCTTATGATACTGCTTGGCAATTTCGTAAGCTTTTCTCTCAAGCTTTATCCGTAGTTCAGTAGCCATATCATTAGCCTGCTCTACATATTCCCCTTCCGGGTAAGTATCCAGGTAAGTTTGTAGTAAAACTATAGCTTTATCTGTTTCGGTTTGATCAAGAAAATATCTGGGTGACTCGTAATAGTTACTGGCTGCCATTTTAAACATGGCTTCTTCGGCTTTCTCACTCTCTGGATAAGTTTGCAGGAAACGTTCAAATTCAAAAGATGCCAAAAGATAATCTCCAACCTGATAATACGCATCGGCAACCAGGTAGCTTATTCTTTGCCCCTGTGGCTTCCCTCTTAGCTGAGGCATAAGTTGTTCGAACAGGCGTAAAGCTTTTCTCAGCTTTCTATTGCTATCTTCCTCAACGCCTTCATTATATAAATTTTCAGCGTAAGCATATTTTTCCCCGGTATCTTCGCTCTTCAGCATCTTTTGATATTCACCGCAGGACACTATAAGTAATACACAAAGAAGTAAGATTCCTTTTTTCATCATTTGTAAAAACATCTGGCAAAAGTACATTTTTCTGCACTATAAAAAAAACTTTCTACAGCTACAGGAATAACCCTTAAATCGACAAATTATTATATAAATTACCGGAGTTTTTAAAACCGTATGGATCTTTCTATGTGCCAGTAAGATTAAAAAGTATCTACAAAATCTTCAATTTTCTTCTGAAGAGAATCTGTAGCTTTCACGAGTGGCAATCGCAGATTATTCTTGCAGAGATCTTTTTTAGCCAGCAGTGCTTTAATTCCGGAAGGATTACCTTCAGCAAAAATAAGGCTTATAGAAGGTGCTATTTTATAATGAAGTTTGTACGCTTCTTTTGATTTTCCTTCCAGCCCTAATTTTACCATTTCCGAAAATTCTGCAGGAAACCCCTGCCCGATTACAGAAATCACTCCTTTACCCCCGGCAAGGATCATAGGCAAAGTTATCATATCGTCTCCCGAAATTACCAGAAAATCCTCGGGAACAAGGCTTATAAGATGCATGGCCTGGACCATATCACCCGCGGCCTCTTTTATACCAATTACATTAGGAATGTTACGGGCTATACGATTTACCGTCTCCGGAAGTATATTAGAGGACGTTCTTCCCGGTACATTATACAAAATGACCGGTTTTGGAGAGGCATCTGCTATTGCGCGAAAATGCTGATAAATACCTTCCTGTGTTGGCTTATTATAAAATGGCGAAACAGACAATACAGCTGCAAAATCCTCAAGATCTGACTCGCCAAGCTCTTCTACAAGCGCCATAGTATTATTTCCGCCAATCCCCAGTACCAACGGAAGCCGGCCGTTGTTTTTGGCAATTATCGTCGCAATAATTAACTCCTTTTCCTCTGAAGTAAGTGTAGCACTTTCTGCAGTAGTACCAAGTACTACCAGGTAATCTACCCCATTCTGGATTTGATCTTCTACAAGTTTTTCAAGTGCTGAAACGTCTACAGAGAAATCGTTATTAAAAGGAGTTATTAAAGCAACTCCTGTTCCCACCAAAGCATTCATCCTAATCAATTTATTCAATTCTTTTTAATAATGTTTAAAAACTCCTTTCTATTACAAAAAGTTTAGTTTTCTTACTGAAACTTTAAATCTGCAAAAATACAATTCCATCTTAGGGAGGCAATAAAAAATTCTATTCCCGCTATTCCCTACATTTTCAACAAATCTGAAAGTTTAAAACAACGTTTATATGAAAAGCCTTAGGAAAGAGGCTAATGCAAGACGCCGCTCCTTTTTGACCATTTTCATATCTTAATGGTAAATATTTTATTTACTGATTAAGGGGTACAAATGTAATTAAAATATAGAAAGACTAAAGTCTGCAATAGTTCTCAGCAGTACTTGTATGGCATTATTTAACACCTTTTCAATTTTTGTGAAATGCTGTACAGATATTTCCTCCAATAAACGGAAACAGAAAAGAATGTTTATAGAAACTGGTGGAGATCGATCCTCCTTTCTTTTGTGGTAAAAAAGAAAAAGATAAGCACCGCTGTAGCAAAATGTAAAATATTCTGCACAAGACTTAGCCCCAGGTCCAATAGATAAATTTGCTGCATATTTTCAAAAATACTGGCGAAAATTATAGCCAGTACGAGAGCTATAAAAAATACTGACTTTTTCGAATAAGAATTAATGTAATAGATAAGAGCTACTATAGCCAGAACAAGAAGGCTAAGGTAGTAGAACGCATAAATACTAAGTTCTGCCATGCTACCAGGATGCTCCTTTATCTTAAGAAAATGAAGTGCGAAAAAGTATCCGTTGATAAGAAAAAGAAAACCTCCAAAAAATAATATAAAATTATTTGATTGTACTTTTTTCGTAAAGCGTAAAGCCTCCCTACTTAACAGAAGATGAGCAGTGATTAATAGCAACAGTCTAAAAATAGTAAAATACCAAAAATCAGGGAAAAGAATTATTACTTCTGAGAAAAAAAATACGACGAGAAAACTTATTAAGTTATTATTCAAAAATCTTAAATCCTGAAAATACAGCCAAAGGGGAATTAAAAAGAATAAAAGACGGGAAGTCTCTTCCAGCAACTTCACCTGAAAAATAATGGCAAAAATATTTATCGTGAGGACAATAAAGGTTAGGGGCAGGAAAAGCTTTTTGATCTTCATAAATAGTCTTCGGGTGTGGCAATTTAAGAAAATATTATGAATTGTTTCAGTTATTAAAAAGTTAAGAATACAGGAATTACTTTTATAAGAAGGTTTCGGATTAAAGGCAGCAAACTCTATCTTTACATTTTTAATCAGAAATAATGAAGTCAATCCAAAAAGCAGCATACATTCTGGGGCTCATCGCCCTTGTTTCCTGTAATAACAAAGCTTACAGAAATTCTGAAATTTCAGGAAAAAGAATTCCGGTAGATCAGCAAATAAAAGAAGATACGGCTATTACAAATATCATACAGCCGTACAAAAAGCACATTAATACTACACTGGACAGTATACTGGCTTTTAATCCAACATCCCTATCTAAAACTGAAGGAAATTTAAATACAGCCATTGGAAATTTACTAGCAGATATTGTAATGGAACAGGC
Organism: Autumnicola psychrophila; assembly: GCF_031846645.1. Lineage (NCBI taxonomy): Bacteria > Pseudomonadati > Bacteroidota > Flavobacteriia > Flavobacteriales > Flavobacteriaceae > Autumnicola > Autumnicola psychrophila. Next base: position 144,411 of record NZ_JAVRHN010000009.1, read on the forward strand.
TAGCCCGGTTTTTAAAAACAGAACCGGCGAAGATATTGACATGGTAATGCTGAACCATGGAGGGATTCGCTCTACCTTAAACAAAGGAAATATTACAGCCAGATCTGCCTATGCCCTCATGCCGTTTGAAAACGAAATTGTAGTTGCCGAGCTGAAGGGTTCCAGGATTCAGGAAATGCTTCGCTACCTGGAGGATGCAGGAACTCCCCACCCTGTTAGCGGTATCAAAATACAGGTTGATAATAATTATAAATTAACTATGGCAAAAATCGATGGCCGGGAAATAGACAACAACAGGAATTATTTCGTAGCCACTTCAGATTATTTACAACAGGGCGGGGATAATATGAACTTTTTTAAGAATCCTGTAGCTCTCTACAATTTGGATTATAAATTACGGAATGCTATTATTGATTATTTTGGAAAGGTAGATACTTTGGATGCCAAAATCGACGATCGTTATATTATGATTGAATAGATCCAGATTTTCTCTATTTGCACTTAATCGCAGTGCTAAGTAAAATTAAGTTATGATGAAAAGAAGAAACTTTATCTGGCAGGCCTCTGCAGCCACAACTCTTGTTGGAATTGGCGGATTATCCGCTCTCTCGTTTAAACCTGATGACAGGAAACATATTACAATTCTCCATACTAACGACGTTCACAGCCACATTGAACCTTTTGGACCAGACGCACCCCGAAATGCTAATATGTGTGGAGTGGCACGAAGAGCAACTTTAGTAGAGCAGATAAGGCAGGAAAATCCTAACACACTTCTTCTTGATGCCGGAGATATATTCCAGGGGACACCTTATTTCAATTTTTATGGAGGAGAACTTGAGTTTAAGCTAATGAGCAAAATGAAATATGATGCAGCTACGATAGGAAATCATGATTTTGATAACGGTATTGATGGTCTTTATGCTCAACTTCCGCACGCCGATTTTAGTTTTATTTCTTCAAATTATGATTTTAGCAACACTATCCTGGACGGGCATGTTTCTCCAAAGCAAACTTTTGTAAAGGATGGGGTGAAAATTGGCATTTTTGGCCTTGGTATAGAATTGGAGGGACTGGTAAATAGTAAGCTTTATAAAGAGACAAAATACCTGGATCCCATAGAAATTGCTCAGGAAATGACACGCAGGTTAAAAGAAGATGAACAATGTGATCTAATTATTTGCCTGTCACACCTGGGATACGAATACAACGGAAGTAAAATTTCTGATCTTAAACTTGCCCGGACCACAGAAAATATCGACCTTATTATTGGCGGACATACGCACACCTTCCTGGAGAAACCCACAATTGAAACAAACAAAGTGGGGAAAAAAGTGGTTGTTAATCAGGTGGGCTGCTATGGTCTCTATTTGGGCCGAATAGACTTCTATCTGGACAATAAAAATAACATAGAAGCCGACGGAGTGAAAATTTCAGTTTAAGAAATATTTCTATAAAAGAACATGCAGACCAGAATCTTCAAAAATATATAAGGGGCGCATTTTTATAGTCACAATTCCGAAGCTACCCTATTTTTTATCTTATCTGTATGGCAGAATTATCGACTATTGGTAGTTGGATTTTCTCCGGTTGTTTCTTTTCCATTTTCAGAAAATATCTCCTCTAGCTTCTCTTTTCTTAACGGCTTGGAGATAAAACCAGAGACAAAAGGATAAAGCTCTTTTTGTCGTGAAAAATTCTCTATGGAAGAGGTTAATATATAAATCTTGAACTGATTTTTTATTTGGTCCTTGAAATTTTTGAAAGTATCCAAAAAGTCCCACCCAGTCATAGTTGGCATATTAACATCCAGAAATAAAATGGTTTCCGTCCTATCATAGTTAAGATGCCTTTCTTCTATAGCCAGCAGAGCTTCCTCAGGGTGAAGAAACGACTCAAATTCAGCGGTATCGTCGCTTCCTTTGATAATGTATTCACAAATGAGGTTATTAGTAGGATCATCATCAACAACCATGTAATGATGCGGTTTTTTCATTATCTATAAATCTTCTTCTTAAAATCCGTCAAATTCAAGTTCAAATACAGTGCCTTTATTCACCTCACTATCAATTGTAATCTTGCCTCCCAGCATTTCCACCTGGGTCTTAACCATAAACAAGCCCATTCCTTTTCCTTCTACATGCTGATGAAAGCGTTTATATAAACCAAAAATCTGGTCTCTTTTCGTTGTAAGATCTATACCAAGACCGTTATCCATAAAAGTAATAACCACGTGACTCCCTTTTTTCTCTGACTTTATTCTGATTTCCGGCGGTAGTTCGGCCTGTCTGTATTTTATACTATTTGCAATGAGATTATAAAATATGCTATAAAGATAACTTTGAATGGTTTTCACTTCCGGCACATAGAATTCTGTTTCAATTTGAACCTTTTCCAGCTGCATCAGGTTCTTGATACTCGCTTCCACTGAACTTACCATCGATTGTAAATTAACAGATTCTTTTTTTGCATCAAAGCTGACTTTTACCTGTAGAATATCATTTAAATCTTTTATTACGTGATCCAGCCGCTCCACATTATTAAGAAGTTCATTTAGAAAATTCTGTTTTACGTGCTGGCCATATTCCTCATCACTAAGTAAATCTGCTAATCCAAGAATATTGGCCAAAGGAGCTCTTAAATTATGGGATACGATATAAGAAAATTGCTCCAGGCCTTTATTGGCAGAGACAAGTTCTTCAGTATAACTTTTAAGACTCCTATTTAGCTCCATTAACTGTAGATTCGCCTCCTTACGATCTGTAACATCTTTAAGGTAAACAGACAATCCCTTTTTGGGAGCAGGATATGCGTTTACTTCAAACCAGCTCCTGATATCTTCAAAAAAAGCCTCAAAATGCTGCGTAGTGCTTTCTGCTACCGCTCTTTCAAAATACTCCTTAAATTGAGAAAATTTATCGCCAAAAACCTCTGAAAGATTTTTGCCCACAACTTCGTCCTTAGAACGTCTCAACAGTCTTTCTGCCTCCAGGTTCCAGTAAGTTACCTCTCTGTTTTGATCTAGTGCAAAAAAAGCATCTCCAATACTTTCCAGGATCATTTCTTTTTCCTCCGAAGCTTTTAGAACTTCAATTTCTGCTCTTTTCATCTTATCTATATCCTGAAAACTTCCGTTAACACAAATACAGACGCCATTTTCAAATTCTGGTTTTCCAATAATCCTTATCCAGCGCTCATTATTTTTAGCAGTGATTATCTGGAGATCGAGCTCAAAAGAATCATTTTTGTCTACAGCCCTGCCTAATGTTTTTACAAAAGTACTTCGATCTTTTCCGGGTTTTATAAAACGTACTGCATCGTTAAAGTCCGGAGTAAAGTCCTTTGGTAAATCGTGAATTTCCTTGATTATAGAAGACCAATAAAGAGAATTCTCTTTTAAATTAATTTCATAGCTACCAATTTTTGCCAATCGTGATGCGCTGTCCAGGAGATCACGTAACTTCTTTTTTTCAGTTATATCCTGTATGGCACCTACCATGCGAATCGCTTTTTTTGCTTTATTCCTAATAATAAATCCGCGGTCAATTACACAAGCATAATCCCCATCTGACTTTCGGAATCTATATTCTTCCTGCCAGTTGGTTTCTCCCCCTTTTTGTGCAGCATATATAGATCCTATGACACGTAAAGCATCCTCTGGATGAATCCTGTCTTTCCAAAAATCTACATCTGGAAACACAGCATCCCTGGAATACCCAAAAAGTATCTGAAAACTTTCTCCCCAAAGCATGTATCCTGTTTCTAAATTCCAATCCCAGATGGCATCAGAAGTTGCTCTGGTAACCAGCTCATACCTTATATTGCTCTCCTTAAGTGAACGCTCTGCCTTTACCCTGTCTGTAATATCAATCCCTACACATTGTACTTCTATTGGCTCACCATCAGCACCGGTAAGACACACAAAATCCCACAATGTGGTTTTTAATCTTCCATTCTCCTGAAGCTTATCAATCTCTACCTGAAATACTTCATTGGGATTTTGTATAGCAGCCTTAAAACCTTCGGTTACCCGTTCGTGATGTTCTTTATAAACGGAAGTAAGAGCGCTTTTTCCTACCGGATCTTCAGAATGAATCCATTTAAAATCATTCTGAAATTTCTCGTTAACATAGGTAAAGTAGCCTTCCAGATCTGTCCTTATCAAGTAATTTGTTTGCGACTTAAGTATCCCGTGATGGCGGGCTTCGCTTCGCATTAATCTGTTCAAATTCTCCTTACGTTCTGTAATGTCTTGTATAGAACCTTTAAACATGAAATTTTCCCCATTTTCATCTTTTATAGTTTTACCTTTCTCGTGAATCCATTTCACATTACCATCTGGTAAAATGATACGATGTTCATAATCCAAATCTTTTGATCCGGAAATTGCCTCCAGCTGATGCTGTTTAAACTCTTCTATATCCTCGGGATGAATAGTTTTTAGAAACTCCTCCTGCCCAACCTGGAAATTTTCCTTTTTTCTGCCCCATATATTATAAACCTCATCACTCCAATAAAAGGTATTATTCTGAAAATTCACTTCCCAATAACCTATCTTCCCTATTTCCTGGGCGAGACGGAGTTTGGATTCCTCCTCCTTAAGTCTTTCAAAAACCTCCTCTCTTTCTGTAACATCCTGTAAAACCGAAAGGATACATTTTCTCTTCTTAAACATCAGGCTGTAGGCCCAAACAGCGACTTTTATACGTGTTTGATCTTTTTTAAGATGAACAGAAGACTTAGACCCCATAACCTCCTCTTTGGTAAGCTCCTTTTTCAAGAACGATAGAAAAGCCGGAACATGCTCTTGTGGCCGTAAATCCAAAATGCTCATGCTTATAAATTCATCTCTGTTGTATCCATAGTGCTTAATTGCAGCCTGATTCACATCTAAAATTGCCAGCGATTCCTGATCATAAATTAAGCTTGGCAATGGGCTAAACTGAAACAAAAGTCTATAATTTTCTTTTGAAGCTTTTATTTCCTCTTCAGTCTTTTTCCTATCTGAAATGTCCCTTATGATAACCGACATTTTCTCCTCTCCAGATGCATCTGTAAAAACTGCAGAAGTAAGTTCTGCAGGAAATTTTATTCCTCCCTTCCTTAACATTGTGATCTCGGAATGAGCACTTCCTGTTAATTCCCGCTCCTTGATAGCTGCTGCAAGCCTGGGATCAGTGCCATCTGTAACACCAGAGCGCCCCGCCTTGCAAATTTCCTCTTCGGTCATTTTAAAAATCCTGCAGGCTGCGGGATTTGCGGCATGGATTTTTCCGCTGGGCTCTGTAAGCAATATTCCGTCCGCAGTGGTTTTAAAAAAAGCCCGGTACTTTTCCTCGCTCTCTTTTATGGAATTATTAGCTTCTTTTCGTTGTGAAATATCCCTAAAATTATTAACAATCCCTTTTACAGCAGGATTGTCCAGCATATTTGTAAGTGTTGCTTCTAACCAATGCCAGCTTCCGTCCTTATGCTTAATCCTTACCACAGCAGCTTTTACAGGCCGTCCGGGATTTTCGAGACATGCTCTCATATTTCGCACAGCATCCTCTTTATCATCTTCATGTGAAATATCCAGAGTTCTAATTTGCATAGCTTCTTCTATGGTGTAACCTAAAATACTCTCTATTGAAGGAGACGCGTAGGTTGTTTCTCCCTGTGGAGTTAAAATCAAGACTCCATCAGCCCCGTTTTCTATCAGGCTCTTGAATTTATTTTGATTGTACTCTAATTCCCTTATATATTTCTCTCTCTCTTCTTCGCATCTAAATTTCTCCAGCACGGTTTCCACGGCCCCGGGAAGTCTTTGTACCCGATCCTTAAGTATATAATCATCGGCACCATTCTTTAGTAGATCCACAGCACATTCATCTGAAACTCCGTGAGTCACCAGGAGAAAGGGTACAATAATATTAGAATCTTGAAGAAGTTTAATAGCCGTTTTAGCGTGAAATGAAGGCGTCGAATATTCTGACAAAATAATGTCTGGTTTGCAGGTTTCTAGAACAGGCAAAAATTCCTCTGCTGTCTGGACTATAGATATGTCGGGATCAAAACCTCCTGCCTTTAAAGCCTCGGCAACAAGCTCTGCATCCCCGGATGAGTTCTCGAGATGAATAATCTTTAATTTTTTATCCATACCTATAATTTCCCTTTTCCCCCATTCTCCAATATACATCCAAGAAAACTCCGGCTTTTAACTACAGGACTAATTGTTAAATTATCGATATAGTGCAGATTTATACGATGAAAAACGCAATGAAGATCGGAAAAATAAATTGTTTCAATGAAAAGATAAGCTATTATTTCTCTTCTAACTTATAACAGAAGTTAAAATTATATAGAATCATCAACTGATAATCAACACTTTAAGTGCTTGATAAACTATTTAAGGTAATATGTCAAAAATTCACATTTTTCTATTTTACAGAAAATTTCTTGAGGACATATATAAAAAAGGCAATTATCGACTATTGTTATTATCGCGATATGCAATAAAAAGCACCTTTAATAAAGCTGTATTCAAACTTTTAACTTAGCTGCTACCAAACTGTAAAACCAGAAGCTTTAGGATAAGAAATATGGTTTAATTACTCGCCTAACATTTTCAGAAACTTATCTTCATTTATGATATTTGTACCCAATTTTTCTGCTTTTGCAAGTTTGCTGGGCCCCATGTTTTCTCCTGCAACGAGATAATTCGTTTTGGAAGAAATAGAACCAGAGACTTTTCCGCCGTTATCCTCTATCAGCTTTTTAAGTTCATTACGGGAAACTTTTTCAAAAACTCCGGAAATCACAAAGATATTTCCTTCCAGCTTATTTGTTTGGTTTGCCAGTTTCTCTGCAGAAATTTCCATCTGAACCCCATAATCCTTCAGGCGCTCAACAATTCTCCTGTTTTCTTCGGAAGCAAAGAAATCTGCAACACTCCAGGCAATACGTTCTCCAATTTCATCAATTGCGACAAGATCTTCTTCTGTAGCAGCCTCCAAAGCATCAATGTTCTTGTAATGTTTAGCCAGCTTCTTTGCGACGGTCTCTCCCACATAACGGATTCCCAGCGCAAACAACGCTCTTTCAAACGCAATTTTCTTTGAATTTTCTATTCCGTTGATAAGATTCTCAGCAGATTTATCGGCCATACGCTCCAGAGGCAGAATATTTTCTTTTTTGAGCGTGTAAAGATCTGCATAATTGGCAATAAGTTTTTCATTTACCAACAGGTTCACGGTTTCCCCGCCAAGGCCTTCTATATCCATTGCTTTCCTGGAAATATAATGCTGAATACGTCCCGTAATTTGTGGCGGACAGCCATTATAATTGGGGCAATAATGTGCGGCCTCACCTTCATTTCTGATTAATTCCGTATCACATTCGGGACAAGTCTGCGCATATTTTGTCGGCTCAGAATCTGGATCTCTTTTGGTGAAATCCACGCCCACAATTTTCGGAATTATTTCTCCTCCTTTTTCCACAAAAACCGTATCTCCCTCGCGAATATCCAGTTTTTCAATCTGATCGGCATTATGCAGAGAAGCTCTTTTTACCACAGTTCCCGCAAGTTGCACTGGCTTTAGGTTTGCCACGGGAGTGATTGCCCCGGTTCGTCCTACCTGGTACGTGATTTTATTCAGTTTTGTGCTTTCCTGCTCTGCCTTAAATTTATAAGCCATCGCCCAACGTGGAGATTTTGCGGTATATCCCAACTCATCCTGTTGATAAAAATTGTTCACCTTTACCACCACACCATCAGTTTCATAAGGCAGATCGTGACGGTGTATATCCCAGTAATTAACATAATCCATCACTGCAGTAGTACTGCTTTTTAATTCTGATTCTTCCGGCACTTTAAAGCCCCATTCCCTCGCTTTCTGAAGGCTTTCATATTGGGATTTTATACTCAGGTTTTCACCTGTGATATTGTACAAAAGGCAATCCAGCGGCCGCTTTGCAACTTCAGCACTGTCCTGAAGTTTCAGACTTCCCGAAGCCGTATTCCGCGGATTTGCATAAGGTTCTTCCCCGGCTTCCACCCGCTCTGCATTCATCTTCGCAAAACCTTCGTAGGGCAGCACAATCTCTCCTCTAATATGAAATTTCTCCGGAAAATCGCCCTTCAGCTTTAAAGGAACAGATCGTATAGTCTTAACATTATTAGTCACATCATCTCCCTGGATCCCATCGCCACGGGTGACCGCTCTTACCAACTGGCCATTTTCATAAGTAAGGCTGATGGATGCGCCGTCGTATTTAAGTTCGCACACATATTCCACTTTCCCGTCTACCAGTTTTTTAACCCTTTTTTCCCAATCTTCCAGTTCCTCTTTTGAATAAGAATTAGACAAAGAATACATTCTGAAATCGTGCGCAACAGTCGCGAAACTTTTGGTCACTGCCCCGCCAACTCTTTGTGTAGGTGAATTTTCATCAGCAAATTCAGGATGTTTTTCTTCCAGTTCCTGAAGCTCTTTCAGCTTCATATCAAAATCGTAGTCGCTTATTTGAGGCTTGTCCAGCACGTAATAATTGTAGTTATGCTGCTGCAATTCTTCGCGAAGCTGGTTTATTTTTTTTTCAATGTTCATTTCTAAAATGAAATAATTAAAGATTAAAGTATTTTTAGCTGTTCGTCCTGGTAAACGATTTTGCACTTCTGATTTTCATGCGTGAAATCTAAAGCAAATTCCGAACTAAAAGCTTTATCATCCACAGGAAACCAGTCTTTCAGGTTCTTTTTGATCGTAATAATCAATCCTTCAGGATCACCAACAGCGCAGAATTTCTCGAGATTACCGTCAAAAATTTCGAGACAGCATTCCCGGTGAAGAAAAAAGAATTTTTCCTCAATATTTGTAGTTGCCAAGCCTATTTCAGCTATTCCCGCTATGCTTTCTGCAGAAAAATACGCCAGTTGCTTGGGGTTTAAATTGCGCCTGGAAATAAACTCCAGAATGTTCTTATCGGCATCATAAAAATAAATCGACTTTGCATTCCAGTTACTAAAATCAACAATTTCATCATCACCACTTTTTTGAATTGCAACTTTCTTTTTTAACCACTTCAGAGCCTCCTTTTCCTCATTATCGGGAATATGAAAAGCGATATGATAAGGTGTGGCACCTTCTTTTTTTTCAAACCTCAACACCGTATAGCCTAAAGTAAGCTCAAAGCTATTCTTATCTTCATTCTGGATTTCCAGTTCCATAACATTCCGGTAAAAAGCAATTTGCGCTTCGAGATTGGAAGTAAAAATTTGCAGTTTTTCAATCTTCATTTCAGGAGTTTTACGTCTGACTTTTATTCAGCCATTTCGCCACGGGAATTGGTTTAAAATTAGCCATTTTCTCCAGCAGTTCATCAATATCTTCAGCAATAAGCAGCAGGTCGAGATTTGCCTTTTTAAGCAGTCCTTTGCGCACCATGGTTTTTAGCATTGCGATAAGATCGTCATAGTAGCCATTGCTGTTTAATATTCCAATAGGATTTTGATGCAGCCCCAGTTGTGCCCAGGTTACAATTTCAAAAAGCTCCTCAAAAGTCCCGAAACCACCGGGCAAAGCGATAAAACCCTCACTTAATTCGTGCATTTTCAGCTTTCGCTCATGCATATCTTTTGTAACCACCAGTTCTGGTAAACTTGGATGCACCACTTCTTTAGTTTGTAAAAAATCTGGGATCACACCGGTCACATCGCCTCCATTTTCAAGCACTCCGTTGGCAACCTGTCCCATAAGGCCCAGCTGACTGCCACCATAAATTAATTTTATCTTATTTTTTGCCAGGACTTCCCCTAATCGGTAAGCTTCCTGCAAAATTATATCATCATTTCCGTCGCTGCTGCCACAAAAAACCGCTATACTTTTCATTTAAACTGAAATTTTCTTAGTTGTTATTTTTTATTGCCTCTCAGCATTCTGTAATTGCCGAAAATGTCCTTTTTCAGGCATGCTTCAAAACCGAAGTTTTTTACCAGAAATTCGGTTTCTTCAGCTAAATATTGATTAATTTCAAAATACAATTTTCCGTTTTTATTCAGGCCATTTTTTGCCAGTTTTGTTATTTTTTTATAGAAAATCAACGGATTCTGATCCTCTACATAAAGTGCAAGTTCAGGCTCGTAATCCAGCACGTTCCGCTGCATCTCGTTTTTCTCCAATTCCCGCACATAAGGCGGATTGGAGACGATAATATCGAAATTATCAAGATTTTTAAGCTCAAGAACATCCTGCTGAATAAAATTTACATGTACAGAGTTAGATTCAGCATTCTTTTGGGCTATTTTTAATGCTTTTTCTGAAATATCCATTGCAAAAACTTCAGCATTTGGCAAATTTTTGGCCAGACTTACTGCAATGCAGCCACTACCCGTCCCGATATCCAGAATTCTAATCTTTTCTTCGGAAGAAACCTCATCAAGGATCCATTGTACCAACTCTTCGGTCTCCGGCCGCGGAATAAGCACCCCTTCAGCAACTTTAAATTTTAACCCGAAGAATTCCGTTGCCCCGATGATGTACTGGATCGGCTGATAATTTTTCAGTTTTTTAATGACACCCTCAAAAAGGCAATTATCGGACTCAGATATTTCCCGGTCTGGCTGCAATGCCATTTCCAGCCTGCTCATCCCGAGATATTCTTCAGCTAATAAATTAAAAAAAGATTTTATCTCCTCCTGCGGATACTCTCCCTTCAATTCTTTTTTAAATCCTATTTTAAGGTCTTTTAGCCGCAAACTGTTTTAATATTTTGAATGAAAATTTTCTTTTTTTCCCGCAGATATCGCAGATCCACGCAGAAAAAAGAATTTTCTGAAGTGATTTTTAAACTTTTTACTTTTCACTACTCACCCTTCACCTTTCAACTCTTTAATCAACCAAACCGTACAATTATAATGTCCGGTATTTCCCAACGGACCCTCCAGGTTTGTAAATCCGGTTTTCCTGTAAAGTTTTCGGGCATCTTCCATGTAAGGTAAAGTTTCGATATAGCATTTTTGAAAGCCTTCGTTTTTGGCAAATATCAGGCAGGTGTCCATCATTTGAGTACCAAGACCTTTACCCCTGGCTTCCGGAAGAAAATACATTTTTTGAAGTTCACATACTTCCGCTTCAAAACCTTTTAGAGGAGCAATCCCGGCACATCCAATAATTTTCCCTTCATTTTCTATAACAAAATATTCCATTCGAGGAGAATCATAAGCAGCATACATATCATCCAGCGCCTTATCTTCATAAGCAGTGCCCACCTTAGGCACACCCATTTCAACTAAAACTTCTCTTATCACTTTAGCAACTTCCTGATTGTCTTTTGGTTGAATTTTACGAATTTTCAAAGCTGTCATTCTTACTTATTAATCTTATTTTTGGGTTTGTGAAGATACATGAAAAATATATAAAAAGGTGTATAAGCCTTGCCCGCAATGGCTTTGGGAGTACCTATCCAAATCCCATGGTAGGCAGTGTGGTTGTTCATAAAAACAAGATAATTGGCGAAGGCTGGCATCAAAAAGCAGGCCTGCCCCATGCCGAGGTAAATGCCATTAATGCTGTTGCAGATGAATCCCTTTTACCGCAAAGCACCATTTATGTGAGCCTGGAACCCTGCAGTCATTTTGGTAAAACTCCACCCTGCAGTGATTTAATTATCGCCAAAGGAATTAAGAAAGTAGTGATTGGCACAGTAGATCCTTTCGCCAAAGTAGCCGGAAGAGGCATTAAAAAGCTGATGGACGCCGGCTGCGAAGTTGCAGTAGGTATTTTGGAAAAAGAGTGCCGGGAACTTAACAAACGCTTTTTTACTTTTCACCAGGAAAGACGACCTTATATTATCCTGAAATGGGCGCAGACCAGCGACGGATTTATTGCTCCCGAAAGCAAAGACAACCGGGAACCGGTATGGATTACCGGCTCTACTTCCAGGCAACTGGTGCACAAATGGAGAGCAGAAGAACAGGCTATCCTTGTAGGAACAAATACTGTAATTGCAGACAACCCGAAATTGAATACACGGCTGTGGAAGGGCCCCGATCCTGTACGAGTTGTCCTTGATCGCAGCGGCAGGATTCCCAAAAAATCTGCCGTACTTGATGGTAGTGTGAAAACCATTGTTTTCACGGAAAAGCCAAATTCTTATTCTTCAGAAATTGACCCGGGTTCCCTTCAAAATCATGAAAATCTTATTTTGAAAGAGCTGGATTTCGGGAAAGAGATTGCACCGCAAATTTGTGAGGTACTTTATCAAAATGAATTACAATCTGTTATTATTGAAGGTGGCGCGCGAACAATTCAGAGTTTTATAGATGCTGGGTTGTGGGATGAAGCAAGGGTTTTTACGGGTAAAGCAACATTTAATTCAGGAATAGATAGTCCGAAACTAAAGGGAAAGTTGATACACGAACAGGAAATTGGTGACGATAATTTAAAATTTTACATTAATGATTAAAACTATAATATTTGATTTTGGGGATGTATTTATTAACCTGGATAAAGCCGCCACTGCAAAGGAGCTCGAAAATTGCCAAATTTCGGCATTGAGTGAAAATGTACTTGCAAAAAACCTTCAGTATGAGAAAGGATTAATTTCTTCTGATGATTTTGTTTCCGCTTATTGTTCAGAATATAAAGCGCTTAGTAAAGAGCAAATGCTGAAATCCTGGAATGCAATCCTGGTGGATTTCCCACGGTACCGCTTCGATTTTATTAAAAAAGTTTCCGAAGAAAAAGATTTTCAGCTTATCCTGTTAAGCAACACTAATGAAATTCACATTGATTGGGTGGAGAAGAATGTTCCGTTTTTTACGGAATTCAGAAAATGTTTTGATGCGTTTTACCTCTCTCATGAGATCAATTTCAGAAAACCGGACGCAGAGATTTATGAATTTGTACTGAAAAAACACCAGCTAAAACCTGAAGAATGTCTTTTTATAGATGACACTAAGGAAAATACCGATGCTGCAAAGGCATTAGGAATCCATACCTGGAATATTGAACCTACCCGCGAGGATGTAATTGATCTCTTTACCACTAAGCAGGAATTGTTTTGATCTACCTCCTGCTAAGTATTTTATCCTCCAGCGTTATTTTTGTAGTGTTTAAACTCTACACCAAATTCGGGATAAATACACTACAGGCAATTATTGTTAATTACTACATCGCCTGCACCGTTGGATTTTTTGGCTATATTAAAAACTTTGATATTTCGAGGGTGTCTTCGGAATTGTGGTTTCCGGGAACTTTGTTACTGGGGGCGATGTTCATTGGAGTTTTTTACCTGGCGGCAGTTACCACTCAAAAGAGCGGACTTTCAGTGGTTTCTGTAGCCACAAAAATGTCGGTGGCAATACCGGTTTTGTTTGGCATCTTCCTCTACAACGAAAGCACCGGAATTTTAAAAATCATTGGTATATTTCTGGCTTTAATTTCGGTTTATCTAACCTCTATTAAGAAAAAAGATGGCATAAGTATAGAAAAGAAAAACCTGATCTTTCCGCTTTTGGTTTTTTTTGGAAGCGGAATAATAGATGCGACTATAAAATTTCTGGAAACCAATTATGTTGCAGAAACTGATGTTGGCCTCTTCTCCTCCACAATTTTTGCTATTGCAGGAATAATTGGAACATGTATTTTACTTTTTCAGGCCATTACAGGCGGCTTAAAAATCACATTTAAGAACATCTTAGGCGGAATTGCATTGGGAATCCCTAATTTCTTTTCAATTTACTTCCTGGTAATGGCGCTGCGCAGCCCGGGATTTGACAGTTCTTCCATTTTCACCATGAACAACGTAGGGATAGTAAGTATTTCTACTTTACTGGGAATTGTATTTTTCCATGAAAAACTTATAAAGAAAAACTGGGTTGGGATTGGACTGGCGGTGCTTAGTATAATTTTGGTTTCCCAAAGCTGAAGCCTTAAATTGGCAATTATCGGCATTAACTATTAAAAATGAAAGACACCTATAAAAGCATTACAAAACCTTCTGAAGAAGTGTTGTTTAAAGACCGGAATTCAAAATTCTTCGGCTATGCTTTTCCGGTGAAAACTGAAGAGGAGATAAGCACACACCTGGAAGAATTAAAAACAAAGCACCATAAAGCCCGTCACTGGTGCTATGCATGGCAGTTGGGGAAGGAAGATATCCACTACCGTGCAAACGACGACGGGGAACCTTCAAACTCTGCCGGGATGCCTATTTACGGACAAATCCAGTCTTTTGAGGTGACCAATATCCTGATTGTGGTGGTTCGTTATTTTGGCGGAGTAAAATTGGGCGTGGGCGGACTTATTAATGCCTACAAAACCGCTGCACAACTAGCTCTGGAAGCTTCAGAAATGATTACCCGAAGTATAGACCGTGTTTTTGTGGTAAAATTCGATTATCCCGAAATGAATACGGTAATGAGAATTATTAAAGAAAACAATCTAAATGTCATTGATCAAAAACTTGAACTGGATTGTAAGATATTTCTTTCGGTTAGGAAAAACGAAGCCGAAGAAATTTTCCAAAAATTTAATTCTACATACAAAGTTGAGATCAAAGAACTTAATCTTTAAAAACCTAATTTTTCAAGAATATTTTCCGGACATTTTATAGGTCTTTTTGTGATTGTATCCATAAAAACGAGAACAGTGTTTGCAGTTGTAATCAGCTCTTGCCTCTCATTAAAAATGGAATAGTCAAAAGCGATTTTTACGCCGGGTTTTTCCTTCAGACGGATTTCAATTTTTAAATTTTCATCAAAGGTGGCAGACTTAAGAAATTTGAAAGAAATTTCGTAAACAGGCAGCATAATTCCGTTAGCTTCCATGCTTTTATAAGAGATGCCAAGCTCTGAAAGCCAATCTATACGGGCTATTTCGAGATATTGTGCATAATTACCATGATGAACCACACCCATCTGGTCGGTTTCTGCATAGCGAACTTTAACATGAGTGATGTGGGATTTCATAGCTTAAAATATAGTGTAATTGGATGAGGTTTTGTACTTTCAAACTTGAAAGGAAGTATGCGTAAATTTTACTTAAAATTCAACCCTAAAAGGATTTTTTTTTCAGGTAATTTGTTCACATATTTGTTCTGCCTAAGTACGGAAAGCGACGCTTCCCTGTACCACGAATTTGAACTTTCTACTAACCTATTAATAAGTCAAAATAAGCATGTCGGAAACTGCGCAATCAGTTTGGAATAGCTGTCTAGCTTTTATCAAGGATAACATTACACCTCAGGCTTATAAAACCTGGTTTGAACCGATACAAGCTGTAAAACTTACCGATTGTGCTCTTAGCATTCAGGTACCTTCCAAATTTTTCTATGAATGGCTGGAAGAACATTACGTAAAATTATTAAAAGTTTCCCTTACACGGGAATTGGGTGAAAAAGCAAAACTGGTGTATGTTATCAAGATGGAAAATACCTATGGTAACAAATTGCCTTTTACTGAAAAGATACCGAGTAGTCAAAGAAGCCAGATGTCTTCACAGGAAGTAGATGTTCCTATCAAAAACAGGAATCCCGAACTCAAAAATCCGTTTATAATTCCGGGAATAAGAAACGTAAAAATTGAATCTCAGCTTAATCCAAGCTATAGTTTCGACAATTTTCTGGAAGGCGATTCTAACAGGCTTGCGCGTTCTGCTGGAATGGCTGTTGCCAATAAGCCTGGAGGCACTTCTTTTAATCCGCTGTTGATCTTTGGAGGTGTTGGTTTGGGAAAAACACACCTGGCACACGCTATTGGGGTGGAAATAAAAGATAAATATCCGGAAAAAACCGTTTTATATATTTCTGCAGAAAAATTTACGCAGCAGTACATTGAGTCTGTAAAAAAGAATAACAGGAATGATTTTATTCATTTCTACCAGATCATAGATGTGCTAATCGTCGATGATATCCAGCTTCTCTCCGGAAAAGCAGGAACTCAGGATGTATTTTTCCACATCTTTAACCATCTGCACCAAAATGGAAAGCAGGTGATTTTGACAAGTGATAAAGCGCCTGTGGATATGCAGGATATTGAACAACGACTTTTATCCCGGTTTAAGTGGGGACTGTCCGCAGAACTTCAAAATCCAGATTTTGAAACCAGGGTTTCTATTATAAAAAATAAGCTTTATCGCGACGGCGTAGAAATGCCCGAAGATATTGTTGAATTTCTTGCGAATAATATTAAAACTAACATTCGTGAATTAGAAGGTGCGATAATTTCCCTTATTGCCCACTCTTCTTTTAACAAGAAAGATATTACGCTAGATCTTGCTAAAAAGATCGTGGACAATTACGTAAAAAACACAAAGCGCGAAGTTTCTATAGATTACATTCAAAAAGTAGTGAGTGATTACTTCCAGATGGATGTGGATACCCTACAGTCAAAAACCCGAAAAAGACACATCGTACAGGCGAGGCAAATAGCCATGTTCTTTGCTAAAAAGTTTACTAAAGCTTCTCTTGCCAGCATAGGATCCCAAATTGGAAGCAGAGATCATGCAACAGTACTTCACGCCTGCAAAACAGTAGATAACCTTGCAGCAACCGATAAGCAATTCAAGAAATTTGTTGAAGATTTAAATAAGAAGTTAACTATATAAGCTTCTCCTAAAGCATAAACCGGATTTTTTTGGCTTTTGAAGAGATCTGAAAAAGAAAAACACAAATGAAAACCAAAATTTTAATGGTTTGCCTCGGCAATATTTGCAGATCACCTTTGGCCGAAGGAATATTAAAATCTAAAACAGATCCTAAAAAGGTTTTTATAGATTCCGCAGGAACCGGAAGTTATCACGTAGGCGGCGCGCCTGATGACCGATCTATTGCTGTAGGAAGGAAGTACAGGATCGATATTACCGACCAGAAGTGCAGGCAGTTTGATGTTTCAAATTTTGAAGAATTTGATCATATTTTCGTAATGGATAATGCCAATTATCGGGATATCCTTTCTCTTACTGAAAACAAGGACGATGAAGAAAAGGTACAGCTTATTCTAAATGAAATTTTTCCCGGAGAAAATGTAGACGTACCTGACCCTTACCACGGAGGTGACGAAGGTTTTGAAAACGTTTATAAAATGCTGGAAGAAGCTTGTGAAGCTATAGCCCGGCGCCTGGATTTAAAATAATATGCCTGACTCTTCATTTAAATATCACGGGAAACTATATATGATCCCGACAACCCTTGGAGATTCCAATCCTTTGGAAGTGCTTCCTCTTCATATTAAAAAGATTATTGAAGAAACAGACGAGTATATTGTAGAAAATGAAAAGACAGCCAGAAGGGCAATTAAAAAAATAGTTGCTGGTAAGAGTCAGCAGTCTTTGAAACTACATGTACTTAATAAATTTACAGAAGCATCTGCACTCCCGTCTTACCTGAAAGCCTGTAAAGAAGGACAAAATGTTGGTTTAATGAGTGAAGCCGGGTGTCCCGGCGTAGCAGATCCTGGAGCTGAAATTGTAAAGCTGGCACACCAGGAAAATATACAGGTGGTACCACTGGTAGGACCATCTTCTATTTTACTTGCATTGATGGGGAGTGGAATGAACGGCCAGGGCTTCACTTTTCACGGATATCTACCTATCGATAAAAAAGAACGCAAGCACGAACTGAAAAACCTCGAAAGGATTTCTGCAGAAAGGAATCAGGCGCAAATTTTTATTGAAACTCCTTATCGCAATAATAAGCTGCTGGAAGATATGCAGCAAAACCTGCATCCCGGCACACGATTATGCATTGCCTGTGATCTCACGCTTCATTCCGAATATATTATTACTAAATCTATTAGTGATTGGTCTAAAACAAAAGTGGACCTTCATAAAAGGCCCACTATATTTATTATTCAAAAAGATTTCTAGGCGGTTGGTAAAACTGCCTTTGCTCTCTTTTCCGGATGGATAAAAGAAGTATCGTATCCTCCGAATTTTTTCATATAATTTTTAATACTTGTACCAAAGGCATCGCTAAAAGCGTGAGCTCCCCAGCTTCTAAGGTATTTTTTCACGCTGCCTGGACCAGCCAGATGCGCGGCCGCAAGGATTCCAGATTCGGTTACCTCTACACCATTAATAGTTTTACCTTCAAATCTCTTAATATCACGAATTAAGATCCACTTATTTCTGGAAGCATTTGCGTAAAAAGCAGCCTCCTGAAGTGCAGGGGAATTCATAAACTCCTGAGTGTTATAAATACCAATAAGATCTAGAGTTCCTTTTCCAAACTGGTACTTGCCCATATAGCCGTATTCATTAACGGACTTATAATTGCTTCGGGATTCTTTAAATCCCAATGCTTCTTTAAATCCCAAATAAGATTTTCCTAGTTTTGGCAGGTTTGCCAAATGAACCTCTTCAAATGCTTCGTCTTCCAGCAATGGCTCAACTGTGTAATCCAGTTCCAGGTTTGCAGTGGAAAAACTTTCCAGGTCCAGCTTAGCTGCATCCTTTGTAGAAAAACTGAAAAACATAGTACCTGCAATTGCCGGTAAAATTGAAATTTTCGCGATTTTCTTTCTTTTTTGCATAATATTTTATTTCTGAAGAGTTAACGGCTTTAAGCTAAAAAGAACCCAATATGCCCCCTTCAATTTTGCGACGCAAATGTACAACTTTTTTTACTAATTTGATATACAACTAGTTAACGTAAGATTAAATACGCCGGGAGTTTAACAAACAAATAGCTTTGTAGAAGAGTAAGCCTTATAGGTATGTTAAAGACATCCAGCCAAAATCCAGATTATCTTCTAATTCCCTGCTTGTTAATCCACCTTACATAATCCCTTTTATTGCGATTATGCTGTGCTAATGTCTCTGCAAATTTATGGTAGCCGAAGTTTTCCACATCTGCCACAAAAAAGAAGTAGTCATGATCCTGATAATTCAGAACAGCATCTATAGATGAAATATCGGGCATTGTTATCGGCCCAGGAGGAAGTTCTTTGTAGAGATATGTATTGTAAGGAGAATCCAGCTCCAGGTCTTTATACAAAACTCGCTTTATAATGGTATCAAACTTCTGTGTGACGTCTTTTATTGCATAAATAACTGTAGGATCTGCATCCAGTTTCCAGCCGTTTTTGTAACGATTCATATAAACCCCTGCTACTTTCGGTCGTTCGTCTACCTTTGCCGTTTCTTTCTGAACTATGGAAGCTAATACCATCACCTGGGATGGGGTGAGATTTATTTTCTCAGCTTTTTTCAACCTTTCCTCTGTCCAAAATCTGTTGTACTCCTGCAGCATTCTTTGTCTAAATTCTTCAGCTGAAGTATTCCAATAAAATTCATATTGATTCGGAATATATAAAGAAAGGGCCTCTCTTTCAGACAACTCATTTTCAGCTAAAAACTCCTGATCCTTCATGGCCTGAAGTAATTCTAAACTATCCGCTTCTATTTGCTTTGCAACCCTTCCCGCCAGATTTTCCAGTCGCTCCTGATTGTTAAACCGTACTTTAACCGGCGTATTCCCACTGCGCAGCACATTCACAATTTCATTATTGTTCATGTTCCTTTTCAGAATATAGCGGCCTGGACGGATATTTAATTTATATCCTTTCTTGTCGGCTACCATTTCAAAAGATTCTGTATTCTTCAGCAAAGGCTGGATACTATCCAATACGGTGTTGTAGCCGACTCCTGTGGGAATATACACCACAGCCTGTTCTTCAGAAAAATTTGTATTTGAAGAAAACACGCTAGTGTAGGCATAGTAGCCAATACCTGAAAGAACAACTACAAGTGCTATAGCTAAGACCAGTATTATAGATTTTTTAGACATTGTTTATAAGTTGATACAAGATTTCATCTTTAAAGCTGCCGTTAAGAAAATTCCATTCCTTTTTAACTCCTACTTTTCTAAAGCCTTTTTTTTCAAAAAGTTTAAGGCTGGCGAGATTTCCGTCGGTAACATTAGCATAAACCTGGTGCAGTGCAAGGTGCTTAAAGCAGTAGTTACATATTAAAGAAAGACTCTCTGCTCCATACCCCTTCCCGCGATCGGTAGCTTCAGAAATTAGAATTCCTATAGCTGCCCTACGGTCTTTTGGCTCCAGATCAAAAATATCTATTAAGCCTATAGCTTTATGCTGAATGGTGCAAATTACCAGACGTAATTGCCTGTAATCGTAAATATCGCGGTGTGCATTTTCCAGGTATTTTTTTATCATAAACCTGGAATAAGGAACTTGCGTAGCACTAATTTCCCAAAAATCCTCAGTGTTTTCGAGTTGATGAACAAAGTCCAGATCTTCCGGCTCCAGCGCTCGTAGATAAACTTTATCCCCCTCTAATGTTAGCATTCGATTTCCCCTTTAAAAACTTGTTCTGCCGGTCCGGTCAGCCAGATATTTTTATAATCATCGTCCCCTCCTTTTTCAAAAGAAACAGAAAGTTCTCCACCGGGAACAATAAGCTTTACTGTACTACCTGTGGTTCTGCCAGTAGCATTCGCAGCTATAGCTACAGCAGTAACTCCCGTTCCACAAGACAAAGTCTCATCTTCTACTCCCCGCTCATAGGTACGCACCAGGAAAGTATCGTCTTCCTGAGCTTCAACAAAATTTACATTTGTCCCGCCACTGGCGACATAGACATCGGAAAATCTTATTGCGGCACCTTCCTCCTTAACCTTAAGGTCTTTTACGTTTTTGGTAAAGACAATATGGTGTGGCGAACCTGTATCTAAAAAGGAAACGTTTCCAAACTTCCTGATTTCGTTTACATTTTGCATCTGAAGGCTCACTTCACCATCCTTGACCGTAGCTTTATGCGGACCATCTATTGCGGTAAAAACAGCCTCATTTTCTATAACACCAAGAAATCTGGCAAAAGCTACGAGGCACCTCCCGCCATTACCACACATACTACTTTCGTTACCATCGGAATTAAAGTAAACCATTTTAAAGTCATCACCTTTCACATCAGGATTTTCAAGAAGAATTAATCCGTCAGCTCCTATGCCAAATTTACGATCGCAAAGCTTCTTTATAAGTTTGGTATCTTTTTTGAAAAGTACTTTCTGACGATTATCAATCATCACAAAATCATTACCGGTGCCTTGATATTTATAAAACTGGATTTTCATAATCTTATTTTAAAACGGGCACAAATATACAATAAACCGTAAGATTTCATGTGGCGTTAAAGGATCGTTAAAGCTGAAAATCAAGCACACTAAAAATTTTATTTTAATCGTTTAATTACAAATACATGATCAGAAATATGAAAAAATTAGCAAGTTTACTCATTGTTTCTGTTTTAGGAGGAGCCCTTACCTTAGGCAGTTACAAATTATTTCTTGAAGAAGAAGAAATTTCATCTAACCTTCCACTTCCTTCTACAGAAGAGACCAGTAACTTTATTCCGGCAAATTATGCAGAAAACAGAAGTTATGGAACTAATGCCGACTTCACCGAAGCAGCAGAAAAAACAGTTCATGCAGTAGTCCATGTGAAAAACGTGGCAGTTTTTAACGGAGCAAGAAATCCGTTTGAATTTTA
The DNA here is from genome assembly GCF_031846645.1 of Autumnicola psychrophila. Classification (NCBI taxonomy): domain Bacteria; kingdom Pseudomonadati; phylum Bacteroidota; class Flavobacteriia; order Flavobacteriales; family Flavobacteriaceae; genus Autumnicola; species Autumnicola psychrophila. The sequence goes on from NZ_JAVRHN010000009.1 coordinate 165,898, forward strand.
TTACGGAGGAGGCAGAAGTGAAGGAAAGGCCGTTCAGGGAGCAGGATCTGGAGTTATCATTACTCCTGACGGATATATCGTTACAAACAATCATGTTATTGAAGGGGCAAGCGAACTTGAAGTTACCCTTAATAATAACCAGACTTATACAGCAGAAGTTATAGGAACAGACAAGGCATCAGATATTGCGCTATTGAAAGTTGATGCTGAAGGTCTGGAATACATTCCCTTTGGTAACTCTAATAATGTAAAACTGGGAGAATGGGTACTGGCAGTAGGAAACCCCTTTAATTTGAAGTCCACTGTGACTGCCGGGATTGTGAGCGCAAAAGCAAGAGATCTTAATCCTGCAGATGCCATTCCTCAATCATTTATACAAACAGATGCCGCAATAAATCCCGGAAACAGCGGTGGTGCATTAGTGAATATAAACGGCGAATTAATAGGTATTAATACCGCAATCACCTCCAAAACCGGAAGCTATGTTGGGTACGCCTTTGCTGTTCCTTCTAATAATGCCCGAAAGATCGTTGAAGATATTATGGAATATGGCGATGTTCAACAAGGAATATTAGGTATTAAGGGAGGAAGCGTTACCCCGCGTGCCGTTAAAGAGTTAGGTCTTAATACTACTCAGGGAGTGTACGTAGCAGTAGTGAGTCCGGGAAGTGGTGCTGAAAACGCAGGAATAAAAGAAAATGATATTATACGGAAGATAGATAACATTCAGATCAATAAATTCTCTGACCTTACCGGGTATATTAATTCCAAGCGTCCCAATGACCAGGTAGAAGTGACCTTTTTGAGAGATGGCCGGGAGCGGGAAGTAACTGTAACCCTCACAAAATATGAATCCTATAGGATTAAGTCCATTGGCCTTGAAGTAGCTAACGCATCCAAAGAAGAGTTGCGCGGGTACAATACTGAGCATGGAGTGAAAATAAACCAGATCTTAAGGAATGATATTCCCGCAGATGAATTGGCGGGTAAAATTATAACCGAAATCAATAATAAAAAAGTCCATAACATTAAGGACGTTGAAAGAGTGATTGAAGATAAAAGAAGTTCAGATCCCATCGTGGTGACATTTATTGATGAAAGTGGTGAAAAACAAAGAATTGTCTGGAGATAATTACTTATTAGATAGAATATTTACAGCTCCCTTTTTTAAGGGAGCTTTTTTTTATAATCATTCTAAAGCGCCCCAAAAGATCATGACTTAATTAAAAGGAACATTTAGATCTCGTTTGAATTTGAATTATAGACAGATATTTCTCACTCTTTTCAAAAGAAATTTGCGCAACAGAAATTTTAACATTGACCGGCCCGGTAGTCAGGTTAAAGACTCTATCATACCATTCTTGGTTGAGCTTTCAATTACTAATTGCTCTCGTATTAAAAAACCTTCAAACAGACGTTCCCCGGCAAATTCTTGGAAAAGGTGCACATCCATTCAAGTAAATCTGCTACTAAAGAAGAATGAACTATATTAAAGATTATACCTGTTTGCAAATCCATTCTTTTTCAGGAAATTTGCACCCGGGAAAATTTATCGGCAATAACTTTTTTGAGGGAGCGTTGTGTGATAGAACCAAAAAATGAAACCTCTAGAAAAATGAACAAAAATTTTTTAACTTTTTTGCTTTTTCTTGCCCTTGTAACGCAAGTGAAAGCTCAGGACAGTCTTCAGAATAATCAGCCAATCAGAGCAGAGTTTGATGAACTTATCGAAACCTCTAATAATTATCAGGGATATAAAGTGGTAGAATATGATCAGTTAATAGAACTGCGAAACACTACTTCTGAATATATCGATGAGCTTAGAAATGAAATTACAACTCAGGAAAATACAATTGACAGACAAAATCAGGAGTTGGAAGAATTTGAAATCCAGCTGCAGGACACTGAAGCTGATCTGGAAAGAGTAAATAATGAAAAGGATGCTATCACCTTTTTAGGAATACCCTTCAGTAAGGCAGGTTATAAAACTGTCATGTGGAGTGTTGTAGGTCTTCTTATTCTTGCGCTTTTATTTTTTATCTATAGATATAAAAGCTCCCACACCACCACGAAGGAAGCAAGGCAAAGACTTAAAGAAACTGAGAATGAATTTGATGCATACCGCGCCAAAGCTCTTGAAAAGGAACAGCGACTGGGAAGGTTACTGCAGGATGAGCGCAATAAATCATCTTCTAGTACTTAAGAGGTTATCAACATCTGATTAATCCTCTAGTCTTCACTTTTTTTTTAAAAAACATTAGCTATGCGCATTGACATTATTACGGTGGTTCCCGATATTTTAAAAAGTCCATTTGAAGCATCTATTTTAAAACGCGCCATAGACAAAGGTCATGTAGAACTTCATCTTCACAATTTGCGGGATTATGTCACAGATAATTATAAGCAAATTGATGATTACCAGTTTGGTGGAGGCGCAGGAATGGTTATGATGGTGGAGCCTATAGATAAATGTATTTCCGGACTAAAATCAGAAAGGGAATATGATGAAGTAATTTATATGACTCCCGATGGGGAAAGGCTAAATCAAAAATTGGCAAATAAACTTTCTTTATTTGATAATATCATTATACTCTGTGGACACTATAAGGGTGTGGATCAGAGAGTCCGGGATCACTTTATTACCAAAGAAATTTCTATAGGTGATTATGTTCTTTCAGGTGGTGAGCTGGGTGCAGCAGTTTTATGTGACGCTCTAATAAGACTTATCCCTGGAGTTTTGGGAAATGAAACTTCTGCCCTAACCGATTCATTTCAGGATAATTTACTGGCCCCGCCAGTTTACACGAGACCTGCAGATTACAATGGCTGGCAGGTACCCGAAATATTAACATCAGGTAACTTTTCTAAGATTGAAGAATGGCGCGAAGAACAGGCTTATCTACGCACCAGGAATTTACGTCCGGACTTACTTGATGAGTATGAAAAATAACGAACTCCAGTACTTGTATTTAAAATTAAAATATTTACTTTTGCACTCATTCTAAAATAACCTCTGGCGAAAATCGTGAATGTTATTTCAGAAAACACTTTAAACCAGGAAACATGGAATCGTTAATTAAGTACGTTCAGGACGAATTCGTTACAAAGAAAGATCTACCTGAATTTTCAGCAGGGGACACAATTACAGTTTATTACGAAATTAAGGAAGGGCAAAAAACCCGTACTCAGTTCTTTAGAGGAGTTGTAATCCAAAAAAGAGGAACTGGAGCATCTCAAACTTTCACCATTAGAAAAATGAGTGGTACTGTTGGGGTTGAGCGTATTTTTCCTCTAAACTTACCAGCAATCCAGAAGATTGAAGTTAATAAAAGAGGTAAAGTTAGAAGGGCAAGAATCTATTACTTTAGAGAACTTACCGGTAAAAAAGCCCGTATTAAAGAACAAAAGAGAAAGTAATTTCTTTTATATTTTACAAAGCCTCCGAAATTTCGGGGGCTTTTTTGTTTAACTGCCTTTTATTGCAATTCTGCTTCCATTAATTGCTGTTTTTAAAATAATTCTTGCTCCAAATGAACCTTTCTTAAGAATCCAGTATTAAAAAATCTAAAACAACCAGTTATTTTTCTACATTCGGCTTTATTCAATAATAATATTCTAAAAATCATTTTTTATGAGAAAGAAATTTAAAGGATTGAAAGTGGCACTTGCTGTTTGTTTACTGGGCCTGTTTGGGGTTTCTTGTGAGTCTGAAAGCGTAGAGACAGAGCTTGATGAGGATTTTTCTCAACTATCTGAAGCTCCGTTTAAAAACTACATCGTGATTTCGGAAAGTAATGAAGTTACTAAAAGCTTTGAAAATGAAGTAAAAAAAGGCGCGAATGAAATAATTTATACTATTCCTGAAATTGGAGCAGTTATAGTTAATTCCAAAGATGCTGATTTTGTAAAAAATGCAATGAAGAAAAAGGGAGTAGTCTCAGTTATACCAGACTATGAAATAAAATGGATCCCTTCAAATATAGGTGTAGAAGCAAATCCACCGAGTATTGGAGATTCTGAGCCATACTATTTTTACGATTACCTTTGGGGATTAGATGCTATAGATGCACCTGAAGCATGGAATGCGGGCTTCACAGGGCAGGGAGCAAATGTGTTTGTTCTGGATTCAGGAATAGATGCAGATCATGTTGAAATTGCTGCAAATCTTAATACCAGCCTTTCTGCTTCTTTTGTACCGGAAGAGGACTGGAATATAAGACCAGGACAATATTTTAATCATGGTACACACGTAGCAGGAACTATTGCTGCAGTTCGAAATGGAGTGGGATTAATTGGAGTGGCCCCCGATGCAGAATTGGTTGCCGTTAAGGTTCTTTCCGAATATTCCGGAAGCGGGGCTTTCAGTTGGATTAATGCCGGAATCATTTATGCTGCAAATAATGATGCTGATGTTATAAATATGAGTTTAGGTGCTAATTTTTATAAGAATGGAAAATTAGTAGACGCTGATGGTAATGCATATCGTGTTTCACCAAAATACATACAGGAAATTATTCATCTTCAGCAAAGAGCTATAGACTATGCTTATAAAAGCGGAGTAACCTTAGTGGCTTCTGCAGGAAATGATGCTCACAATGCTGACGGGGATGGATCATGGATTAATATTCCCGGAGGTCTTAACAATGTTATTACAGTATCGGCAACAGCACCGGAAGGCTATGATTATCTTGCAGAGTATACAGACTACGACGTACCTGCAAGTTATACAAATCATGGAAGATCATTAATAGATGTAGCAGCACCGGGAGGTGACGGTGATGTCTCTGTTTATGATAACATCCTAAGCGCAGGTAGTGGTGGCGCTCTTTACTGGAGTGCAGGCACGAGTATGGCTGCGCCTCATGTATCTGGAATTGCTGCTCTTGTTATTGGTGGAAATGGCGGGGAAATGGATCCTCATGAAATCACTAAACAAATCTATAAGACCGCAGATAATATCGTTAGTAATGGACAAAGTGTTTACTACGGACACGGAAGAGTGAATGCTTACAGGGCAGTTACTGAATAATTCCTATCTAAAGTCCAAAGCCTCCGAAATTTCGGAGGCTTTTTTTTTGAACAAATGTAAATAAACCGCGTCTATAACTGGTTGACAACAAATTGGTTAAGGAAAAGCTAAAATTCTTTTTAGAGAAGAAGTTTTGTATTACTTTTAGATTAAGGAATTCAACTTCAAGGGAATGACAAAAGGATTTTCTGAGATATCCTGAATCCTGTGTAAAGGATTAAAGTCTTTACATCCGGTTTTTATCTTCTATATAACGTTCATTTTTTGCAATGCCAAAAATAGTTTGAAAGATAAAAACCCTTACCGGAGCATTTTTACTTTATAAGCTAAAACACTGTTCCGGATGAAATAATTTCCACCTATGTTGCTTCAAGCTTCTAAGGAAAATCCGGGTGATAAGAAATTATTTCAGTAGAAGCCATTTCATTTTAGCTACTAAGATGAAATGGCTTTTTTATTTCCTCTAATTTAGGAAGCTTTTAGCCTTTCCACGCTATGAAAAAAGCCTTAAATATGTTATATTGCGGGGGTTGAGGACGCTCTGGTGAAAACCGGGGCGTTTGCTAAATAATCTCATTATAAAAAACACATAAAAATGGCACAACAAACAAAAATTATTTATACCAAAACAGATGAGGCTCCCGCACTGGCCACTTATTCTTTTCTTCCAATTGTGCAAAAATTTACAAAAACAGCTAATATAGATCTTGAAACAAAAGATATTTCCCTTGCAGGAAGAATTCTTTCTCAGTTTCCGGAATATTTAAAAGACGACCAAAAAGTTTCCGATGCCCTCGCAGAACTAGGCGAACTTGCAAAAAAACCTGAAGCAAATATCATAAAGCTTCCAAACATAAGTGCTTCTATTCCTCAGTTAAAAGCAGCTATAAAGGAACTTCAGGAAAATGGTTACAATATTCCCAACTATCCTGATGAACTTTCTTCAGAGGAAGAAACAAAAATCAGGTTTAAATATGATAAGGTAAAAGGTAGTGCCGTAAATCCTGTGTTGCGAGAAGGAAATTCTGACAGACGTGCCCCTAAAGCTGTCAAGAATTTCGCAAAGAAGAATCCTCACAAAATGGGGGAATGGAGTTCAGATTCCAAGACTCATGTTGCCACAATGGACGCGGGTGATTTCAGACATACTGAAAAGTCTGTTACCATAGCCAAAGAAGGAAATGTTTCCATAGAATTCACTTCAGATTCTGGCGAGAAAAAATTACTAAAAGACAATATTAATTTACTGACAGGCGAAATTATTGATGCTGCTGTAATGAGCAGAAAAGCGCTTGTTGAATTTCTAAAAAAACAGGTTCAGGACGCTAAAGATAAAGATGTGCTTTTCTCTCTGCATATGAAAGCTACCATGATGAAGGTTTCTGATCCTATTATTTTTGGCCATGCAGTGAAAGTATTTTTTCAGGATATATTTCAGAAGTATGGGGACGATCTTAAAGGAGCAGGTGCCGATCCCAATAGTGGTTTAGGAGATATCCTGAGCGCGCTGGACAAACTCCCTGCAGACAAAAAAGAGAAAATTGAAGCGGATATCCAGTCAGATTTAAAAGACGGTCCAGACCTTGCCATGGTTAATTCTGATAAAGGAATTACAAACCTTCACGTACCAAGTGATGTAATTATTGATGCCTCTATGCCCGCTATGATTAGAACATCGGGCCAGATGTGGAATGCAGAAGGGAAACAACAGGATACGAAAGCGGTTATTCCTGATAGTAGCTATGCCGGAGTATACTCGGCTACTATAGATTTCTGTAAAAAGAATGGAGCTTTTGATCCTTCCACAATGGGAACTGTTCCTAATGTTGGTTTAATGGCACAAAAGGCTGAAGAATACGGTTCTCATGACAAAACTTTTGAAATTCCCGGAAAAGGAACAGTAAGGGTTGTCAATAATGCAGGAGAAGTTCTTCTCGAGCATGACGTTGAAGAAGGAGATATCTGGAGAATGTGCCAGGTAAAAGATGCTCCTGTACGGGATTGGGTAAAACTTGCCGTAAACCGTGCACGGGCTACGGGTGATCCTACAGTCTTTTGGCTTGATAATGAAAGAGCTCATGACGCACAATTGATCGAAAAAGTTCAGAAATACCTGCCCGAACATGATACAGAAGGGCTGGACATTAAAATAATGTCTCCTGTTGAAGCAACAGAATATACTCTTCGCAGAGTAAAAGATGGAAAAGATACTGTTTCTGTGACCGGAAATGTTCTTCGGGATTATTTAACAGATTTATTTCCAATTCTCGAATTAGGAACAAGTGCAAAAATGCTTTCCATTGTACCTCTTATGAATGGCGGTGGTTTATTTGAAACTGGTGCTGGTGGATCTGCCCCTAAGCACGTTCAACAATTTGTTGAAGAAGGTCATTTGAGATGGGATTCTTTAGGAGAATTTCTTGCCCTGGCAGTTTCTCTGGAACATGCCGGTCAAAAGTACGACAACAAAAAGGCGCTTATTTTAGCTGAAGCCCTGGACGATGCAACAGATAAATTTTTGGATAATAGAAAATCACCTTCCCGTAAAGTAAATGAATTGGATAACAGGGGAAGTCATTTCTATCTTGCACTTTACTGGGCACAGGCATTGTCTAAGCAGGATAAAGATTCTGAAATGAAGGAATATTTTGAAAAAGTAGCAAGAGTCCTGGAGATAAAAGAAGACGAAATTGTAAAAGAGTTAAATGATGCTCAGGGGTCTTCTGTAAATATTGGAGGCTATTATAAACCAGATGACAAGTTAACCTCTCAGGCCATGAGGCCCAGTGAAACGCTCAACCAGATTTTGGCTAATTAAAATTCTGAAATAGTTACTCTTAAAGAGGCTGTCCGAAATTGCCAATTATCGTCATCTTAAGCAGAACAGACGGTAAAGTAATTCAGGACAGCCTTTTTTTATTTATCATATTTAAATAAAAAATTAACAAACTGTATAAGATGAAACCCGAAGTTTCTGTTATTATTCCAACTTTTAATCGTGCTCATACGATTGGAGAAACTATTGATTGTATAGTTAATCAGACATTCAGGAACTGGGAATGTATTATTGTTGACGATGGCTCTACAGATGGAACAGAAGAATTTCTAAAGAAAAAATTGTCGGGAGATTCCAGATTTATTTATCTTCAACGGCCTCTCCAGAGAAAGAAAGGTGCAGCTTCCTGTCGTAATATAGGACTGGAAAAAGCAAAAGGAACCTTTATTCAGTTTCTTGATTCTGATGATTTAGTTGCTGAAAATAAACTGGAAGAACAAACAGATATCCTAAAAAAATCTATACCATATGCCATATCAACTTCAAAATGGGGAAGATTGGAACCTGAGTGGGAAGCCGCTAAGATTCATGAAAAAATCCCCACCTATTACAGTACTGGAAACCCCCAACAGTTGCTAAAAACCTTTGGAAAAGAATTTACTTACTTCCCGCTACATGTCTACCTTCTTCCAAAATCCCTTATAGAAAAAGCCGGAAACTGGAATGAAGAGTTGACGGTTAGCGACGATGGGGAATTTCTATGCCGTATGATCCTAAATAGTTCTGAAATTCTTTTCTCTTCCCGCACTTACGCAGTATATAAACAAGGAGCGGGCAATCGTTTAAATGGTCAGTTAAGTGAGAAAGGTATAGCCAGTTACATAAAAGCATGGACGCTTAATGACAGCACAATTTTTAATTGTACCGGAGTGAAAAATCACGTTCTTGTAAGGCAGGCGAAATTGAATTTTTATAAACGTATGAAGAAATATAATCCGACCGTTATCAGACAATATCCTGACTTCTTTCATTCCAGGATGTCTTTGCTTAACTATTATTTCCTGAAAACTTCGGCAAAATTAAAAACCATCTTTTGAATCCAAAAATCACAGTAATAATTCCCACTTTTAACAGGGCTCATATTATAAGTGAGACTCTGGATTCGGTACACAATCAGACTTTTAGAGACTGGGAATGCCTAATTATTGATGACGGCTCTACAGATAATACTTCAGAAGTACTGAAAAACTATCTCCAGGACAGGCGTTTTAAATACTTTCAAAGACCAGAAACCAGAGAAAAAGGGGCATGTACCTGCAGAAACATCGGGATCGAAAAATCTTCAGGGGAGTATATACAGTTTCTTGATTCTGATGATGTACTTGGCTTAAACAAATTTGAAATTCAGCTAGAAAAATTACAGAAAGCCTCTCCGCTGAGCCTTGCCACCTGCAAATGGGGCGGATTGAAACCCAAGTGGGAGCATCCCCGTTTATATGAAGGACTGGCTTCTTACTTCACTTCAGTACAAAGAACCCTGTAGAAATCCTTAACCGTTTTGCAAAATGGTTTACCTATCTACCTATACAGGCATATTTAGTGCCCCGGTTATTAATCAAAAAATCGGGAGTATGGAACAGTAGATTAAAAATAAACCAGGATGGGGAATTTTTCAGCCGCGTAATATTGAATGCTTCAGAAATAATTTTTTGTCCAGAAGCTTACGTGCTCTACCGCACTGGAAGCGGAAATCGCATAAGCACTCAAAGAGACACAAAAGAAGGCATAGATAACTACATTAAAAGCTGGAGCTTGATTGACGAGGCAATATCAGAAAAATTGAAGATCAGAAATCATTTTTATGTCAGGCAGGCAAAAGCGACATTATTTTCTTCTCTAAAAGATAAGCATCCGGAATGGATCCAAAATAATCAGGATTTTTTTCTTAATCGCACGCGCAGTTATATTTTCAAACTATTGAAACTGCAATCCAAAGTAAGAGACAAAATTTTCGTAAAGCAGGTTTCTCTAAAAAGCGGAAAACCTAATTAATTTTAGAAAATAGAAAGAATCCTTTTATCATAAGTTTAAATTATTTCCTTACAACTTTCTAATTCTTAAAAGATATTTTTTAAAAACTGCGATATCCTTATAAGCATACTAAGAATAAGTTAAACAACCAATGGCACCTTTCTAGAAGCCTTTGATTTACGAGCTTTGCAAGATGCAAAATCCGTTAGGCGAAAGAAATAAAAAGAAAGAATCAATTATTCTGGTAGTTCTGGGAACCCTCATTGCACTGGGTCCTTTTTCCATAGATGCATACCTCCCCGGCTTCACGAGAATAGCAGAGGATTTTAATACCACTATTGGCAAGGTAGGGCTTACTTTAACCAGTTACTTCATAGGAATTTCTTTGGGACAGTTAGCTTATGGTCCCATAATGGATAAATATGGACGAAAGATCCCTTTGTTAACAGGTCTGTTCATATATTTTTTTGCTGCAGTAAGCTGTTTTTACTCTCCAAATTTAGAGTGGTTAATCATATCACGTTTCTTTCTCGCCATAGGTGCAGCCGCCGGGATGGTTGCCGCAAAGGCTGTAGTCCGGGACATATTTCCTGTAAACGAAGTAGCCGGCGCAATATCTGTTCTCATGTTAATCATGGGTGGTGCTCCTATTATTGCTCCCACTGTTGGCAGTTTTATTATTGAAAGCCTGGGCTGGAAAACCATTTTCTTATTTTTGGCACTATTCAGCTTTTTGATGATCCTAAGTGTGTATAAATTTCTACCGGAAAGTGTAGTTCCTAACAAAAAAGTACAATTACGGGCACGTCCGGTTCTTCAGAAGTATTGGGATATTCTTACCCACGAAAAATTCTGGAGTTTTTCTATGGCAGGAAGTTTTACGATTGGGGCCATGTTCGCTTATATATCTGATGCTCCAAAACTTTTTATGGGAAATTTTGATCTTACTCAAAAGGAATTCGGGATGTTGTTTGGCATAAATGCGGCCGGTCTAATTCTCGGAAGCCAGATAAATCGTTTATTCCTCAAAAGATTTTCCACTTTTGAGATTACATTTTTTAATAGTATCCTGTTGGTTGGTTTGGCCCTTCTATTTTTGCTCAACGGCTTAGCAGGTCCAAACTTCTACGCTACAGTGGCGCTACTCTTCTGCATCTTATTTTTACTTGGTTTTCAAAATCCCAACACCACTGCACTCTCCCTCGAGCCTTTTGCCACTAAAGCCGGAAGAGCTTCAGCATTAATTGGAAGTCTTAAGATGATACTTGGAGCACTGGCTTCTTTCGCAATTAGCCTTTTTCATAGTCCGGGTGTGGTTCCTTTGGCCACCATACTGTTATTTTGTTTGTTCATAAGTTTCCTTTTATTGTTTCGGTTTTCAGGTAAAGAAAAGAAGAGGCTGGCTCTCATCGAAAACTAGCTATCAACAAATGCTAAAGCTTTTTTAGTTAGACCACTGTAATGTATCTTTACAGAAAAAATTGGAAATCCAAAAGCTGCTACTTCTCCTATTCTGCTTATCATTTTTTAGTGTTGATGCCCAGGAAACATTTGTTATTAACGGTACAATCACAGACGCCGCGAGCAATGAAACACTTATTGGCGTAAACGTCCTTGTCCCTTCAGAAAGTGCCGGAGTGGTCACTAATGAGTATGGATTTTTTTCAATTAAGCTTCCGGAAGGCACTTATAATATTCAGATTTCTTATATAGGATATCAAACAATTTCCAGGCAAATAAATCTAAACAAGAATATCTCGGTTAATTTTGAAATGACCGAAGCGTCTGAAAGCCTGGAAGAAGTAGTTATTTCTGATGATATCGAACGGATTGATATTGAAAGTCCCGCGATGAGCGTGAACAAACTTTCCATAAATACCATTCAGAAATTACCCGTGGTCTTTGGAGAAGTGGATATAGTAAAGTCTTTGCTTCTACTTCCCGGAGTATCAAATGCAGGTGAAGGTTCTTCCGGATTTAATGTACGGGGAGGCGCTGCAGATCAAAATCTAATTCTTCTGGATGAAGCTACAATATTTAATTCCTCCCATTTGTTCGGTTTCTTTTCTGTATTTAATCCAGATGCGATAAAAGATCTAAAGCTATACAAAGGAGGGATTCCCGCTAAGTACGGGGGCAGGGTGTCCTCGGTTCTGGATATTTATCAGCGCGATGGCAATAGTAAAGAATTTAAAGCACAGGGAGGGATAGGTATAATTTCCAGTCGGCTGTTGGCTGAAGGTCCTATTGTAAAAGACAAAGGTTCTTTCCTGATTGGCGGAAGAAGTTCCTATGCACACTTGTTTCTGAAGTTAACAGATAATGAAAATTCTGCTTATTTCTACGATCTCAATACGAAGCTGAATTACAGAATTGATGCTAAAAATAAATTACTTTTTTCCGGATATTTCGGAAGAGATGTCTTTAATATTAGTGAAAATTTTGAAAATACGTATGGCAATACCGTTTTCAATTTAAGGTGGAACCGCTTAAATTCGGATAATCTCTTCAGCAATTTATCGCTTATCTACAGCGATTATTACTACGGTCTAAAGCTGAATTTTGTACAGTTTAACTGGGACAGCGGAATAAAGAACATCAATTTGAAGTATGATTTCAACCATTATCTAAACGACCAGTTCCAGCTAAAGTACGGGCTGCATAGCACGTACTACATCTTTAATCCCGGCGAAATCATACCCACCGATGAAGATTCTGGTATTAACTACCTTAAACTTAATAATAAATATGCCCTGGAAAACGCTTTATACTTTTCTGTAGAACATGATATTTCGGATAAAATTACTGCCGAATATGGAGCGCGGCTTAGCAGTTTCCTGCGTTTAGGGCAGGACGAATTGAATCTTTATGAAGATGATCTTCCGGTGGTATATAACGAAGCTCAGGATATTTATTCCGAAGCCACGCCAATTGGAGTACGCAGTGATAGCCGTAGCAAAGTGCTTAAGTCCTTTCTCAATATCGAACCAAGATTTTCTATCTCCTATAAATTAAACAAAAACCAGTCGGTTAAAGGAAGTTATAACCGTATGACGCAGTATTTGCACCTTATTTCGAATACCAGCTCCCCTACTCCTACAGATGTCTGGACGCCCAGCGGACCTTACATTGAACCTCAAATCCTGGATCAGGTAGCTGTGGGATATTTTCGAAACATAGATAATGGTGCATTTTCCCTGGAAGTAGAAAGCTTTTACAAAAAAATCCAAAATCGGATTGATTATCTAAATGGTGCCAATTTAATTGCCAATAATGCCATAGAAACCGCAATCCTCAACGGGAGGGCCAGGGCATACGGACTCGAGGTTTTGCTGAAAAAGAATACGGGAAAATTTACAGGATGGTTCGCGTATACCCTTTCAAGATCCGAACAACAAACCCCCGGACGCACACCAAATGAATCCGGAATAAATAACGGAGAATGGTACAATACAAATTTTGATAAAACTCATGATTTAAGTCTTACCACTTCTTACGATCTGAATAAAAAATGGCAATTTAATGCCAACTTTGTGTTCCAGACTGGCTTAGCCACTACGTACCCTAACGGTATATATGAGTATATGAACCTTTCTGTACCGGTATATGCAAGCCGTAACAGCAATCGTCTGCCGGCTTACCACAGGATGGATCTTTCAGCAACCCTCACCCCCAACAAAAATGGAAATAAATCTTATGAATCTTCATGGAATTTCGGAATATATAATATTTATAACCGAAAAAATGCGTATTCCATTTCCTTCCGTGAAAATCTGGACACGCAGAGAAATGAGGCCGTAAGGCTATCCCTCTTCGGGATAATTCCTTCTGTTACTTATAATTTTAAATTTTAAAATGAAAAGAGTTATAAAAGTATCATTCTTACTTCCAATCCTGTTTTTGCTTTTTTCCTGCGAAGATGTGATAGAAATAGATTTAAAGGAAAGTGAGCCACGCCTTGTTATAGATGCCTCTATCCATTGGATTAAAGGATCTCAAGGGAATGTGCAATTTATCCGGTTAACAACAACCTCCCCTTATTATCAGGACGAAGTGCCGGCTGTGACCAATGCAGAGGTCCAGATTAGAGATGAACAGGGAGAAGTATATGATTTCTACCATACCGAAGATGGATATTATCAAATCACTGATTTTAAACCTGTTGTTGGTATGCAGTACCAGCTAAGCATCGTATATAACGATCAGCTTTACATGGCTACAGAAAGACTGGTACCTGTTGTAGACATAGATTTTGTGGAACAAACTTCAGGTGGCGGATTTGCGGGAGACGAAGTAGAAATTAAAACCTATTATACCGATCCTGCAAGTGACGAAAATTTCTATTTATTTTCGTTTGAAGAAGAAAGAACTACCTTTGAAATCTATGAAGATCAATTCAGTAACGGTAACCAGATTTTCGGTTATTACTCCAACGAAGACATAGAACCCGGGGATGAAATATTCATAGATATGGCTGGTATTTCCAGGGCATATTATGAATATTTTTTTGTGCTACGTGCACAGATAGGTACAAATTCGGGTGGTCCTTTTGAGACCAAGCCAGCGACGTTAAAAGGTAATATTGTGAACCAGACAAATCAGGAAAACTATCCCCTTGGATATTTTCGACTATCAGAGGTCGCTACCACCACTTATGTTGTAGATTAAACAAGTTATGATATGAAGCATACCAACCGCGATGTCCTGGGAAAAGGAATTAAGTATCTTTTAATAGCCATGCCGCTTATAGTAGTGGGACCCTCTGTTATTTTCAGTGCTTTTAATAATCAGGACAAACCTTTATATATCCCAATCCTCATAGGCGGAATTGTAGTTGCTGCAGCCGCTATATTCTTTATTTTTAAAGGAATTATAACATTGATGAAAGCCTTATTCGACTAAAAAACTACGCTTCTAATTTTTATTTGGGCGTGCCCTTCGGGCCGGGCTATCCGCGCTACACGGTAGCCGCTCCTATCCCTCACGCAAAATTCTGGTAAAGATCGATAATTGTAATTTTAGAGGCATCGCCTTTAAACAAATACCAAAGTTACAGGGAACCCAAACCCTACAGACTCCATGCCGATATTTGTCATCTTTAAGTCATCATTCTTGGAATCATGAGTGTACATTTTTGCAAACAAGTTCCTTTGCAAGATTAGCTCCTTCCCTTTTTTCAAGGGAAGGTGGATTTATCAGCGAGAGCTGATAAAGACGGAAGGGTAAAAAACATGATGACAAGCAGAAATTCCAATCCTGATCACAGATCTTCTATAAAAGTAGATTCCAACAGTAGATATTCCCTTACCACGTATTTTTGAGAACGATAATTGCAGAGTTTATTCTTTATTGAACTTCTCCATCATTTAATAAAAAGAAGAATTCA